>CADEED010000069.1:0-11516 GCA_902826225.1 uncultured Pseudomonadota bacterium | reverse complement strand
CAAGAGCGACGCCTCACATGATCGAACCCGCGATGATCTTTCCGTTCGTCTGCGAGCCGTCATCGTCGCTACCCTGACGCGGAACTTGCGTCGAACCTAACAGGCCGAAAACCAAAATCGACCACAGCAGCCACTTGGGCGCCTTCGAATACCGCGCTAGCCAAAAAAGAAAGACGCCAAGCACTATGCTGATGCCAAGTATCGCAATCATGTTAGGCACCTCCCAATCCAGCGACCTTAGCAGCTTTGGCGCCACCACACGAGCCCGAACCCGATTCCTAGTGGTTAATTCCCCCCTTCCGTGCTCGCTTGGCCGGCGTGGCCCCCTCGCGCGCCTTGTCTAACAACCCTGCGCCCGCCTCCATGAACGCCTCGATATCGTTCAGTATTTTGGCGCGGTACTCCGGCAGCTCGCCTTGCTTCGTGGACAGCAAGTCGTTCTCCCACGTGTACGGCTTCCCGGCTGCGTCGTCGCCGCTGAACACCACGCACGCGGTCCGCGCGATCAACGTCAGAGTCACCGCAGTTCCGGGCGTGCCGGGCACGGTGAGTAGCCGTCTCAGCCCGGCGGCGCTGTAGCTGCCGGCGCTGCGGAAAAGGAACAGTTGAGAGCCGGTCGAGGTGCGGCGCACCGGCACCTTCGCATCGCCCGCGAACTGTTTGATCAACGCAGCGATGCCGGCGACGATGGAGCCCGTCTTGTCGCTGATACCGAGCTTTTCCAGATCGGCGGCGACTTCAGCGGAACGGCTCGACACTTCGAGCGCTACGAACGTGCTTCGGTCCAGTGACGTGACGACGCCCACACCGAACTCGCTCGGGGGCTTCTTTCGATCGAAGAGATATTCGCCGGTCTGCCCCATCCGCACGCGGTTGTCCGGGGACTGTCGGCCGAATGGGACCGGCACCACATCCCAACCATTCTCGGCGAGCTGCAATCGAGCGCGCTTGTTCTCCCACGTGAGCCGCGCGCCGGCTGCGACGATGGGTTTCGCGACGCGCGGCGCGGGCGGAGGCGCGGGCGGCGCGAGCTTGGCGAACAACTCTTGGATGTCTGCCATCAGTGCGTCGCACGAGTCGTTGTCGAGCGACGCCAGCTCGGCGCGGCGTACCGCGAACAGATCGCCCTGCGGCCATTCGTAGGGCTGACCCTCATGATCCGCGCCAACGGCGATGCACTCGGGACAATAGTTCAGCGCGACCGTTGAGTATTCGAGATATGCGCGCTTCTCGGTGAATACTGCGTTCGTTGCGGCTGCGAATAGATAGACGCGCTCGCCGTCGGCCGACACGCGTACTGGACACTTCGCCGCCCCGACGTACTTGGCGACGACCGCCGCTAACTGCGCGCTTAGATCACCGCGCGCATTCACTGTGAGCGTGACGAGGTGGGTCGCCTTGAAATCATCGACACCGCCGGGCCCGCGGGGAGCCGGGAGTGCGGTGAACACCGCGGCCAGCTCGTCGGGGTGCGTCCGTTCGTCGTACATGAGCTGAATCGCTGCCCACGGTCCCGCGGGCATACGATGGCCGGGTGCGATCGGTGCCGGTGCGTAGCCGCTCTCGCGAAGCCACGCGGCGCTAGTTAGGTACGTCGGAAGATGGGTGTTCATTGGCTCAAGCCTTGTCGATGAAAATGTAATTGAGGAATGGGACTTTGGTGATGGATAGGCCGGGATCGCCGGCCCATCGCTCGATGAATGCTCGTGAGATTCCTTCGTTCTTTCCGTACTTCAGCTGAACGCGGGTCGGGGCGGAGTCCATCGCGTGCAGCGGCGCGCGCTCGGTCAGCGTGAGACCGCCGGGCGGCACACAAATGACGGTGCAGGTTTTCTCGTCGGCCATACGTTGCTCGGTGTGGAAGATGACGCCCCGTCCGCACATGCGTAGGACGGACGGGGCGCCGGGTGCTCGCCGAAAAATCACAAACGGCGAGCGTGCTCGATGCCGTCGCAAACCGACAAACCTACGGCGGGGTGAAAGCGGCATTTCTCGGAGCCGTGTCGGTTCCCCATATCGAGCAACTTCAATCTAGCGACGATTGTCCGCAGACGCACGGACAAACACGCGGACAAACACCGCTAACTATTCGTCAGCCAATCCGCGCGCCGGCCGTGTTGCGCATCGAGACGCAGCCGGATCATTGCCCGCATCTCGGGCGTGTGCTTCGTGAGTTTCGTCAGCGCGTAGTCGTACGGCAGCTCGGCAAGCCGATGCGCCACGTCATGCGCAACGCGCCAGCGGTCGAGGGAACGCGTGCTGACGTTGAGCGCGGCCGGCAACGGCGCGTTGCGCACCCGGAATGCCGCGGTGTCCATCACCACACCTCGCCAGCGTCGCCCCAACCTGCGGCCATCGCCTCGCGCTCGTCGCGCCCGGCGTATGGCACATCACGTTCGAGGCTTTTCACCGTCTCTTCGCTGATGTTGAATCCGCGACGGCGGGGCGCAAAGGCAATCACGACCGCATCCGCGAGGTTCGGCGAGCGCTCGCCGTCCCCTACTTTGTCGATCTGCAATTTCCCGGTGCCGGTCTCGCTCACTGTCGCCTGACTCAACTCGGCCACGAGGCGCGACAACTCGGGAATCTTCGGCTCGATGCTGATGATCATCTCCGCGTCGTACGGCTCGCCGCGTGAGGCTTTCCACGATTCGTTGAACCGCGCGCGGAGGTGCCACCACGCCTGCGCCTTGCGGTTGGCGTAGTAATCCTCGTTCCTGCGGTTGGTGCGCGGCACTTTTTGCTCGGGGAACATCGGCGACGAGCTGCCGCGATACTCGCGAACGGTGATCGGTGCTTTCTCTCGCGATTCGTTCAACACGCGCGCGTCGCCACGCACACCGGCGCCCAAGCCGTCGGCGTCAAAGTCGAATTCCGTCAGCTCGCGCTCGTCACACAGCCGAAACGCCTTGGCCGTCGTGCCGAAGATGTCGGAGTTCGCGCCGCTCCAGCTCTCGACGTGCTCTAACAAGGTTCCGTGGCGAACCGCGAACGCGTTTTTGTCCTGGCCGCGATCGGCGACGTCGAGTCCCGCGAAGCGTTTGCCCGTCGATTTTAGATCCAATTTCTCGAGTAAACCGACCGCCGCTTGTACCCACGGGCTCGGGATCACGACGCCTTCGACAGCCGCCGCAAAGTTCGCGTCGATTTCCTGCGCGACGATCACGGGATCGAGCGTCGCGACTTTCTGCGCGTACCACGCATCATCCTTTCGCGGGTCATCGCGCCACGTCAGATCGAACCGCGGAATCTCCGGGTTGTGGGCGCGCTCATAGAACGAATTGCCGATGCCATTCACCGACGACATGTCGATGCGGCAATCCGTCGTTGCCGCCAACGAGGCGTCGATGAGCTTCGGCCGCTCGAAGTGCGCGGACTCGTCAACGATGTAAAGCGATTTGCGACCGCCGCGGCCGGCCTGATCGCCCGCCTCGCCCGTGATGCTTGAGCCCGTCTCGGGAAACGTGATTCGCAGGTAAAACGACGTGCGGTCGGGATCGTAGCCGCCATTGAACTCCGGCGGCATGTGCTTCATGAACTCGCGAATCTTGAAAAACAGCGTGTCGGGATCGGATGACCGATCGAGCTTCGCTTCCGTGGCGCTCGCGAGGCCGGCGGCGAAATTCTTGTTGAAGATCGCGAGCCAGCACAGCAACGCCGACGCGACCCACGAGGCGCCGACGTCGCGAGACTTCACGACCGTGCCGGGCTCGCCATTGCGCCATCGCTCCAGCATCCATTCGACCAACTCACGCTGTTTCGGCCACAGGATGAACGGCACCAACGCGAGCTTGTTTTTCGCGATCAAGCGCGGGTCGGTCGTATAGCCGAACGACGAACAGAAATCGGCCGCGTTGCTGGCGAAGTAGTGCCGCAGCGCTGAGATGCGGCGCGGGTCTTCGCGCATCCATTCCAACCGACGATCGCGCTCGCGTGTCGCCTCGGGCTCGGCGGCGTATCGAAGCGCGGCGGTTTGCACGGCGGCCGGGGCATCACGCAACAGCGCGTCGCGTTCGGCGCGGGTGTCGGTGGCGAGTAGCTGGTTCGCGAGCACGGCGAAGGGCGGCAGCTCGCACATAGCGGAATAGGTGGCCTGCGCAATGGCGTCGGTGTTGGTGTTCATTTCGTGGGCTTCAGTGATTCGAGGAAATCCAACGCCTGTTCGGTCGTCATGTCTTTGAGCGGCGGCACGTTGGCGTTGACGTTGACGTTCAACGATCGCTCGATGTGCAGGCCGCGGAGCTTGTGCAGCTCGGTACGCATCGCCATTTGGTCGTGCAGATGCAGCCGCTTCAGCGATCCGTCGGGGTGCAGCTCAACACCGCGTAGCAGCCGCCGCGCACCGGGCGAGACTTCGCCGCTCGACTGTAACCGCACTTTGTTGATACCCACGCCGCAGCACGAGGGGCAATCGGGCACGGGCTCGCGATGGAAGTCGTAGCCGAAGCCGCCTTCCATGTCCGGGGCGGCCTTGCCCATGCGGGCGGCGTCTTCGACAGCGGCGCAGAACTCCGCGGCGTCGATCCACTGATGGAGATGGCCGTGACCATGGCAATTGCGGCATGCGCCGATCCAGATCGTCACTAGCTCGTTGGGGTCAGCCTCTACGGCCTCTTCCAAATCGGCGATGAGGCCCTGTGTATCGCGCAGCGAGCGAGCGCCCGCGACGTCCATCAGGGCGCGAATGCGGGCCGCTATGCGGGGATGGCGGAGCGCGCGGTGCGCGTTCACCCGGAGCGTGCCGCGCGACGAGCCAGCGGCGTTATAGGCAGTCTCGTACGCCTCGACGGCGGGCAGGCCCGAAGCGACAGCAACGGCGAAGCGCTCTTGCCTCGGTGTCAGCTGTGCGGGCTCGGCGAGCGGGGCGACTGCGCTCGAAGGCGCTGCGGGTATGAGTGTGGGTACGTCGTTGTCCATCGTCGTTCGCATTGTTCCGAATCAGTTAGTTAGCTCACCGATGCAATGCCTGCACTCGGCGTCATTCAACGCTACCACAGAAATATCAGCGGCAATTACTGGCGCGGGTAGATAGGCGCCGCGAAAGTTTTCGGCCACGTCGTCGCTCTCGGGCGGTGCCGGTGCCCTTTCGCTGCCAATTGCTGACCGCGGTAACTGGTAACGGCAGGTAACGCCATTTTTCTCTCTGTTCTCTATAAACACCCATAACCGTGCATATAGAGAAATGGCGTTACCATCCGTTACCACCCGTTACGCGACACCGTTAGCGACCCAACGGCGCGCGGTGCGGCCTTCAATCTTCACGGCGCGCGCTTCATATCCGAGTTGGCGTAATACTCGCCCTGCCCGCTTCTCGGCCTTCGAGTCCATCGACTGACGATGCATCCCGAGGGCGCCCGCGAGAACTTCACTGATCGCGAGCGGTCGTGTCTTCGGCGGCGGGCCGGCGGGGAATGTCGTGGGCGTCTCCAGCCACTTCGAAATCTCGGCCTCCCACACGTCGGTCTGTTCGTAGCGCTGATGGCGCCCACCGGCGAGGCGTTCGGCGTTCTGCCATGCGATGCCCGTCGCTCGGTAGATCGCCGCGCCCTCGGCCCACAGTTGCGGCCGATCCGCGGTGATGCGGTCTCGGTCGAGCGCTTCAATCTCCACCGGGAGCCATCGCCGGTTGCCCGTCTCGTCAGGCGGCAAGAATCGCTCGTCGTTGGTCGTGGCGAACAACATGCAGCGGCGCGGATATCGCGTCGGCTGCGTCTGGAATTTCTCGATCCACTCTTCGTAGCGCCGGGTGATCGCGCGTTTCACCACGTTGATGTCGCCGCGCGTGAGGCCGGCCATCTCGGCGATTTCGACAACGAGTTTCCCGCGCATGAGCCGCTTAAAGTTGTCGTCGTCTTCGTGGAGGGATAGGCCGTCGGTGAAAAACTCGGGATCGGGCACCATTGCCTGAAGGCCCGTCGATTTCTTTTTGCCCTGCGGCGATTGAAGCGCCACGACCATATCGAGCTGACAGCCGGGTTCGAGCACACGGCCTGCAAGCCCGCTCCAGATGTAGCGACTCACCGCGCGGGAATACTCGTCATCTACGGCGCCGCAATGAGTTGCTAGGAACCGTTCAACGCGCGGTTGGCCGTCCCATTCGAGGCCGGTCAGCCACATCATCGCGGCGTCGAACGATTGGCGCTCGGCGACGAGCTGGAGCGCGTCGCGCATGATGTCTTTCGTCACCGGCGCGAAGTTGCTGGAGCGGCCGAGGTGTTCGCGCATCTGAATCATGTCGGTGTCGTTGATGGGGCGCCAATCCGTCGTGCCCTCCGGTGCCACCATCACGCGGCCGCGGAACCTGTCGTAGCCGAGCTGGCCGTTCCGCTGCGTCGTAAGCACGTGCACGAGATTTTCCAGCGTCGCTTCGAATTGGTTGCGCCGATTCATCGACAGGTGATGGTCGCCCATCGCCGAGACGGCCTGCGGTGTTCCCGCGGGAACAGTCGGCGCGGCCTTCGTGAACGCGAATTGTGTACGACCGCGGCACGCGATCACCGCAGCGCGATGCGCCTTGTCTTCACGCCACGAGCCACGCTGCGCGAGCCCGGATTGGTTGAGCAATCGCACCACGCGCTCGCCGTCGCCGCCTGTGAAATAGGCCAGATCGTTCGCCAACGCCAAGTCGGCTTTGGTGTGGTCCCACGCCTGCCCGGACTCGATCGGTGGGAAGCGCGCGCCGAGAGCCGCCGCGTCCGCGTACCACAGCGCCGCGAATTTCGTCAGCGCGCCGGACTCCGCAAAGGCGTCTTCCGCCTTGTTGCGCACCGAGAGCATGTGGGCGATTAACACATCGTCGTCCGTTGGACCGTTCCAGCCGGCGACGGGGCCGCTTGATAGCTCGGGGCTCGGCGCGGCGTCCTGATGTGTTCCCGCGGGAACAGTCGCCACGACGAGCGGCACGCCATCACCGCGGCCGCGCTGGAACTCCGCCGGATGCAGGCACGCACCGGGTAGATAGTTGAGGCGGGTTGCATCTTTCGCCGCGGGATCGGCCATTCCGCCGAATGCACCGTTCAGCATCTCCCACGTTGCGTAATGCTGTTCGCGGGTCATCGGCCGATCGACAGGCACGACGACGCGCCAGCGCGGCGCCGCGTTGCAATGTTTGTACGTCGTCCACGCGATCCACTGATAGCCCTTCAGCACCTCGCCGATTCGTTCCAACGTCCAGTCGCCGCGATCTAGATCGACGGGCACGGCGTACGAGGCGTGAAGGTGGGCATAGTCGCGCGTCCCGCCTTGGCCGAAGTCAGCGAACACTAGATAGGGCCCGTCTTTTGCGCCCTCGCATGGCTGCATGGCGTCGAGCCAACCGGACAACTCTTCGAAGCTGCATTCGTGGCGCGAGGGGTGAACGTCGGCCGCGTGGCGACCGTAGGAAACGATGAGCTTCATAAACTATTCCGGGCGCTGAAACAGGACCGCCGTGCATTGCTGCGGGAGATACCAAGAGGATTCGAGTTGTTCGACGGCGAGGCCGTAACGCTCGGCGAAGCGGAAGCACACGGCGGGATCGCCGTAGACGTGACTAACTATTGCGATTGGGCGGCCGCCGCGGCCGGGTGTCGTAAAGCACGAGCGGTGATCGAACGCGTCTTCCGTGCCTTCGAGTTCGCGCACCCAACGACCACGAGCGCCGACAAGCCGGCCCGTTGCGAACCATGGGCACACGACCCACCCGCGCGAGGCGGCGAAGCGATCACGTTCACGATTGCGCAGCTCGCACAGGTATCTCCACGCCGCATCCTGTTCGCGCCTCGTGTGGCCGCGATCGAGCGCCCGCCATGCCGCGGTGATTGTGTCGGGTGCGTTCATTCGTCGTCCCTCACCGCCGAGACGGGTTCGGCGCGATACACCGTGACCCGTTGACCCATTGAGTACCGGGCCAGTTCTTTCGCGGCCTTCTCGGCGGCGGCTTGCGTGGTGAACGTCTCCGGCCGACGCGGCCGACCCTCAACGGCAACAATGAAATGCGCTTCAGGTAGCGAGGCGGCCTTCACCGCAGGAAAACCCCAATTCGTCGTAACGCGTCTCACGATCGACCCTCCACGCCGTTGCAGAACTGCGCGACGAATCGGCTTTCGCGAACTTGGAATTTGATGCCGGCGTTCTCGGGCATCGTAGATAGGCGCAACGCTTCCGCGGTTGCCGCCTCTTTCGTGGGGTGCACTTTGCGCGGCGGGCGGCGGCCGATCGCCTGCACCCAATAGACCGTGACCGGCCGGCCTCGGCCGCTAGGTAGGGTGAGAGTGGCGCGCGGGTGCGCGGTGGGTGTAGAGTTCATTTGCATACTCACTTGTTTCAAAAAGCCTCACCGCTCGCGCGTTGGGGCTTTTTCCTTTTGGGCTGCCGCCAACTGGCCGCGAAGCCATCGGCGATTGCGGCGCAGGAATCGACAAGACGATTCCAGACGGTCGATGAGGTGCCGGAGTTGGTCGGTCGCGGCGCGCTCGATGCTCACGCCAAGCCGGCGGGCAAGCTCGGCTTCGCGGATCGTTCCCGCTAGCAGCGGCGCGCAGCCGAGCCGCACTAACTCGCGAACGTCAGCGGCAATGCGTGCCCTCGCTGCGCGGCTGCGGTCGCTACCGAGCGCATATCTGCGTCGATACGAACACGGGTTTGGAGACGCCGTTGGCACTTTGTTAGGCCGCCGCCGCGTTGCCGGGACGCGGGCCGACACCTCGGGGCAGCGCGTCAATCCACGCCTTCACCTCGGATTCGCGCCACGCTGTGCAACGGGAGCTGACCGAAACAGGCTGCGGGAATGAACCCGCGGCCACGCGAGCGTAGATTGCCGACCGGCCGAGGCTGGTCAGGCGGGTAACTTCAGGGAGTCGCAGAAGGCGCGACGTTTCAACGTTGGCAGTTTGCATGCTGGCATCACCGTGTGGAGGTTCACGGAATCCAGCTTTGCACCCACTTTCTAATTAGCCGGGCTAATCCGACTTTTTTCGAATGTCGCGAAGTAGTTCGGCAAAGTGCCGATAGGTCAACGTGCGGTCGCTGCCGTTGAGCTGATACCGATACGACGGGGCGGTGGCGGCGCCAACGAGTTTGCAACCGCCCGTCCATTCCTCGATCGAGGCGCGGAGATGCGGCCATATCTCGCGTGGCGGTGCGTCTCTGTGCTCTTGCGAAAGTGATCGCACGACATCTTTCACGGTGCGCCCGTCGTCGGCAACGACGCGCGGCGCCTTCGCTCTCTTCGATTGTTTGTCGCGAGCATCGAGGTTTGCCGTTGCGTTCGCGTGAAGCGCGTCTCTCAACGCGTCGTGCATGCGCAATGCGTTGCGCGCGGCCGTGCGAGTCGCTTCCCACTTGGCACGCGGCAATTTCGAAAGCATCGCGTCGTCCCAAAGCATGCGCTCCAGTCGCGGCCGCTCGCGTTCGAGATGGTCAAGACTCCGCCTGCCGCCCTTTATCAGCATCTCCAGCCGCAAAGGAACCGGCTCGGCAGGCGCAGCCTTTTTCGTCACGCTGCAACGCTCCGCGGCTCACGCCGGATCGGCGCCACGTTCGGCGATTTCTTCAGTCCGTCGAGGTAGTCGGCCCACGCCTGCATCATCTTCCGGCGCTCGGCGAGACGCTGTGCCTTGTTGTACGCCGCGCGGACCTTGTTCCGCTCCGCGTGCGCCAACTGAAGCTCGATCAAATCCGGGTGATGGCCCAACTCGTTCAGCAACGTGCTCGCCATGCTTCGGAAGCCGTGCCAAGTCATCGTGTCGCCGTCGTAGCCCATGCGCCGCAACGCCGCCGTGATCGCGTTTTCCGACAACGGCCGGTCGCGACCGCGCAGCGACGGGAAGACGAGCCGCCCGCCCCCGGTGAATTGCTCGACAGCGCGAAGCACGGCCACAGCCTGCGACGAGAGCGGCACCACGTGGGCGTCGCCCATCTTCATTCGCTCGCCCGGGATACGCCACGTGGGCTCGTCGCTGTCCAAGTCGAACTCGGCCCACTCGGCCGCACGCAATTCTCCCGGGCGCACGAACACCAAGGGCGCGAGCTTCATCGCCGCCTCGGTCGTGGGCTGGCCCTTGTAACCATCTATCGCGCGTAGCAGCTCGCCGACCTTGGCCGGTTCAGTGATGGCGGCGTGATTGGTCACGGTGAGGGGTGTCAGCGCGCCGCGTAGATCGGCCGTCACGTCGCGCTCGGCGCGGCCGGTTTGGATCGCGTAGCGAAGAACCTGCCCGACGCGTTGCTTCGTCCGGTGGGCGGTCTCGTGCTTCCCGCGCGACTCGATCCGGCGGAGCACCTGAAGCACCTCAGGCGCCGCGATCGACTTCACCGGCTTGTTGCCGAGCCACGGATAAATCAGATCGTCGAACGTCCACCGGGCCTTTGCGAGCGTCTTCGGCGTGAACGGTTGCTTCGCCAGCCATTCTTCGGCGATGGCCTTAAACGTGTCGTCCTGCGCCTCGCGCTCGGCGCGCTTCGCTGCGGCCGGATCGACGCCGTTGGCGATCTGACGGTGCACCTCGTCGCGTCTCGTGCGCGCCATGCCGAGCGAAACCGCTGGATATTCCCCGAGGCCGAGCATGCTTTCCCGGCCCTGAAGGCGATACCGCAGCCGCCACAGCTTCGAGCCGGCTTCGGTCACGAGTAGATAGAGCCCGTGGCCGTCGGGCAGCTTGAACGCCGAGCGCTGCGCCTTCGCGCTGCGAATGCGGGTATCGGTGAGTCGATCGACGAGACGAGGCATACGGGTACGATCCGGAGTTGAATTGAACGTACCCGTATTTATACCCGTACCCGCTTCCGGCTGTCCATGGACGACCCCGGAGGATGCAGTACGTTAAATCGCTGTTTTTCAGTGGTTTAGCGTACGTTGGCGGAGGTCGGCGGAGGGTGCCGGACCCTCAATTGGCGCCCCCGGCCGGAGTTGAACCGACGACCTACCGCTTAGGAGGCGGTCGCTCTATCCACTGAGCTACGGGGGCGTATTTATAGGAGCTGCGTGCGGGGGCGGCATATTACCATTCGGGTCCGGTCACTGCCCGATTCCAGGAATCCGTCATGCAATCGCTCCTCCGTGTTTGTGTCGCCAGCGTCGCTCTCGCATGCGCCTGCGCCGCCAGTGCTGCGAATTCCGGCACGCTGCTCGTGCTCAACAAATCCGACAACACGGTTTCGCTGCTGGACCTCGCGTCGAAGAAGTCCGTGGCGACGATTCCGACAGGCATCGGTCCGCACGAAGTCGCTGTGTCACCAGACGGGCGCACAGCTGTCGTCTGCAACTATGGATCGCAAGTCGCGCCGGGTCGCACGCTGACGGTGATCGATGTCCCCGGACGCAAGGTGCTGCGAACGATCGAACTGCCGGAACGCGCTCGACCGCACGGCATCGCCTGGCTGCGTGGCAACGACGTGGCTGTGACGACCGAAGGAGTTCGGAAGCTGCTCATCGTCGATGTCGCGACCGGTGCGACGACCACGACGATCGACACCGACCAGAACGGCTCGCACATGGTCGCTCTCGCGCCGAAGCACGATCGCGCGTTCGTCGCCAA
>CADEED010000068.1 GCA_902826225.1 uncultured Pseudomonadota bacterium | reverse complement strand
ACCACTCGACGGGATCGAGAGCGCCTATGCCGATTTCAACGACGCCTCGGGCGCCATCAGTCTGATCGAATCCGGCCTGCGGGATCGCTACGCGGGAAAGACCCGGGACGAATGGATGCACCTGCAACGACAGGCCCGCGAAAGTGTCCGGCGTGGACTGGAGGACCTGGCCGGAAAGGACCTCGCGCCGGCCGACCGGCGAGCCATCCAGATCATGCGGCAGAGCATGGCCGACGCCGAGGAGAGCGGCTCACTCGCACCCGACGGCAGGTGCGAAGACGCGCGACGAAGGGACATCGACTACGCGGCGCTGCGCGAAGCCTTGTATGCCTGCTTCGGCGCGCTGTCGAACTCACTCGATTTCGAAGGCAACAAGGTCACGCGCGTCGGTGCCTTCGATCTGCTCACCCGCATGGACGAGCCCGAGCGTCGAAAGAAACTCTTCCTGCAATTCTTGCCGCTGTGGCAATCGATCAACGGCGGCAACGAGTCCGACAGTCCGTATCGGCGCGTCGTCGCGATGGCCGCGGAGCGCGGTCGCAGCGAGGGAACCGCGATCGACGCGGCCGCGAAAACGGTGGGCGCGTCGGCAGGGGAAGTCGAGAAGTGGCTCATGCAGATCCTGGATGCGTGGCGCAAGGCCGACGACGGCCCGCCGATGGAGCCCTGGGACTATCGCTACCGGGGCGGCGTCACCGAGCGCGAACTCGGCGAAACGATCGCGCGCGAAGCCCTGCAGCCGATCACCGAACGGTTCTACCGCGATCTCGGCGCGCCACTCGCCGCGTGGAACGTGATCTACGATCTCGATCCGCGGCCGGGCAAGGCGCCGCTCGCCTACACGGACTACCTGAAGCGCGGCCGCCTGCGCGACGGCCAATGGGAGCCGACGCTCACGCGGGTGTCCGGCAACTACGCGCGCGGCGGCCTCGGCCTCATCAACGAACTGGTCCACGAGAACGGACACGTCGCGCACATGATGGCGCTGCGCACCCGGCCGGCGTTCATGGATCTCGGCGATCCGCTGTTCTACGAGGCTTTCGCGGACGTGCCGGCGTGGAGCACCTACGAGACGGCCTGGCAGCAGAAGTATCTCGGACGCCGCTCGGCGGAAGTCTCATCACTGCGCGCGCTGTACTCGTCCGTCATGCTCGACGTCGCCTGGGCCCTGTTCGAGCTGCGCATGCTGCGTGGGCCGACGCAGGATCCGAACGTCGTGTGGACCGAGATCACGAGCCGCTATCTGAACGTGATCCCGCATCCGGAACTCTCGTGGTGGCTGGTGCGAGTGCAGCTCGTGCACTCGCCGGGGTACATGGTGAACTACGGCCTGGGCGCGGTCGTCACCGCCGATATCCGGCAGCGGATCGCGGCGCGGCTCGGTCCGTTCGATACGGGCGAACGCTGGTTCTCGTGGCTGTCGGAAAACTTCTTGAGCTCGGGGCAGACGCACGAGACGGCGGAGCTGCTGCGCGGCTTCCTGGGGCGATCCGTGTCGCCGCAGGCGCTGCTCCGCGAAATCGGCAGGATGCAGAAGAAGAACTGAGAGATCCGCGGTTACCGGGTCTACTTCCTGGGCTTCCCGTACTTCTTTTCGTAATCGGCGCGTTGCTTCTCGTACGCCTCCTGCTGCTTCCGGTCTTCTTCCTCCGCCTGGTCGCGCTCGGCGATGTACTTCTCCATGTCGTCCAGCGTGTCGACGGCCCAGCGGCGCGTGCCCAGATCCGTGGCGAAACGGATCGTGTCCTTGAGGTAGGGAATCATCGCGTCGGGCTTCTGCCGCCGGCCCATGAGATTCGCGAGTGACACGGCGATCTCGGCGCTCGACGGCGCGAGCTTGTATGCCGCGACCAGCGCGTCTTCGGCGACGTCCAGGTTCTTGTCGAGGCGCGCCGACGCCGTGCCGAATGCCCACAGCGCCTCGATGTCCTGGTTGTTGTGGGCCACGGCCTGACCGGCGAGGATCATCGCGGCGTTGAGATCGCGGTCGTCGTCGGCGCTCGTGCGTTTGCTCAGCGGGTTTGCGGCGAGGGCGCTGTCCAGCAACACGGCGGCGAGTTCCCGCCGGCTCACCCAGTCGTCCGCCGCCAGGTTGGCGCGCGCCTTCTCGACGGCCGCGGTGAATTTCGCGCCATCGTCATCGAGCGTCGCGAGCCGCGCCTGGAAGATCGCCGCGCGCGCCGCGGCGGGTTCGCGCCGCGCAAGGGCGTCGACCAGCGGACGGATGCGATCCGGGATCAGATGCGCATCGAACATCAGGTTGATGATGATGGCGTAGGCGTCGTTTTCCGCCACCGGCTTTCCGGCGGGCAATTCGACGCGCGGGACATCACCGAGCGTGAGCACGCCCGACAGCTTGTTCGACTGGCGCGAGTAGTCGCGCAGCTGCTTGTCGATGGCCGCCAGGTCGTCGCCGAAGGCGATGCGCGCCGCGTCCGGCTGCGGACGCAGCTTGTTCAGCTCGTTGAGGTAGTTGACCATCTTGATGCGGAATTCGCGGTTCTCGAGCATGCCGTAGTGAACGGTGAGCCACGCCTGCGCATAGAACGAACTCGCGAGTTTGTGCGACTGGTACTCCATCGAGTAGTTGCCGATCCTGATGAGCCGGTCGAAAGGGATCCAGTCGCCGTCGCGGGCTTCCTGCACCTGGTGCGACGGAATGCGCAGGATCGCCTGCCCCTTGTCCGTGAACATGGTGTAGGCCATCAGCTCGGCCAGCCCCTCGTTGAACCAGGGCGGGTACTCGCCCGAGAACTGCGATGCGAGGTAGTAGTGCGAGTACTCGTGGAACATCAGCGGTGTGACGAACCAGCGCTCGGCGTCGCCGTCCAGCGCCATGTAGTTCGCGAAGCGCGCGGACTGGAAGAAGCCCGCGATGTTCTGCCGCGGCTCCAGGTACCGGCGCCAGTCGCCCGCGCTGAGAATCACGATGTGCGTCGGGAACGGGCTCGGCACCGCGCGCTTGTTGAGCATCTTCTCGAACGTGATGCGGAATTTCACGAGGTCTTCGATGAACTGCCGCGCCTGGCTGCTGCCGCGGGAGGTGACGATCGTGAACTCGCCGGCGTCGTACGCGACGAGCCTGGGCATGCGCGGGTCGGCCGCGAAGGCCGATGCCGCGGCGAGCATCAGCGCCGCGATCGCGCAGTTCCTGAGTACGCTCATCGGACCTCCCCGAGCCCCTGGCTGCAGCTAGACTAAGACGGGCAAAACTCCGCGTCTATCTAGAAAAGCAAATGAACCCCCACCGCCGCGCGCTGCTGCTCATCCATCTGTGCGTCGTGCTGTGGGGCTTCACGGCGATCCTCGGCAAGCTCATCACGCTGCCGACCCTCGATCTCGTCTGGTGGCGGCTGTTGTTAGTCACCGTCGCGCTGTCGCTGCTGCCCCGCGTCTGGCGCGCACTGCGCGAGATCCCGTTGCGATCGATGCTCGTATTCGCCGGCATCGGCTGTCTCATCGCGCTCCACTGGCTCGCCTTCTACGGCTCCGTGAAGCTCGCGAACGCGTCCGTCGCCGCGACGACGATGGCGCTGGCGCCGGTGGTCCTGGCGCTGATCGAACCGGCGCTCACGGGAGCGCGGTTCGAGCGGCAGAATCTCGTGCTCGGGGTGCTCGTGATCCCGGGCGTCGTGCTGGTGGTCGGCGGCATCCCGAAGGACATGCACCTCGGTTTGTGGCTGGGGGTGCTCTCGGCGGCCCTGGCGGCGGTGTACAACACGCTCAACAAGCGCTTCCTGGGCGATCACGATGCCGTCGCCGTGACCGCGATCGAGCTTGGTGCGGGATTTCTGCTGATTTCGCTGATCCTGCCGTTCGCCGGGCCGGTTGGCTCACCGATTGTCCTGCCGTCCGTCCAGGATGGCGCATGGCTCCTCGTGCTCGCGATCCTCTGCACCATCGTGCCGTTCGCGCTCTATCTCACGACCCTGCGCCATCTTTCGGCCTTCACCACCCAGCTGGCGATCAATCTGGAGCCGCTGTACGCGATCACGGTCGCCGTGCTCTTCCTCGGCGAGGCGCGCGAGGTCACGTGGGTCTTCTTCCTGGGCGTGCTGATCGTGCTCGCGGCGGTTTTCGGTCACGCATGGCAACAAATGAGGTCCGGACGTCGCACGGAATCGTTGACCCAAGTGCCGCCGTCTGTATGATCGGTCCTCATATATATCTGTCGTATTAGTGCGCCTTTGCGGGCTCGCCTCCAGATGTAACCAATTGATAAGCGAGTAGTTATGGGCGAGAGCCCATAGCGCGGGGAAGTTGCGCCCCGCGCGTTTGTGTCTGGAGGACGTGAAATGACCGCGATTCGATTGGGGTTACCCCCGAAGCAGGGCCTCTACGACCCACAGTTCGAGCATGACGCCTGCGGCGTCGGCTTCGTCGTGGACATCAAGGGCCGCAAGTCGAACACCGTCCTCAAGCAAGCCATCCAGGTCCTGAAGAATCTCGACCATCGCGGCGCCACGGGCAGCGAGGTCAACACCGGCGACGGTGCCGGCATCCTCATGCAGATGCCGCACGCCTTCATGAAGAAGGTCGCCAAGAAGGACGCGCGCATCAACCTGCCCGACCCCGGGTTCTACGCGGCCGGCAATATCTTCATGCCGCGCAACGCCACGCAGCGTCGCAAGATCGAAGAGGTCTTCGCGCGGGTCGTGCAGGCCGAGGGACAAATCTACCTGGGCGCGCGCACCGTGCCAGTGGACAACTCCATGCTCGGCGAGACGGCGAAGGCGTCGGAGCCGTTCGTGCGCCAGGTGTACATCGGCCGCGGGCCGGATACGCCCGACGAGGCGGAGTTCGAGCGCAAGCTCTACGTGATCCGCAAGCGCGCGTACAACGAGATCCGCGTGTCGACGATCGGCGGCGCCGAGTACTGGTACGTCGTGTCGCTCAGCCACAAGACGCTGGTCTACAAGGGCATGCTCACGACGATGCAGCTCGACCAGTACTACCTCGACCTGCAGAACCCGCTCATGGAGACCGCGATCGGTCTCGTGCATTCGCGCTTCAGCACGAACACGTTCCCGAGCTGGGACCGCGCGCACCCGTACCGCTGCATCGCGCACAACGGCGAGATCAACACGCTTCGCGGCAACATCAACTGGATGCGCGCGCGCGAGGCGCTGTTCGAATCGCCGCTGTTCGGCGACGACATCAAGAAGATCCCGCCGATCGTGAACCCGAACGGCTCGGACTCCTCGATGTTCGACAACGTGCTCGAGCTCATGGTCCTCTCGGGCCGCTCGATGCCGCACGCCGTGATGATGATGATCCCGGAACCGTGGTCGAAGCACGCCACCATGGATCCGGCGCGCCGGGCGTTCTACCAGTACCACAGCAGTCTGATGGAGCCCTGGGATGGTCCCGCGGACATCTCGTTCACGGACGGCAAACGCATCGGCGCGGTGCTCGATCGCAATGGTCTGCGCCCGGGGCGCTACTACGTGACGAAGGACGACCTCTGCGTGATGGCGTCCGAGGCCGGCGTCCTCGAGTTCCCGCCCGAGCAGATCGTGCGCAAGGGCCGGCTGCAGCCCGGCCGCATGTTCCTCGTCGATACCGAGCTCGGCCGCATCGTCGAGGACGAGGAGATCAAGGCGCAGATCATCAACGAGCGCCCGTATGCCGAATGGCTGAAGCAGTACCTCGTGCATCTCAAGGACTTGCCGGCGGCGCCGGAGCTGCCGGCGCCGGAAGCGGTCGCGCTCGCGAAGCGCCAGGTGGCCTTCGGCTACACCTTCGAGGACCAGCGCATCCTGATGACGCCGATGGCGCGTGACGGCGTCGAGGCCGTGGGCTCCATGGGCAACGACACGCCGTTGGCGGCGCTGTCGAAGAAGTCGCGGCTGCTGTACGACTACTTCATGCAGCTGTTCGCGCAGGTCACGAACCCGCCGATCGATTGCATCCGCGAAGAGATCATCACCTCGAGCGACGTCTGGCTGGGAAGCGAGGGTAACCTGCTCGATCCGCGTCCCGGCGACTGCCGCCGCGTCGAGCTGCCTGGCCCGGTGCTCACGAACGAGGAGTTCGCGAAGATCCGCCGCCTCTCGCTGCCCGGTCTCAAGGTGGGCACGCTGCGCATCACGTTCCGCGCCGATCGTGGCGAGGACGGCCTGATCGAGGCGATCGAGGACGTGCGCGCCGAAGCGCGCCGCATGATCGAGGAGGACGAGGTCAACGTCCTGATCCTCTCCGATCGCGGCGTGAACAAGGACTACGCGCCGATCCCGTCCCTGTTGGCCGTTTCCGGCCTGCATCACTACCTGATCCGCCACGGCCTGCGCATGAAGTGCTCGCTGGCGCTCGAGACGGGCGATGCGCGCGAGGTGCACCACTTCGCGCTGCTCATCGGTTACGGCTGCAGCGTGATCAACCCGTACGTCGCGTTCGAGACCATCGAGGGAATGATCCGCGACGAAATGCTGCCGGGGGTCGAGTATTCGCTCGCCTGCAAGAATTTCGCGAAGGCCGCGGTCAAGGGCGTCGTGAAAGTCATGTCGAAGATGGGCATCTCGGCGGTGCAGAGCTACCACGGCGCGCAAGTGTTCGAGGCGGTCGGACTGCGGCAGGACGTCATCGACGAATACTTCGCGGGCACGTCGTCACGCGTCGGCGGCGTCGGCCTCGACGTCGTCGCGACAGAGGTGCTCATGCGCCACACGGCGGCGTTCGCCGAGCGCAAGCGCGCGCTGCAGACGGAGCTGCCTTCGGGCGGCCAGTACCAGTGGCGCGCCGATGGCGAGTTCCATCTCTTCAATCCCGAGAGCATCCATCGCCTGCAGAAGTCGGTGCGCACGGGCTCCTACGCCACGTACAAGTCCTACGCGGACCTCATCGACGATCGCGCGAAGAATCTCTCGACGCTGCGCGGCCTGCTCGATTTCAAGCAGGGCGAGCCGGTGCCGATCGAGGAAGTCGAGTCGGTCGAGAGCCTCATGAAGCGCTTCAAGACGGGCGCGATGAGCTACGGCTCCATCTCCAGGGAAGCGCACGAAACGCTGGCCATCGCGATGAATCGCGTCGGTGGCAAGTCGAACACGGGCGAGGGCGGAGAAGATCCGGACCGCTACGTGCCGATGGAGAACGGGGATTCGAAGAACTCGGCGATCAAGCAGGTCGCGTCGGGGCGTTTCGGCGTCACGTCGAACTACCTCGTGAACGCGAAGGAACTGCAGATCAAGATGGCGCAGGGCGCGAAGCCCGGCGAAGGCGGACAACTCCCGGGCTCCAAGGTGTACCCGTGGATCGCGAAGACGCGGCACACCACTGCGGGCGTCGGCCTCATCTCGCCGCCGCCGCACCACGACATCTACTCGATCGAGGATCTCGCGGAGCTCATCCACGACCTCAAGAACGCGAACCGCGAAGCGCGCGTCTCCGTGAAGCTGGTCGCGGAAGTCGGCGTCGGGACCATCGCCGCCGGTGTCGCCAAGGCGCACGCCGATGTCGTGCTGATCTCCGGCGCCGATGGCGGCACGGGCGCCTCGCCGCTGACGTCGTTGATCCACGCCGGGTTGCCGTGGGAGCTCGGGCTCGCCGAGACGCACCAGACATTGGTCATCAACAACCTGCGCTCGCGCATCGTCGTCGAGACGGACGGCCAGTTGAAGACCGGCCGCGACGTGGCGATCGCCGCGCTGCTGGGCGCCGAGGAGTTCGGGTTCGCAACGGCGCCGCTCGTCACCATCGGCTGCATCATGATGCGCGTGTGCCATCTGAATACCTGTCCGGCGGGAGTGGCGACGCAGGATCCGCGGCTGCGGGAGAAATTCAGCGGCAAGCCGGAGCATGCGGTGAACTTCATGCGCTTCGTGGCGCAGCACCTGCGCGAAATCATGGCGCAGCTCGGCTTCCGCAGGCTCGAGGAGATGGTCGGCCGCGTCGACATGCTGGAGCCGAAAGCCGCCATCGATCACTGGAAGGCCAAGGGTTTCGATTTCTCGAACATCCTCTACGCGCCGGATTCGGGCCCCGAGGTCGGGCGCTTCCAGACGATCATGCAGGATCACGGTCTCGACCGCTCGCTCGACGTCACGAAGCTGCTGGAAATCTGCGCGCCGGCGATCGAGCGCGGCGAGAAGGTGGACGTGGAGCTCCCGGTTCGCAACGTCAACCGAGTGGTCGGCACGATCACCGGTAGTGAGGTCACCAGGAAGCACGGCGCGCAGGGCCTGCCCGAAGATACGATCCAGATCCGCTTCAAGGGATCGGCCGGGCAGAGCTTCGGCGCGTTCATGCCGAACGGCATGACGTTCCGGCTCGAGGGCGATGCGAACGACTACTTCGGCAAAGGGCTCTCGGGCGGCAAGCTCGCGGTGTTCCCGTCGCCCAAGTCCACGTTCGCTTCCGAGCAGAACATGATCATCGGCAACGTCGCGCTCTACGGCGCGACGAAGGGCGAAGTCTTCGTGCGCGGCATGGCGGGCGAGCGCTTCGCCGTACGCAATTCGGGCGTCGACACCGTCGTCGAGGCCGTGGGGGACCATGGCTGCGAGTACATGACGGGCGGGCGCGTCGTGGTGCTCGGTCCGACGGGCCGCAACTTCGCGGCGGGCATGTCGGGCGGCATCGCGTACCTGTTCGACGAAAGCAGCGAAACCACCGCGAAGATCAACGCGCAGATGGTCGAGATCGGGCGTGTCGAGGACGCGCAGGAAGCCGCCGAACTCAAGGCGCTGATCGAGAAGCACGTCGAGTACACGGGCTCGGAACACGCCAAGGGCATCCTCGCGGCCTGGCCGACCAAGCTGCCGAAATTCCTGCGCGTGATCCCGAAGGACTACAAGCGCGTGCTCGCGTGCCTCAAGCGCGCACACGACCAGGGATTGTCCGGCGACGAGGCGATCATGGCGGCGTTCGAAGAAAATGCGCGCGATCTCTCGCGCGTCGGTGGTAACTAAGAAGATGGGAAAGCCAACAGGATTCATCGAGTACTTGCGCGAGCTGCCGGTCGATCGCAGTCCGGTCGAACGCGTGCGCGACTGGAACGAGTTCCATCACCACATGGACGAGAAGCGGCTGCGTCAGCAGGGCGCGCGCTGCATGGATTGCGGCGTTCCGTTCTGCCACACGGGCAAATTGATCTCGGGCATGGCGTCGGGCTGCCCCGTGAACAATCTCATCCCGGAGTGGAACGACCTCGTGTTCCGCGGGTTGTGGCGCGAGGCGCTCGATCGCCTGCATCGCACGAACAACTTCCCGGAGTTCACCGGGCGTGTCTGTCCGGCGCCCTGCGAGGGCTCGTGCGTGCTCGGCATCAACGCACCGCCCGTCACCATCAAGAACATCGAGAACTCGATCGTCGACAAGGGCTGGGAAGAGGGCTGGATCGTTGCCGAACCGCCTTCCGTGCGCACGGGCAAGAAGGTCGCGGTCATCGGGTCCGGTCCGGCGGGTCTCGCGGCCGCGGCGCAATTGAACAAGGCCGGTCACAGCGTGACCGTGCTCGAGCGAGCGGATCGTCCGGGCGGCCTGCTCACGTACGGCATCCCCAACATGAAGCTCGACAAGCGCGAGGTCGTCGCGCGCCGCATCTCGCTCATGGAGAAGGAAGGCGTCAAGTTCATCTGCAATGCGAACGTCGGCGAGAACGTCGAGCCGGAGTTGCTGCGCAAGGATTTCGACGCGACGGTCATCTGCACCGGCGCGACGTTGCCGCGCGACCTCGGCGTGGAGGGCCGCGCGCTGAAGGGCGTGCACTTCGCCATGGATTTCCTGACTGTGTCGACGCAGGCCGTGCTGGGCGGAAAGCCCGAGAGCACCCCGATCAGCGCGAAAGGAAAGAACGTGGTGGTGCTCGGCGGCGGTGACACCGGCACCGACTGCGTCGGCACGTCGATGCGCCAGGGCTGCAAGAGCCTGACGCAGATCGAGATCATGCCGATGCCGCCGATGGATCGCGCCGAGGACAATCCGTGGCCGGAGTGGCCGAAGGTCTACAAGATGGACTACGGCCAGGAAGAGGCCGCGGCGAAATTCGGCGGCGATCCGCGCGTGTACCTGACGACGGTGAAGAAGTTCGTCGGCGACGCCGCGGGCAATCTCGCCGGCGTCGTGACCGTGCAGATCCAGTGGGAGAAGAACGAGAAGGGCGGCTACGTTCCCGTCGAGGTGGCGGGCAGCGAGAAGGAGCACCCGGCGGAGCTCGCGCTCCTCGCGATGGGATTTCTCGGGCCCGAGCAGCCGCTGCTCAAGGATCTCAAGGTCGAAGTCGACGCGCGGTCCAACGTGAAGGCGGAGTACGACAGGTACTCGACGAGCGTGCCCGGCGTGTTCGCCGCGGGCGACGCGCGCCGCGGGCAGTCGCTGGTGGTCTGGGCCATCAACGAAGGCCGCGGGGCCGCGCGTGAGTGTGACCGCTGGCTGATGGGCGCCACCGAGTTGCCTTGACCTCCAGCCCGGGCACGATTTCATTGGCCGCGCGCCGCCTCGATCTCGCCGAGCTTCTTCTCGACCGCGACGCCGAAGTGGGCCAGGGGACCCGACGGCTCGAGGCCTTCGCCGGCCTCCCGCCTGGCGATGGCCGCTGCCGCGTTCTCGAACGCGGCGCGCAGATTCACCGCGGTCGGCAACGCGTCTCGGTAGAACGCCTCGCCGAAGTAGGTGAGATCGCGCCGGTCGTTGCATCCGAACGATGCCTTGTCGGGTGCGGAGGCCGTGATGATCACGGTGTCGTCGTCGCGCAGGTGATCGATGAACGCGCCGGAATAGCACGCGGAGATGACGAGCACCTTCCAGCGCACGCCCGATCTGCGCAGGATCCCGGCGAGCGCTTCGCCGGTGAGCGCATCGAATGGCAGGCTGCCGTTCTCGACCACGAGGTGCGGAGTGCGCTTCCCGTGCGACGACAGCGCGAGGAACAGCACGTCGTCCGCGCCCATGTGTTTGGCCACGCCCTCGATCGCGCGGGCCAGCGCCGAGGGCGAAGCCATGGGATGCGAATCGAAATCACGCTGGTCGTTGATCAGCAGGACACGCCGGCCCGCGGTGCCGTAACGCTCGTGGACGCGCTGCGTGGCGAACGCGATCTCGTCGGCGAACACCCGCTGGCCGCCGTACCCGGCGAATCCGATGAAGAACATGCGTCCCGCGGTGGCGGGCCCCGCCGTGATCGCTGCGACGGCGCGCTCGATGCGCGCGGGTTGCGCGTACAGCAGCTCCTCGGTGCGGCGCGCCGACTCCTGCCGGGCGGCCAGGGATTGCGGACTCTCGCGGACGACGATGACGCGCGCGTTGAGCGCGGAGGCGCGGCCGATCGTGACGAGCGCGACGATGCATGCCGCCAGCACCGCGACAGAGCGCCATGGCCGAGCGGCGCCGAGGGCGCGCAGACCGAAGTAGAAATAGAGAGCCGCGTGCAGCGCGAGGAGAGTGGCGCAGATCAGCAGGGTCCATTGCCGGAGCGGGGCCGTCAGCAGCCAGCCGCCGGCGGCCGCGGCGGGTAGATAGCCGGCGACGAGTAACAACGTCTGGCGCGCCGGAGGGGCCCGCCGATCGATGCGGCCGGGTATGGACGCCAGCGCGAGCGCGCTTGCGAAAACCGCGAACAGCCCGGGCAGTCCGGTCGCGTCGAATCTCGGCGGTCCGTCGAGGTGCAGCCATTCGAGGCCAACCCAGGCGACGAGCGCCGCGACGACGAGCAGCGCGACGGACTTGTCCCGCCCGACCGGGCGCGGATCGAGTCGAAACGTGAGCCCGAGCCGCAGCACCGCCGCGAGGTCGCGCAAGACGCCGGGTTTCTCGTTCGTCGGAATGCTTCCCACGTCGGCAGAAGACAACATTTCCGCCCGGCTCGCTGCCCGCTGCGACGGCCGTGCGACTGTGGGACGCCACCACTGGTGGCGGGCAGGCGGACCCCTACGGTGTGCGCGCCTCGAGCTCGGCCAGCTTCGCGTCCATGAGTGGCCCGAAGTACGCCTGCGGCTGCGAAGGCTTCATGCGTTCCCGGCGTTCCCGAACGCGGATCTCGCGGCGGGAAGCCGCCACCGTGTCCCGCAGGGTCGCGGTCGACGGCAATGCGTCGCGGAAGAACGCTTCGCCGAAGTACGTGAGCTCGCGATCGTCCGAGCATCCGAACGAACTGCGATGCCTGGACGCGGCGGTGATGACCACGGTCTCGTTGCGAGCGAGCGGCTCGACGAAGGCGCCCGAATAGCATGCGGACACGACCACGATCTGCCAGCGGATGCCGGACTCCTGCAGCAGTGCCGCGACGTCCTGCGCCGCGAGTCCGCGCCCCGGCATGCCGGTGTTCGACACGTCGATCGTCGAGTCCTTCCAGCCGTGCGAGGACATCACCAGGAACAGCACGTCCTCGTCGCGGTTCATCGTGGCGCCGAGCCGGCGCAGCGAGTGCGCCAGACCCGGGCCCGTGGCGAGTGGATAGGTCGTCAGGTCGCGGCGGTCGTTGACGAGCAACAGCGTGCGCGGCGCCGAGCCGTATTTCTCGCCGACGCGCCGCGCGGCGAATTTGATCTCCTCTGCGAACACCATCTGCTCGCCATGTCCCGCGAAGCCCAGGAAATAGACCTCGGTCCTGCCGTCGACCTGCGCCGGAAAGCCCGCGATGGTGGCGTCGATCAGCGAGAACTGCGCGTCGTGGTCCGGCGCGCCGAGAGCGAGGGGTGCGACGAACAGAAACGGGAGTGCGACGAAGGGACGCATGCGGCGCAGTGTACGGAAAAAGGGGGGCTGTCCCCCTTTTCCGCGATATTGCAGAATGCCTGCCCACCCGATTCCTACAATTACATCCGGGGAGAGGTCATGACCGAGCTCAGCGCCCTGTGGCTGCCCATCCTGCTGGCCGCCGTCTTCTGCTTCGTCCTCAGCGCGATCATCCACATGGGGCCGTTCTGGCACCGCAAGGACTTTCCCTCCGTTCCCGACGAGAAGAGGGCCCGCGCCGCGATCGGCGCGCTCGACATCCCGCCCGGCGAGTACATGCTGCCGCGCTGCCACGATCACAACGAGATGCGCTCGCCGGAGTTCATCCAGAAGATGACGGAAGGTCCGGTCTGGCTCATCACCGTGCGTCCCAACGGGATGGTGGGCATGGGCCCGATGATGGCGCAGTGGTTCGTCTATCTACTCATCGTCGCGACGTTCGCGGGCTACGTCGCCTCGCACGCGCTCGCGCCGGGGGCGCACTACCTCGAGGTGTTCCGCTTCATCGGCACGACGGCATTCATGGGCGTCTCGATGGCGCTCGTGACGGATTCGATCTGGTACTCACGCCGGTGGAGCATGACGTTCAAGATGCTCTTCGACGGCCTGATCTACGGGCTCGTCATGGGCGGCACGTTCGGCTGGCTGTGGCCGCACGCATTGCCCGCCTGACTCCGGGCGGTCAGCCGGCGGCACCGCCGGCCCTGCCGGCGCGCAGGCCGATGAGCGCACAGCAGAACACCAGCACCGCCGAGACGACGTACGGCGCCCCGGGAAGATGGACGGGGGCATCCTCGCCACTGAAGTGGCTGAAGAGTCGCGTCATGAAGATCGGCGAGATGATCGCGGCGATGCTCGCGATGCTGGCGAGCGCGCCCTGCAGCTCGCCCTGCGCCGACGGGCCCGCCTGCTCGGACATGACGCTCTGCATCGCCGTGTTGGCGATGCCGCCGAGCGAGCCGATCAGGATCGCGGGATAGATCATCCAGCCGTTCGGCACGAGTCCGTAGCCGAGAAATCCCAGCGTCATCAGCGCGAAGCCGAGCACGATCGCACGGCGCTCGCCGAGCCGCCGCACCAGGAAGCCCGTGAGACCGCCCATGACGATCACCGTCATCACGCCGACGAACGTCAGTGACCAGCCGGTTTCCGCCGGACCCCAGCCGAACTTGAGCTCGGTGAAGAAGATCCACACCGCGGGCAGCGAGTCGTGCGCGACCTGGTAGAGGAACACCGCAAACAGCAGCCCCGCGATCATCGGCAGGTGCGAGAGGCTGCGCAGCGCGCCGAACGGATTGGCGCGCGACCATTCGAACTTCCGGCGCCGCTCCGGCGGCAGCGACTCGGGCAACGCGAAGTAGCCGAACGCGACGTTCGCCAGCGCCAGCGCCGACGCGGCGAAGAACGGCGCGCGCGCTCCCAGGTGTTCCGCCATGACGCCGCCGATCACCGGACCCAGCGTGAAGCCGCTGCCCCAGGCGGCGCCGATGAAGCCGAAGTTCTTCGCGCGGTTCTGGTCGTTGCTGATGTCACCGATGTAGGCGCCGGCGGCCGCGAACGATGCTCCGAAGACGCCCGCGAACGCGCGGCCGATGAACAGCCAGGTCATCGAGCGCGCGAGACCCGTCAGCAGGAAATCCACGCCGAAAGCGAAGAGCGAGCCGAGCAGGATGGGTCGACGGCCGAAGCGGTCGCTGAGGTTCCCGAAAACGGGCGCCGTGAAGAACTGCAGCAGCGCATACACCGCCATGAGGTAGCCGCTCCACAGCGCGGCGATGGCGACGGGTTCGCCGGTGAGCTCGACGATGACCGGCAGCAGCGACGGGATGATGATCCCGAACCCGAGGCTGTCGATGAACACGGACAGCAGTACGAAGGTGAGGGCGGCTCGGGAGGCGGTCACGGGGGCGGCATTCTCCGGCATATGTCCGGTCCCGTGCTAGTCTGCATCCGCCGACGTTTGGCGCGCGTACTCACCCTCAATGGCCTCTCCTGATTCACTACCGCCCGAGATCGAGCTGGCGCAACTCCTGCAGCGTTGCGCTGCCCGTGATTCGGCCGCGTTCCGCACGCTCTACGACAAGACTTCCGGAATCCTGTTCGCGCGCCTGTTGCGCATGCTCCGCCGCCGTTCCGTCGCGGAAGAGGCATTGCAGGACGTCTACGTGCGCATCTGGCAGCGCGCGGCGCAGTTCGAAGCGCATCGCGGCCGGCCGCTCGCGTGGATGGTGACGATCGCGCGCTATTGCGCCATCGACCTCATGCGCCGCGAGCGAATGACGCTGGTCTCCGACGATTCTCTCGCCGAGATGGCGGACGAGTCCGCGGGCGAAGCGATGGCTTTCGAGAAGCCTAACAACTTCGACGACTGCATCGGCCGCCTGAACGACAAGACCCGCGAGTGCCTCACGCTCGCGTTCGTCGAGGGCCGCTCCCACGACGAGATCGCGCGGATCACGACGAATCCGCTCGGCAGCGTGAAGAGCTGGATCCGCCGCGGACTCCAGAGTCTCAAGGAGTGCTTGTCGGCGGAGGGGCGGGCCACATGAAGTCCGCCAACCGCGAATTGCTCGACCGCCTCGCGGCGGAATACGTGCTGGGCACATTGCGGCATCGCGCACGCCGGCGCTTCGAGCGCTGGCTGCTGTCGCCGCAGGTAGGAGCGCTCGTGAAAGCCTGGGAAGACCGTCTGATGGCCCTCGAGCCGCGACTCGGCGCCGTGACGCCGCCGGCGTCCGTGTGGCGCGGCATCGAGAGCCGGCTCGAGCTCAACAAGACACGCCGCGCCGCCACGGTGCGCTGGATGGCGATCGCGGCATCGCTGCTGCTCGTCGGGATCGTGGGCGTGTTCGTCATGCGCGACCGGCCGGCGGTCGAGGCGCCGGCGCTCGCGGTCACGAAGAAGGCGTTCATCCAGGAGAATCCGCAGACGATCTACTGGCGCGTCGAGCTGCGCGGCGACAACCAGGAGCTGAGCGTGCACGTGCATGTCGCGCACGAGCTCGGGGCGGGCAAGGCGCTCGAGCTGTGGGCGCTGCCGGAGGGCGGCGACCCGGTATCGCTCGGCGTGCTGCCCACGGCCGGCGATCGCCATACCGTGCTCAGCGCCGCACAGCGCGCGGCGCTCGCGGGATCGAAACAGATCGCGGTCAGCCTCGAGCCCTCCGGGGGGTCGCCGAGCGGGCTTCCGACCGGGCCGGTCCTGCACGTGGCGCCGCTCGCACCGGCCTGAGACAAACCCTGAAAAGGGGTGTGAACCCGTTCTCAATCCGTGACTTACGAGCGGGCCCATTATGAGAGGCCTGCACCCTCGCGCTGCGGTGCAACTCCTTAAAGTCAGCTCCCATGAGAGAGGTGTCGGTCGTCGGCACCCGGGCCTTTCGCGGACCCGGGTGTCTCTGGGCGTTGCTGGCGCTCGCGCTGTTCGGTGCGAACGACGCCGGCGCGCAGGCGATCACGCGTTACGTCCGTGACACCGGCAACATCAACTTCACGACGACGGGCGGCAGCCTGCGCAGCTCGCCGAACACGGGCACGCCCTGCACGGTCAACCCGACCAGCTCGCAGGCACTGACCGGCATTCCCGCCGGACGCACCGTTCGCAACGCGTACCTCTACTGGGGCGCATCCGGAAATACGGTCGACACCAGCGTCACGCTGAACGGCACGACCGTCACCGCATCGCGCACCTTCCAGCGCACGTTCAACAACGGCACCGCGTTCAACTTCTTCGGCGCGTTCGCCGACGTCACGAGCCTGGTCGCGGGCAATGGCACGTACACGTTCGGCAACCTCAACGTCAGCAACGGCGCACCGTGGTGCGGTTCGCAGGCGGTGGTCGGCGGCTGGTCGCTGATCGTCATCTACCAGGGCGCGGCGGAGCGGCTGCGCGCGATCAATCTCTACGACGGCCTCGACTATTTCTATGGCAGCGCCGTGACGCAGACGCCCGACGGCTTCCGCATCCCGGCGACCAACATCGACGGCCGCATCGCGGTGTTCACGCTCGAGGGCGATCCGCAGAACTCCGGCACCAACAACGGCTTCAGCGAGGCGCTGCGTTTCAATGGCACGCTGCTCGACGACGGACTGATCCCGCTGAACAGTAACCCCGTCGTGCAGCAGTTCGACGGCACGATCAGCACGGTGTCGAGCCTCACGAGCCACGGCATCGATGTCGACCAGTACGACGTCACCGCGCTGCTGTCGCCGGGACAGTCCAGCGCGACCACGGTCTATTCCGCCGGCGACGACCTCGTCCTGCTCATGGCGCAGATCGTCAGCGCAACATCCGACCCCGCGGTCGACCTCGGCATCACGAAGTCGCACTCGGGCAACTTCGTGTCCGGCCAGCAGGGCGTCTACACGATCACCGTGTCGAACGCGGCGGGCGTCGAACGGGAGGATAACGTCGTCACCGTCACGGACACGCTGCCCGCCGGGCTGCAGTTCGCCTCCGCGGCCGGCACGGGCTGGGCGTGCGCCGCGGTCGCCCAGGTGGTGACCTGCACCCACGCACCCGTCCTCAACGCGGGGGCATCGTTCCCGCCGATCAGCCTCACCGTCAATGTCCTCGAAGCCGCCGCGGCCAACGTGACGAACACCGTGACCGTCACGTCGCCGAGCTTCGACCCGAGCCAGGCGAACAACACCGCGACCGATGCGACCGTCACCATCGACCCGAACCTGTCGACCTCGACGAAATCCGTCGTCGACCGCAACGGTGGCGAGGCCGGGCCCGGCGACGTGCTGCGCTACACGATCACGCTGGCGGAGTCGGCCGGCGGCATCGCGTCGAACGTGTCGCTGAGCGATGCGATCCCGGACAACACCACATTCGCCGGCTTCGTCTCGATCCCCGCCGGCGCCACCCAGGCCTACGCGCCGCCGCCCGCGGGCGCCAACAACAATGGGCAGATCACCGTGTCCGGCATCACGGTGCCGGCGAGCGGCTCCGTGGCGGTGGTGTTCGACGTGACTGTCAACGCGGGCACCGCGCCCGGCGAAACGATCGACAACACCGCGGTCATCAACAACCCGAATGGACCGGAGAACAACCCCGCGGCTCCGCAGGTCGTCGTGAATCCTTCACTGGTGCCGCAGACGGGCATCAAGTTCCTCTATCTACGTCGCGATGCGTCCGCCAACCGCTCCCTGTCGCGCGTGCGTCCGACCGCGGCGGACACCACGGAATCCGTGGGCGGCGGCGGCAACGACTCATGGGTGATCGCGCCGACGCTGCAGCAGGCGCTCACGCTGCCGGCGGGCAACATCCCGGTGCGTCTCTGGCTCTCGCGCAACGGCGGCAACGGCGCGCGCAACATCACCGTGACGCTCTCGTCGAGCTTGGGTGGCTTGAACATCTCGCAGGTCCAGTCGATCAATCCGAACAACAGCACGACGACGCCGGCGCTCGCGAGTTTCACGCTCAACAATCCGGTGTTGCGCACCCTCCCGGCGGGCTCGACGCTGACGCTCACGGTCGCGAACGCGGGCTCCAACGCCTTCACGGTCTGGCCGAACGGCAACGGGGGCTCGACGGGCGGAGTGCCCAACAACTCGCGCGTCGAGCTCAACAGCAACACCGTCATCAACGTCGACAGCGTCACGACCTGGAATGCCGCGTACAACGGCGGCGCGGCGCAGACCACCTTCTACCCGGGCGCCACGGTATTCGTCCGCGCGCAGGTCAGCGACCCCTTCGGCAGCTTCGACATCAGCAGCGCGACACTGAGCCTCGTCGACGCGGGCGGCACGACGGTCGTGGCGAACCAGGCGATGACCGCGCAGGGCGCGCCGGCAACCTGCAATTCGCAGGCGGCGGCCACCTGTATCTTCCAGTTCTCGTACACGTTGCCCGCGTCGCCGTCGATCGGCGCCTGGTCGGCGCGCGTGACGGCGAACGAAGGCGTGGAAGGCACCGTCACCGACCTCGGCATCGGAACGTTCACGGTGGCGATCCCGCAGCCGGCGCTCACGATCCTGAAGACGTCGACCATCGTGTCGGACCCGTCGAACGGGACCACCAACCCGAAGCGCATTCCGCTCGCGATCGTGCAGTACGACATCACCACGACGAACAGCGGCCCTGGAACCGTGGACGCCAACTCGCTCGTGATCACGGATCCGGTCCCGGCGAACACCACGCTGTACGTGTCGACGTCGCCGGGCAACCCGGTAGCGTTCGTGAACGGTGCGACGCCCAGCGGTCTCACGTTCAACTACGCGGCCAACGTGTCGTATTCGTCGACCGGCGCGAGCGGGCCGTGGACGTACACGCCGGTGCCCGACGCGAACGGGTTCGATCCCGCGGTGCGGGCGGTTCGAATCGCGCCCGGCGGCACGATGAGCGCCGCCGGGGCCGGCAATCCGTCCTTCACGATCCAGTTCCGCGTCCGCATCGATTAGAAAAAGGAACCGGACGCACCGGTTCGAAGCAGAACGGGCGCGTCTGCACCCATCGGGGTCTGTCACATTCCGGACAGGCCGTCATCCCGCGAAATTACCCCGTCACACGCCTGATTCAGACTGGCGCCCGTTGGCACGGCGATTGCTTTACTAGTTACGTCTGCGGAATGTTCTCCTCCCCCCTCGTGAGACATTTTTTGCTGGACAGACGCGTACGGGAACGGAAGGGCCCGTACGCGTTTTTTTTTGGATGGGGAGTGGCCCCAAAGGCGGCTTTGGGGCCACTCCCCATCGGCCATCGGCATCCGCTGACACCGCGACATCTGGCGACGTGCTTAAAGTCGCGCAATGAAACTCCTCCCGCTCTCCCTGATCCTCCTGGTCGGCATCGCCGCCGCCTCGAACTACAGGGACGTCACGCGCGCCGTCACCGATGACGCCCTGCTGGCGAATGCCGGCGTGGAACCCTCGACCGCGAAGAAGCGCGCGCAGTGCAAGGCCGCTGTCGTGGAAACCGACGACCCGGCGGAATTCTTCGATTGCATCTACGTGCAGACCGACAAGGATCTCAATCTCTTCAGTCTCGAGGACGGCTACCTGCTCTCCGAACTGCAGCTCAAGCTCGCCACGATCGACGGTGTCGCGCTCCAGCAGATGGGGCGTTACATCCAGGTGCAGCTCTTCGACGGCAACCGGGTGGCCGTGCTCTACATCCACGACAAGGGCTGGATCGACAACAAGCAGACACAAGGGGTGTACCAGTGGTTGCGCGAGCAGGGCGTGCGCGAACTCGCGCCGACCCGCTGGATCGGCAACTAATGCTTGACAGCCGGCCATTCGCGCCTAGAATTCGCGCCCCCATGATTCCTAACTACCTCCATTTCACGCACTCGCTCGCGGCGCCCCCGCGCGCGCGTGCCCGCGATCCGATGATCAGCTAGCCCCCCGCGCAGGCGGAGGCTGGCGTTCGGCCGCCTTCCGCGACGTCTCTCCAGAGGCCCCGGTCGGCTGCCGCCACCGGGGCCTCGCCGTTTGCGGCGGGCCCCCCGAGCCCGGGAAGACGACCATGATGCTGCACAAGATACAGACCGGACCCGAACGGATCGCCCACCCGGCGAGCCTCGGCGTCCATCTCAACGTCGACATGTGGGAAGTCGCGAACAACCTCGTGCGCGCGCGCGCCGCGCAGCAATGCGAGATCGACCTGCGCCGCCTGCCCATCTACCGGCAGGTCCGCTTCTCGGTGAGCCGCAAGTCGGGCGACCTGTTCGACGCGTTCGCGCTCGACGCCGAGTTCGAGTCGCTGCGTGTCGACAAGGCGGTCGTACTGCTGACCGCGCCGGGCGTGTTCGTGTCCGGAACGGGTTACGAGAAGGCCGACTACACCTCCTGCTCGTTCGAGTTGTGGGCCGAGAGCGTCGCGCGCGCCGCGGAAGCGAAGGCGCACCTGCGGCGTATCGCGGGGCCCGTACGCAAGGGTGAGCAGAAGTTCGTGATCGACTGGCATTTCCGCGACGCCGGCGGCCGCGTGCGCAGCTCGAGCTTCGAGGAGGCGGCGCCTGAGGCGCTGCTCGACGAGGCGTACCCGGCGCTCGGGCAAGGCGTCGAGGCGTTCATCGCGGCCTACCTGGCCGCGCCGGACTCAGTGCTCATCCTGCTCGGACCGCCTGGCGGCGGGAAGACGAAGCTGGTGCGCGCAATCCTCGCCGCGCTGACGCGCCGCAAGCGCGAGAACGCGACGGTCATGTACACGACCGACAAGCGCGCGCTCGAGAGCGACGAGATGTTCGTGGATTTCATCACGGGCGCGCACGACGCGTTCGTCGTGGAGGACACGGATCACCTGCTCAGGCCGCGCACGAGCGGCAACGACGAGATGCACCGGTTCCTGTCGATCGCGGACGGCATCGCGCGCGGGCAGGGTCGCAAGATCCTGTTCACGACGAACCTGCCGAACGTGTCGGACATCGACCCGGCGCTGATCCGGCCTGGCCGCTGCTACGCCGTGTGCAACCTGCGCAGCCTGACGCCGGAAGAGGCAGTCGCGCTCGCGAAGAAGCTCTGCGGTGACGACGCGGAGAAGCTCGCGCACGCGACGTCGCAGCTCGAAGCGACGGGCGGGAAGTCGCGTTCCGTGGCGCAGGTGTACCGGGCCTGCTCGTGAGGCGAGGGACTGTCCTCCTTTTCCATCCGTAGAAAGGGGACAGTCCCTTTTTCGCGACCCACTTCGCATTCATGGTCATAATGCGTCTGGATCGCGGCGCCGCGCCGTCACAAGAACATGAACGTCGACCAGACCATCAACGCATGGCTCGCGCCCGTCGCCGACTGGTTCGGCCGCGTCGTCTTCTACGCAGTGCCGGTGAACGGCGCGCAACTGCCGCTCATCCTCGTCTGGCTCATCATGGGCGGCGTCGTCTGCACGCTCGCGTTCAGGTTCGTGAACCTGCGCGGCTTCCGGCATTCGGCGCGCGTGATCCGCGGCGACTTCTCGAGCAGGGATCACGCCGGCGAGGCCACGCCGTTCCAGGCCTTGGCGACTGCCGTGTCGGGCACCGTTGGCCTCGGCGCGATCGGCGGCGTCGCCATCGCGATCATGCTCGGCGGTCCGGGCGCGGCCCTGTGGATGGTGATCGCCGGCTTCCTCGGGATGAGCACCAAGTTCGCCGAGGTCACGCTCGCGGTGAAGTATCGCAAGGTCCGGCCCGACGGTACGGTGAGCGGCGGCGCCATGTACTACGTGCCGATCGCGCTCCAGCGCGTCGGCATGCCGCGGCTCGGAAAATTCCTGGCGGGCTTCTTCTGCGTGGCCGCCGTCGGCGGATCGCTGACGATCTTCCAGGTGAACCAGGCCTATACCCAGTTCCGGCAGGTCACCGGATTCGAACAGGCTTTCGTGTTCGGGCTGGTCATCGCCGTGTGGATCGGTTTCGTGCTGTTCGGCGGCGTGAAGCGGATCGTGCGATGGACCGACAAGCTGTCGCCGTTCATGTGCCTGCTCTACATCGTCGCCTGCCTGGTGGTGCTCGGCGCGAACGTGCTGAACATCCCGGGGGCGTTCGCCACGATCGTGCGCGAGGCGTTCGCGCCGGACGCCGTGGCCGGCGGTGTCGTCGGCGCGCTCATCCAGGGATTCCGGCGCGCGGCGTTCGCGAACGAGGCGGGTTTCGGCTCCGCGCCCATGGCTCACGCCACGGTGCGCACCGGCGAGCCGATGTCGCAGGGCTTCGCGGCGCTGATGGAGCCCTTCCTCGATTGCGTGGTCATCTGTCTGCTGACCGCGCTCGTCGTCGTCGTGAGCGGCGTGTACGAGACGAGCAGCAGCGAAGGGATCGCCCTCGTGTCCGACGCGTTCGCCACCGTCGTGACGTGGTTTCCCGCGGTGCTGGCGGTCGTCGCCATCCTGTTCGCGCTCTCGACGGTGCTGTCGTGGGGCTATTACGGCGAGCAGGCCTGGACGTGGCTGTTCGGGGAGCGCAAGGTGAGCCGGCTCGCGTACCGGCTGTTCCTGTGCAGCGTGCTGTCGATCTCGGCGACGCTCGAGATCGGGCAGGTGGTCAATATCGTCGACTCCCTGAACTTCAGCATGGCGATCCCCAACCTGATCGCCGTCTATCTACTTCTGCCGGAGCTGCGCGCGGATCTTGCCGTCTACTGGCA
>CADEED010000067.1:4346-22982 GCA_902826225.1 uncultured Pseudomonadota bacterium | reverse complement strand
TCAACACCTATCCCGCGCAGGTGTTCATGGGCGACATCGGCGCGCTCGCGCTCGGCGCGGCGCTCGGCGTGGTCGCGGTGGCGGTGCGGCAGGAAATCGTGCTGTTCGTGATGGGCGGCGTGTTCGTGATGGAGACGGTGTCGGTGATGCTGCAGGTGGCCTCGTTCAAGCTGACCGGCAAGCGCATCTTCCGCATGGCGCCGATCCACCACCACTACGAGCTCAAGGGCTGGGCCGAGCCGAAGGTGATCGTGCGCTTCTGGATCATCACGTTCATCCTCGTGTTGGCAGGGCTGGCTACCCTGAAGCTGCGATGAGTGCGTCCGCACAAGCCCGCAACGCGGTCATCGTCGGGATGGGACGCACGGGCCTGTCGGTCGCGCGTCACCTGCAGCGCTGCGGGTTCGGGCTGGCGCTCACGGACACGCGCGCCGCGCCGCCCGAGCTCGCGGGCGTGCAGGCGCTCGGCTCCGGCATCGTGACGCGCACCGGCGGGTTCGATGCGCGGCTGCTCGAGAAGGCGGACATCGTCGTGACCTCGCCAGGCGTGCCGCTCGACGATCCGTTCTTCGCGCAGGCGCGCGCGCGGGGACTCGACATCGTCGGCGACATCGAGCTGTTCGCGCGCGCCGCGGACGCGCCGGTCGTCGGCATCACGGGCACCAACGGCAAGAGCACCGTGACGACGCTGCTCGGGCGCATGGCGGAGCGGGCCGGCGTGCGCGTGCGCGTCGGCGGCAATCTCGGCCAGCCCGCGCTCGACCTGCTCGATCGCGGCCCCTGCGATCTCTACGTGCTCGAGCTGTCCTCGTTCCAGCTCGACACCACTCATTCGCTCAAGCTCAAGGCCGCGGTCGTGCTCAACGTCTCGGCGGATCACATGGACCGCTACACGACGCTCGAGCACTACGCTGCCTCGAAGGCCCGCATCTACGCGAATTGCGAGACCTCGGTGGTGAACGCCGACGAACCCGACGTCGTGAAGATGCCGCGCGCCGGCGCGCGCGTGATTTCATTCGGCCTCGAGACGGCGGCGGACTTCACGTTGACGACCGCAGGCGGCGAGCCGTGGCTGTCGCGCCGCGGAGCCGCGCTGATGCCCCTGGCCTCGCTCAGGATCTCAGGGCGCCACAACGCGGCCAACGCGCTCGCATCGCTCGCGCTCGGCGACGCACTGCGTCTGCCGATCGCGCCCATGCTCGAGGAGCTGCGCGAATTCCCCGGACTGCCGCACCGTGCTCAGTGGGTCGCCGACATCGGTGGCGTGCGCTACATCAACGACTCCAAGGGCACGAACGTCGGCGCGACACTCGCGGCGGTCGGCGGCCTCAAAGGTCCGCTCGTCGTCATCGCGGGCGGCGACGGCAAGGGCCAGGATTTCACGCCGCTGGCGAACGCCTTTCGCGGCAAGGTGCGCACCACCGTGCTGCTCGGCCGCGACGCGGGTCTCGTCGAGACCGCGCTCGCCGGCATCTGTCACACGGCGCGGGCCGCGACGATGGAGGAGGCGGTGGTCGCCGCCGCTCGGTTCGCCCAACCCGGCGACACGGTGCTGCTGTCGCCCGCGTGTTCGAGTCTCGACATGTTCCGCGACTACGCGCATCGCGGCAGCGTGTTCGCCGCCGCGGTCGGCGGCCTGGGTGGCAGATGACGGGCCGCCGCACACTGCACCTGGATTTCGTCGCGCTGTCGCTGATCCTCGCGATCGTGTTGCTGGGCCTCGTCATGGTGACGTCGGCATCGATCTCCATCGCGAGCAAGGATTCGGGCGACGCGTTCTCCTACCTCGAGCGCCAACTCGTGCTGTGCTTCGTCGGCTTCGTGCTGGCGACCGGGGTGTTCTGCGTCCGCACGGACTTCCTCGAGAAGATGGCGTGGCCCCTGCTCATCGCGGCCATCGTGCTGTTGTTCCTCGTCCTGATCCCCGGCGTGGGACACGTCGTGAACGGCAGCCGTCGCTGGATCCGTCTCTTGGGTTTCAATTTCCAGGCGTCGGAACTGGCGCGCGTGCTCGTGCTCATCTTCATCGCGAGCTACGCGGTCCGCCGCGCCGACGAGCTGCGCACGACGGCCATGGGGCTCATCAAGCCGATCGGCCTGCTCGGATTCGTCGCGCTGCTGCTGCTCGCCGAGCCGGACTTCGGCGCGGCGTCGGTGCTGTTCCTGTCGGGCTTCGGCATCCTGTTCATCGCGGGAGCGCGCCTGCGCTACGTGCTGCTGGTCGCGGCGGCGGGCGCCGGTGCGATGGCGCTGCTCGTCATGCTGGTCCCCTACCGCATGGCGCGCGTGACGTCGTTCCTCGACCCGTGGGCCGACCCGTACAACAGCGGCTTCCAGCTCACGCAGTCGCTGATCGCGATCGGCCGCGGTGAGTGGTTCGGCGTGGGTCTCGGCGAGAGCGTGCAGAAGCTCTTCTATCTCCCCGAGGCGCACACCGACTTCCTGTTCGCCGTGCTCGCTGAAGAGCTCGGCCTGGTCGGCGTGGCGGTGACCCTCGCGCTGTTCATCGCGCTCGTGTGGCGTTCGTTCTGGATCGCGCAGCTCGCCGCGCGCGCGAATCTCAAGTTCCAGGCATACCTCGCGGCGGGCTTCGGCCTGTGGCTCGGCGTCCAGGCGATGATCAACATCGGCGTGAACATGGGCGTGCTGCCGACGAAGGGCCTGACGCTGCCGCTCATGAGCTATGGCCGTTCGAGCATGATCGTGACGCTCGCGTGGGTCGGCCTGCTGCTGCGCGTGTACCACGAGGCGATGCAGGGCACGCGCGGCATGGCCTCGACGCGCCGCTCGGTCGTCGACGATGAGCCGCGCGGCCGGCTGGCGGGTGCCGACGCATGAGCCGCCGTACGATCCTCATCATGGCCGGCGGCACGGGCGGACACGTGTTCCCCGCGCTCGCACTGGCGCGACTGCTGCGCGCCGCCTCGCACGACGTCGTGTGGCTCGGCACGCAGCGCGGCCTCGAAGCGCGCATCGTCCCGCCCGAGAACTTCCCGATCGAGTGGCTCTCGATGAGCGGGCTGCGCGGCAAAGGCGTCGCGACGCTGCTCCTCGCGCCCTTCAAGCTCGCGCAATCCCTCTGGCAGGCGCTGCGGATCATGCGGCGCCGAAATCCGCGGCTCGTCGTCGGCTTCGGCGGCTTCGTCACCGGGCCCGGAGGCGTCGCCGCGTGGCTCACGCGCCGGCCGCTGCTCATCCACGAACAGAACGCGATCGCGGGTTATTCGAATCGCGTGCTCGCGAAGTTCGCGCGCCGCGTGCTCGCCGCCTTCCCGAAGGCGTTCCCGCCCGGCATCGAGGCGGACGTCGTCGGCAACCCCGTGCGCGCGGAGATCGTGATGCAGCCGACGCCGTCGGAACGCTTCGCGCGCCGGGAGGGTCCATTGCGCGTGCTAGTGGTCGGCGGCAGCCTCGGCGCATCGCGGCTCAACGCCGTCGTGCCGTTCGCCGTGAAACAGTCGGGTCTCACGCTGCACGTTCGCCACCAGGCGGGCGAACGCGGCATCGACGCCGCGCGCGCGGCCTACGCGCAGGCCGGCGTCGCGGGCGACGTCTCCCCGTTCATCGACGACATCGCCACGGCATACGCCGAGGCCGACCTCGTGATCTGCCGCGCGGGCGCGTTGACGGTCTCCGAGCTCGCGGCCGTCGGAGTCGCCGCGATCCTCGTGCCGTTCCCCGCCGCGGTCGACGATCACCAGACGTTCAATGCGCAGTTCCTCGTGCGCGAAGGCGCGGCCGTGTTGATCGCCGACCGCGATCTCACCGCGGAGCGGCTCGCCGCCGAATTGCGGGAACTGTGCCCGGGCCGCGGAAAACTGCTCGCGATGGCGGAGCGCGCGCGCCTCGTCGCGCGGCCGCGTGCCGCCGAAGACCTCGCGGCGGCATGCCTGCAGCAACTGGAGGCCGCATGAGCGATCGCATGCGCCGCATCCACCGCATCCACTTCGTCGGCATCGGCGGCAGCGGCATGAGCGGCATCGCCGAGGTGCTGCTCAACCTGGGATACGAAGTGCAGGGCAGCGACCTCAAGGCGAACCCGGTCACGGAACGCCTCGTGAAGCTGGGGGCGCGGGTGCTCATCGGCCATCGCGCCGAGAACGTCGGCAGCGCGGATGTCGTCGTGATCTCGAGCGCCGTGTCGCAGGAGAATCCGGAGGTCGCCCGCGCGCTGGAGCGCCGCATACCCGTGGTGCCGCGCGCGGAAATGCTCGGCGAGCTCATGCGCTTCCGCTACGCGATCGCGGTCGCCGGCACGCATGGCAAGACCACGACGACGAGCCTCACCTCGTCGATCCTCGCCGAGGGCGGCGAAGATCCCACGTTCGTGATCGGCGGACGGCTGAAGAGCGCGGGCACGAATGCGCGTCTCGGCGCGGGGAAGTACCTCGTGGCGGAAGCGGACGAGAGCGACGCGTCGTTCCTGCACCTCAACCCGATGATCGCGATCGTCACGAACATCGACAACGATCACCTGGGCACGCACGACGGCGACTTCGAACGGCTCAAGCAGAGCTTCGTCGAGTTCCTGCACAACCTGCCGTTCTACGGGCTCGCCGTGCTGTGCGTCGACGATGCCCACGTGCGCGGCATCCTGAACAAGGTGAATCGCCCGGTCGTGGGTTACGGCTTCAGCGAGAGCGCCGACCTGCGCGCCGAGAACATGCGCCGCGAGGGTCTGCGCACGTATTTCGACGTCGTCCGCCGCATCGACGGCTCGCGGTTCCCCGTGACGGTGAACCTGCCCGGCGTGCACAACGTGCTCAATTCCCTCGCGGCCATTGCCGTGGCGCTCGAGATCGGCATCCCGCACGAGGCGATCCAGCGCGCGCTCGGCGCCTTCCAGGGGATCGACCGGCGGCTCACGCACGTGGGTGACGTCAAACTACCCGGTGGCGGCGACCCCGTGACCATCGTCGACGACTACGGGCACCACCCGACGGAGATCGCCGCGACGCTCGACGCGATCCGCCAGGGCTACGCCGGCCGGCGCCTCGTGCTCGCCTTTCAGCCACACCGCTATTCGCGCACTCGCGACCTGCTCGACGACTTCGCGGCCGTGCTCGAGGGCGGTGACGTGCTGCTGGTGACCGAGGTGTACGCGGCGGGTGAAACGCCCATCGCCGCGGCCGACGGCCGCGCGATCTGTCGCGCGATCCGTACGCGCGGCAAGGTCGAACCGGTGTTCGTCGAGAAGGTCGAGACACTCGACGAGGCGCTGCACGCCGTGCTCAGGGCCGGCGACGTGCTCGTGACCATGGGAGCAGGGAGCATCAGCGCCGTTTCCCATTCGCTGCCGGGCAAGCTGGGGGCCGCCGCGGCCCGGAGGCAGGCGTGACGTGCCGGCCGCTCTCGCCAAACTACCCGACGGGGCGTGGATGAGCCTGCCCAGGATCTCCGCCGCGTTCGCGCCGCGCGTGAAATACGCCGAGCCGATGTCGCGACACACGTCGTGGCACGTGGGCGGGCCCGCCGACGCGTTCTTCACGCCCGCGGACCGGACCGACCTCATCGCATTCCTCGAAGTGCTGCCGCCGGGAACGCCACTGTTCTGGCTGGGCCTGGGGTCCAACCTGCTGGTGCGCGACGGCGGCATCCGCGGCGTCGTCATCGACACCACCGGGCTCGACCGGCTCGAAGCCGTCGATGCGACAACGATCTACGCCGATGCGGGCGTGCCGTGCGCGCGGCTCGCGCGGCGCTGCATCGGGCTCGAACTCGGCCCCGCCGAGTTCTTCGCCGGCATACCCGGCACGCTCGGTGGCGCGCTCGTCATGAACGCCGGCGCCTTCGGCGGCGAGACCTGGCCGCGCGTGCGCGCCGTCGATGTCTGCGACGCGCGGGGCCGCGAGCGCCGGCGCGATGCGCGCGAGTACTCGTGGTCGTACCGGCGCCTCGTGCCACCAGTGCCGGGCGAGTACTTCCTGGGCGCGGTGCTCGGGTTCGAGAAGCAGCCGGGCCTCACCGAGGAAGCCATGCGCGCGCTGATCGCGCGGCGCAAGGAGACGCAGCCCATCGGCGAATGGAGCTGCGGCTCAACTTTCACGAATCCCAAGGGCGACCACGCCGCGCGGCTCATCGAAGCCTCGGGCCTCAAGGGTCACCGCATCGGAGACATCATGGTTTCGACGAAGCACGCGAATTTTCTCGTCAACGTGCACGCCGCGACCGCGGCGGACGTGGAGAAGCTCGTCGCGCACATCCAGACGACCGTCGCGCAGAAGTTCGGCGTGACCCTGACGCCGGAGTTCCACGTGGCCGGGGAGACGCGCTGATGCGCCTCACCCACGATCCGAAGCATCTCCGGCACGTCACCGATCCCAAGGACTTCGGCCGCGTGGCCGTGCTGTTCGGCGGCACGTCGAGCGAGCGCGAGATCTCGCTCAGGTCGGGTAACGCGTGCCTCGCGGCGTTGCAGAAGCGCGGCGTCGACGCGCACGCATTCGATCCGAAGGAAAAGCCGATCGGCGAACTCGTCGCGCGCAAGTTCGAGCGTGTCTTCATCGCGCTGCACGGCCCGGGCGGCGAGGACGGCACGCTGCAGGGCGCGCTCGAGTTCCTCGGCCTGCCGTACACCGGCAGCGGCGTGATGGGTTCCGCGATCGGCATGGACAAGTTGCGAACGAAGCGACTCGCGCTGGCGTCCGGCATCCCGACCACCGACTACGTGATCCTCAAGTCGCCGGCCGACCTCGAGAACTGCCTCGAGAGGCTCGGCCTGCCGCTCATCGTGAAGCCCGCCACGCAGGGTAGTTCGGTGGGCATGACCAAGGTGGAGAAGGCCGAGCAGCTGGCCGCCGCCTACCAGGCCGCTGCATTGCTCGAGCCCACCGTGTTCGCGGAGCCGTGGATCATCGGCGCGGAGTACACCGTCTCGGTACTGCAGGGACGCGCGCTGCCGTCGATCCGCATCGAGACGCCCGCGACTTTCTACGACTACCAGGCGAAGTATTTCCGCACTGACACGAAATATTCGTGCCCGTCGGGCCTGTCGCCCGAGGCAGAGAAACATCTCGCGAATCTCGCGCTCGGGACCTTCGAGGCGGTGGGCGCCGAGGGCTGGGGCCGGGCGGATTTCATGATGGACAAGGCGGGCAAACCCTACCTGCTCGAGATCAACACGATTCCGGGCATGACGGCGACGAGCCTGGTGCCCAAGGCGGCCGCCGCGCTCGGGATCAACTTCGAACAGCTCGTCTGGCAGGTCCTCGAGACGTCGTTCACGAGGACACCGATCGCGTGATGTGGAGCAAGCCCAAAAACCGGCGCAAGCGAGAGGACGGCGGATTCAGGCTCGCCGGCCCCTGGGCCGCGCGCGCCGGGATCGGTGCGGCGGTCTGTGGCGTGCTGGGACTCGCCGGATGGCTGGTCGCGGGCGCTCTCGATCAGAACATCGCGAGCGTGTCGGTGACCGGCCGCTTCCAGCGTGTTTCGCCGGTCGAAGTCGAACAGGCCGTCAAGGCGCGCGTGCGCGACATGGGCCTCGTGAGCGTCGACCTTGCGGCCGTGCGTCGCGCGGTCGAGCAGTTGCCGTGGGTGGACACGGCGATCATCGAGCGGCAATGGCCGCGCGCGCTTTCGATCCGCGTGGTCGAACAGGTGCCGGCGGCGCGCTGGGGTGCGAACGGCCTGCTCAACATTCGCGGCGAACTGTTCATCTCGGAGGCGCGGCACATCCCGCCCGAATTGCCGCGGCTCTCGGGGCCGCGTGGCAGCGAGAGCGCGGTCGCGCGCCGCTACCTGGCCGCGCAGGGTGCACTCGCCGAGGCGGGAATGCGGCTCACCGCCGTGCGACTGGATCAACGCGGCTCGTGGGAATTCGATCTCGACAACGGCATCACGGTGCGGCTCGGCCGCCGCCAGGTCGACGAGCGATTCGCGCGCTTCGTCGCCGCGGGCGTCGGGCAAGTTTCGAGCCACGCGAACGACATCAATTACATCGACATGCGGTACACGAACGGCTTCGCGATCGGCTGGCGCGCGGGCGGACAACGCGTCGCGACCGGCACCGCCGACGAGGACAATTCGGATGGCTAACTATATGGGCAAGCGACCTGACAAGAACCTGATCATCGGTCTCGACGTCGGCACCTCCAAGATCGCCGCGCTGGTCGGCGAGGTGATGCCCGACAATTCGATCGAGGTGATCGGGATCGGGGTGCAGCCATCGCGCGGCCTCAAGAAGGGCGTGGTGGTCAACATCGAATCGACCGTGCAGTCGATCCAGCGCGCGATCGAGGAAGCCGAGCTGATGGCCGGCTGCGAGATCCGCTCGGTGTTCGCCGGCATCGCCGGCTCGCACGTGCGCAGTCTCAACTCGCACGGCGTCGTCGCCATCCGCGACCGCGAAGTGAGCCACGCGGACGTCGAGCACGTCGTCGACGCCGCGAAGGCCGTGGCGATTCCCGCGGACCAGAAGATCCTCCACGTGCTGCCGCAGGAATTCATCATCGACGGGCAGGAAGGCATCCGCGACCCGATCGGCATGTCGGGTGTGCGTCTCGAGGCGAAGGTACACATCGTCACGGGCGCGGACAGCGCGGCGCAGAACATCGAGAAGTGCATCCAGCGCTGCGGCCTGGAGGTCGACGACATCGTGCTCGAACAGCTCGCGTCGAGCTTCGCCTGCCTCACCGACGACGAGAAGGATCTCGGCGTCTGCATCATCGACATCGGCGGCGGCACCACGGACCTCGCGGTGTTTTCGCAGGGGGCCATTCGCCATACGTCCGTCTTGCCGATAGCAGGCGACCAGGTCACCAACGACATCGCCATCTCGATGCGCACGCCCACGCAGTACGCCGAGGACATCAAGGTGCGATACGCCTGCGCGTTGTCGCAGCTCGCCAATGCCGACGAGAGCATCGAGGTGCCCAGCGTCGGCGATCGGCCCGCGCGTCGGCTCGCGCGGCAGACTCTGGCCGAGGTGGTCGAGCCCAGGTACGAGGAGATCTTCGCGCTCGCGCGCGAAGAACTGCGCCGCTCGGGGTTCGAGGAAATCATCGCGGCGGGCATCGTGCTCACCGGCGGCAGCGCCAAGATGGAAGGCGCGATCGAGCTCGCGGAAGAAGTCTTCCACGTCCCCGTGCGACTCGGCGTCCCGCAGCACATCAAGGGACTGTCGGACGTGGTCCGCAATCCCATCTACTCGACCGGCGCCGGGCTGCTGCTGTATGCGCGCGACAACGCGGTCGTGGGCAATCGCGGCAGGTCCATCGCGGGCAATGCGCGCTCGATGGCCGAGCGCATGAAGAACTGGTTTCAGGGGAACTTCTGATCCGGGTCATGCCGGGTGGAAGGTCATTGTTGATGGTCGAACGAAGCTGACAGCATCGATTTAACTAGTGAAGGAGCGACACAATGTTTGAACTCATGGACGCTTACAGCCAGAACGCTGTAATCAAGGTCATCGGGGTAGGCGGAGGCGGCGGCAACGCCGTCGCACACATGGTCACGAGCGGCATCGAGGGCGTCGAGTTCCTCTGCATCAACACCGATGCGCAGGCGCTCAAGCACTCGAAGGTGAAGACCGCGCTGCAGATCGGCTGCAACATCACCAAGGGTCTCGGCGCCGGCGCCGACCCCGAGGTCGGCCGACAGGCCGCGATCGAGGATCGCGATCGCATCATCGAGATGATCGAGGGCTGCGACATGCTCTTCATCACCGCCGGCATGGGCGGTGGCACGGGCACGGGCGCGGCGCCGGTCGTCGCGCAGTGCGCGAAGGAACTCGGCATCCTGACGGTGGCCGTCGTCACCCGCCCGTTCGAGATGGAAGGCGGCAAGCGCACGCTGGTCGCGAATCACGGCCTCGCCGAACTCGGCAAGTACGTGGACTCGCTGATCACCATCCCGAACCAGAAGCTGCTGACGGTGCTCGGTGCCAAGACGACGCTGCTGGATGCGTTCAAGAGCGCGAATCACGTGCTGCAGGGCGCGGTACAGGGCATCGCGGAACTCATCACGCGGCCCGGCCTCATCAACGTGGACTTCGCCGACGTGCGCACCGTCATGAGCGAAACGGGCATGGCGATGATGGGTTCGGGCGTCGCCCGCGGCGAGAACCGCGCCAAGGAGGCGGCCGAGATGGCGGTCTCCTCGCCGCTGCTCGAGGACATCAACCTGTCCGGCGCGCACGGCATCCTCGTGAACGTCACCGCCGGCATGGACCTCTCGATCGGCGAGTTCCAGGAAGTCGGCAACGTCGTGAAGCAGTTCGCCTCGGACGACGCCACCGTCGTCGTGGGAACCGTGATCGATCCCGAGCTGTCGGATGAAATGCGCGTCACGGTGGTTGCCACCGGCTTGGGGAGACCCGAGATAGCAGTCAGCGGTCGCTCACCTTTCGGTCGCGAAGCGCCCGTCGTCCAGAAGGCGGCGCCGCGTGAACGCGAGCCGGTCGCGTCGTCCGAACCGCCGATGCGTGTGGTGCCACGCCGGCCGCTGACGGCGGCGGACTACGCGGCGCTCGACAAGCCAGCCGTTCAACGCCAGCGCGCGGTGGGCGACGGTCTGCGGGCGGACCATCCGGAAGCGGAAGATGTCCTGGATATCCCGGCATTCCTGCGGCGCCAGGCCGACTGACGACGGACGATTTCGAGGGTTCTGTGTTAGGGTAGCGCCCCTTTTGGGGGCGCGGCGTGCCTTGCGGCACTCGCTCCCCGCCCCCCATGACTTCATGGGGCGCTACCCGTGCACTTCGAAGAGGCACCGGGAGAACGGTCAGATGCTCGGACAACGCACTCTCAAGAATTCGATCCGCGCCCAGGGCGTGGGCCTGCACACCGGCAAGAAAGTACTGATGACGCTGCGCCCGGCGGCGGCGGATACGGGCATCGTGTTCCGGCGGACGGATCTCGATCCGCCCGCGGACGTCCGCGCTTACGCCGAGAACGTCGGGGACACCCAGCTGGGCACCACACTCATCGACGGGAACGCGCGCGTTTCCACGGTCGAGCACCTGCTTTCTGCGTTCGCGGGCCTGGGGATCGACAACGCGCACGTCGAGTTGAGCGCGCCCGAAGTCCCGATCATGGACGGCAGCGCGGGTCCCTTCGTGTTCCTGCTGCAGTCGGCCGGATTCGAGGAACAACGGGCGCCCAAGAAATTCGTGCGCATCAAGCAGCGAGTGCGGGTCGAGGACGGCGACAAGTGGGCGGAGTTCCGCCCCTTCGACGGCTTCAAGGTGAACTTCGAGATCGAGTTCAATCATCCGCTGTTCAAGCGACGCTCGCAGAAGGCGTCGATGGATTTTTCGACCACCTCGTTCCTCAAGGAAGTCTCGCGGGCGCGCACGTTCGGCTTCATGCGCGATCTCGAGATGATGCGCGCGCGCAACCTGGCGCTCGGCGGCAATCTCGACAATGCGATCGTGCTCGACGACTTCCGCGTGCTCAACGAGGACGGCCTGCGCTACGAGGACGAATTCGTGAAGCACAAGATCCTCGATGCGATCGGCGATCTCTATCTTCTCGGCCACAGCCTCATCGGCGAGTTCAGCGGCCACAAGTCCGGCCACAAGCTGAACAACCAGCTGCTGCGCAAGCTCATCGCCGACACCTCGACGTGGGAATCCGTCGTGTTCGAGAAACCCTCGGACGCACCGATCGCCTACGTGCAGCCACCGCCGGTACCCGTCAGCTCGACGATGTGATTCCCGTCACGGCCGCGGCAGCTTTGCCGCGCGCCAACCGGCATGACGTCCTCGGGGGCGCCGCGAACCCGTCCCTGACCTACATGTCGCTGTCGGCGCGCGCCGCGCATTACGCCGGCGTCCGGCTACGCGCGGGCGGAATCTAGCCTTTCCTGGCGGCGGAGGCGGGGCGCACGCGGACGACTATTTCCTCGATCGACGGGTCTTTTTCGCGCAGGGCGGACTCGATTTCCGCCAGGTGGAAGCGGATCCGGGCGGCCCAGGCGGAGGAGGCCGCAGTTACCGTAATCCTTCCGTTATTCAACATCATGCGACTTACCTTATTGCCCAAATCGGGCCCCAGCGCCTTCATCACTGTGATGTGCCACTCGGACGCCTCCGGGCTGGATGAGGCACCCTGAACCAGAGCTGGCAGACGCGAGGACATGAGGTCCCCGATCGACCGCGGCCGAGCGGACGGTCGGATCGTTTGCTTGTTTCGGGAGGGTCTTTTGGGCATAGTTTCGCGCCTGCTGGACCTTACGGTAACGCCGGAGAAAACCCCTCATCGGGAACGGACGACCAGGATGCCAGCAAGCAACAACCCATTGAAGTGTAAGGATCAGGGTCGCCTAATGGAGCGGGCGCGATGAACATTATTTTCTTCTCGCGCCGTGAAGGTCGTGCTCGCCACTTCAATCTCGGCCACCCCGTTGCCGTGACGGCCTTCGCCGCCGTCCTGATCGCCATTCTTGCGACCACTTTCAGCCTGGGAATGAAGATCGGCGAGAGCCGTTCCCACCCGCGCGGTGAATCGACCTGGTCGGCCAACCTGGCGGAGCAACAGGCCGAGATCAAGGAATTGAAGGCCGAGCTCCAGCGGCGCGTCGACGCGGTCGCCATGCGCATCGGCCAGATGAATGCTCACGTCATTCGCCTGGACGCGCTGGGCAAGCGCCTCACACAGATGGCCAAGATCGACGACCGCGAATTCGACTTCGAAAGCCAGCCGGCCGTCGGCGGCCCCGAGTCGGAGATCGGCGCGGCCATGCAGGCGCCCGACCTCAACGCCCTGGTCACTGGGCTCGAGCAGAAACTGTCCTCCCGCGATGCGCAGATGTCGGCGCTCGAGAACGCGCTGCTCTCGCGCAAGCTCGACGAGCAGATCCGTCCGGACGGCCGTCCCGTGCGCGATGGCCACATTTCCTCGTATTTCGGCGAGCGCCAGGATCCGTTCAACGGTCACCAGGCATTCCACAAGGGCATCGATTTCGCGAGCCCGGCGGGCTCGGACGTCGTCGCCGTCGCCGCGGGCGTCGTGACGTTCGCCGGCGAGAAGGCCGGCTACGGCAACCTCATCGAAGTCAGCCACGGGAACGGTCTCACCACCCGCTATGGCCACAATCGCGCCCTCGCGGTCGGCGTCGGCCGGATGGTCGAACGTGGCGACACGGTGGCGTTCGTCGGCTCCACGGGCCGTTCGACCGGTCCTCACGTGCATTTCGAAGTGCTGAAGGAAGGCCGGCAGATAGACCCGCTGACCTTCATCGGTCGCTGAAGCGGCTGATTCTCAGGGGCTCACGCCCCACTCCTGGCACCGTCGATGCAACGGTGCCCGTCGGTGGCTCCCACCGATCCAAACAACGTCTTGCAAGCCTTCTCGGGCGGCCATACGAAGGGTCGCTGGGGGTTGCGCTGAAACCAGTTCCGCCACGTCGGGTCTATCCGTAGAATACCGGCCCGGCCACGGTGGGCATTCTCCTAAGTCGCTGTCCGGCCTAGATTTTCTCGCAAGGATTCCTCAGTGCTCAACCTTCTGACGCGGCTCTTCGGCAGTCGCAACGATCGCATCGTCCGTGGTTACGAATCGACGGTGCGAAAGGCCACCTCGTTCGAACAGGCGCTGCAGGCGTTGAGCGACGAGCAGTTGAAGGGCAAGACGGAGGAATTCCGCAAGCGCCTCGCCGCGGGCGAAAAGCTCAACGATCTCGCGCCTGAAGCCTTTGCCGTCGTCCGGGAAGCCGCGGTCCGCACGATGAAAATGCGCCACTTCGACGTACAGCTCATCGGCGGCCTCACGCTGAACGATGGCCGCATCGCCGAGATGCGCACCGGCGAGGGCAAGACGCTCATGTCGACGCTCGCCGCGTACCTCAATGCGCTCACGGGCGAAGGCGTGCACGTCGTCACCGTCAACGAATACCTGGCGGCACGCGACGCGGAGTGGATGGGTCCCATCTACCGCTTCCTCGGCCTCACGGTCGGCGTGATCCGCAATCAGCAGGACTCGTCCGAGAAGCGCGCGGCGTATCGCTGCGACATCACCTACGGCACGAACAACGAGTTCGGCTTCGACTACCTGCGCGACAATCTCGCGTTCAGCCTCGAGGACCGCGTGCAGCGCGGCCTCGTGTTCGCGATCGTTGACGAAGTGGACTCGATCCTCATCGACGAGGCGCGCACGCCGCTGATCATCTCGGGCCCCGCGGAGGAGAACGACGAGCTGTATCTCAAGGTGAACGGCCTCGTCCCGCGGCTCAAGAAGCAGATCGGCGAAGAGGACAAAGGCGGGGACTTCACGCCCGGCGACTACACCGTCGACGAGAAGCAGAAGCAGACGCATCTCACCGAGGCCGGCCACGAGCACGTGGAAGCGCTGATGCTCGAGTCGGGCCTGCTGCGCGAAGGCGAGAGCCTCTATGACCCGTCGAACATCCGCCTCATGCACCACCTCAACGGCGCGTTGCGGGCCCACGCGATCTACAAGCGGGACGTTGAGTACATCGTGCGCGGCGGCGAGGTGATCATCGTCGACGAGTTCACCGGCCGCACGATGCCGGGACGCCGCTGGTCCGACGGACTGCACCAGGCGGTCGAGGCGAAGGAAGGCGTGAAGGTGCGCGCGGAGAACCAGACCGTCGCGTCGATCACCTTCCAGAACTATTTCCGCCTCTACAAGAAGCTCTCCGGCATGACCGGCACCGCCGACACCGAGGCGCCGGAGTTCATGCAGATCTACGGCCTGGAAGTGGTCGTGATCCCGACGCACAAGCCGATGATCCGCAAGGATCACTCCGACTTCGTGTATCTCACGCAGCAAGACAAGTACAAGGCGATCATCGAGGACATCGAGGACTGCGTGAAGCGCGAGCAGCCCGTGCTCGTCGGCACCACGTCCATCGAGAGCTCCGAGCTGATTTCGGGCGTGCTCACGAAACACGGCATCCCGCACGACGTGTTGAACGCGAAACAGCACGAACGCGAAGCCCACATCGTCGAAAACGCCGGCATGCCGGGCAAGGTCACGATCGCGACGAACATGGCCGGCCGCGGCACCGACATCAAGCTCGGCGGCAATCTCGAGGCCGAACTCGAAGCGACCGCGAAGGCGGCGGGCGAGGCGGGTCTCGACGAGTCGACCGCTGCGCGCCTCAAGGCCGAATGGCTCGAGCGTCACAACAAGGTGCTGGCCGCGGGCGGCCTGCACATCGTCGGCACCGAGCGGCACGAATCGCGCCGCATCGACAACCAGCTGCGCGGCCGTTCGGGCCGCCAGGGTGACGCGGGTTCGAGTCGCTTCTACCTGTCGATGGAAGACAACCTGATGCGCATCTTCGGCGATCCGAATCGCACGAAGCGCCTGCTCTCGCTCGCCGGCATGAAGGAAGGCGAGGTCATCGAGAGCGGCATGCTCACGCGGCAGATCGAGAAGGCGCAGCGCAAGGTCGAGGCGCACAACTTCGACGTGCGCAAGCAGTTGCTCACGTTCGACGACGTCGCCAACGACCAGCGCAAGGTCATCTACCAGCAGCGCACCGAGCTCATGGGCGCGGACAACCTCGGCGACGCGGTGCGCGGCATCCGCGCAGAAGTGGTCGGCGGCATCCTCGACGAATACCTGCCGAGCAACGTGAGTCACGAGGAGTGGAATCTCGACGGACTCGCGCAGTCGATCCAGAAGAATTTCGCGACGGCGGTCGATCCGAAGCAGTGGCTCAAGGACCAGCCGGATCTCGAGGAGCAGACGCTGCGTGGCCGCATCATCGGCGCCATCGACACGGTGTACGACGCGAAGGTCGTGCGCATCGGCAACCAGCCGGACGGCGTGCCGATCATGCGGCACATCGAGAAGGACATCATGCTCAACGTGCTCGACCGCCAGTGGCGCGATCACCTGGGCGCGATGGACTATCTGCGCCAGGGCATCCACCTGCGCGGCTACGCGCAGAAGGATTACCGCTACGAGTACAAGCGCGAAGCGTTCGACCTGTTCGCCGCGATGCTCGAGCGCATCAAGTTCGACACCGTGACGATCCTCGCGACGCTCGACGTGCAGGTGAAGAGCCCCGAGCAGATCGAACGCGAGGAAGAAGAGCGACGCGCTCGTCTCAATCGCGCGTTGCAGTTGCAGCACGCCGAAGCGGCATCGCTCTCGCAGCTCGGAGCCGCGCCCGAGGGTGGGGAAGCACCGCCACCGCCGCCGGGTGCGCGCGGCGGGTCGCCGAACCTGTTGCCGCCGCCGCCTGCGAACGTACCGCGTCCCGTGCGCGCGGCGCCCAAGGTCGGGCGCAACCAGCCCTGCCCGTGCGGCAGCGGCAAGAAATTCAAGAATTGCCACGGCGTTCTCGAGGGCGTCGAGTAGGACGCGATGGCCGCGACGAAGCCCCGCGTGCGCGTCGTCGCCGCCGCGCTGTTCGACGACGCCCGTCGCGTGCTGCTCGCCGACCGGCCCGCCGGCAAACACATGGCGGGTTGGTGGGAATTTCCCGGCGGCAAAGTGGCGCCCGGGGAGTCCGACGCCGACGCGCTCGTGCGCGAACTGCGCGAAGAACTCGGCGTCGAGTCCCGCGCGCATCGCGAGATCACTTCGATGTCGCATGAGTATCCCGACCGGATCGTCGACCTGATGCTGTGGCACGCATCCATCACGAGCGGCCAACCGCGTGGTCTCGACGGACAGCAATTGAAGTGGGTCGATTGTCAGTCACTCGGCAGAGAACGCCTCCTGCCGGCCGATCTGCCGCTCATCCCGTATTTGCAGGCGCTATCATCTTCCGATCCATTGCACGGTGACTCCCATGGCCGCTGAACAACAACTTCCCGACATCAAACTCGACGCCACGCAGCTGTACCGCGAAGAGATCTTCACCGACCGCAAGGCCGGCACGCTGCGCCGCCTGGTTCCCGTTCTCGCCGACGGCAACACCGACGCGTCGCGCCCGGTGCTGTATTCGGGCCAGACCCAACTACTCACGCCCGCTGGCGTGCTCCCGCTCGCGTTCGAGCTCGAAGCCGTGTCGCTCGAAGACGCGTGCAACAAATTCCCCGACGCCGTGAAGATCGCGATCGAGCAGGCGATCGAAGAGGCGCGGGAAATGCGCCGCGAAGCGGCTTCGCGGATCGTCGTTCCCGAGGCCGGCGGCGGCATGAGTGGTCCGCCGGGGGGCGGGGGCCGCATCAAGTTGTAACGGTAATGGGGACCGACCCCGTTTGCTGTCCCTTGGGGGAAAAATGGGGTCTGACCCCACCGCGGAGCCCTGTCGCCATTTCAGCGGGGGCCGGCGCCGAGTTCGCGGTCGAAGAAGCGCACGATGTTGGCATGCGCGTGGAGGCCGGGGCCGCTCTGGCGGATGACGCCGTGTTTGCCGCCCGGGTAGGTCATGAGGTCGAAGGGCTTCTGGAGGTCCTGGAGTTTTCTCATGAGCGCGGTCGAGTTCGCGAACAGCACGTTGTCATCGGCCATGCCGTGAACCAGGAGCAGCGGGCGGCGTAGTTTGTCGGCGTGATTGAGGACGTTGCCGGCGGCGTAGCCAGCGGCATTCGCCTGCGGGGTCGACAGATAGCGCTCGGTGTAGTGGGTGTCGTACAGCGCCCAGTCGGTGACGGGTGCGCCCGAGACGCCCGCGGCGAACGAATCGGGGGCCTGCATGAGGCACAGCAGCGTCATGTAACCGCCGTAACTCCAGCCGAACACGCCGACGCGCTTGCCGTCGACGAACGGCAGGCTGCGCAGGAATTCCACGCCCTTCACCTGGTCCTGGACCTCGACGCCGCCGAGGCGCCCCGCGAGCGCGGTCTCGAATTTCGTCCCGCGCGAGCCGCTGCCGCGATTGTCCAGCGCGAACACGATGTAGCCATGTTGCGCGAGATACTGGTGGAAGAGATTGCCCCACTGGTTTGACACGCGTTGCACGCCGGGGCCTCCGTAGACATCGACGAGCACCGGGTACTTCTTTCCCGGCTCCATCACGCGCGGCTTGACCAGCGCGTAGTGCATCGCCTGTCCATCCGCGGCCGCGAGCGTGCCGAATTCCGCCGGCGAATGTTCGGGCGCGTACGGCGCGTAGGGATGCGAAGCATCGAGCTTGTTCGGCAGCATGTCGGCGAGGCGGGCGCCACGGATGTCGCGCAGCGTGACGTTCCGCGGCGTCGTCACGTTCGAAAACGTGTCGACGAACACGCGCGCGTCTTTCGACACCGCGACGCTGTGCCAGCCGGCGCCCGACGTGACCTGTGCCGGCTTCCCGGGGTCGTCCAGCGACACCGAGAACAGCTGCCGCTCGACGGGCGAGGGCAGGTTGGCGGTGAAGTAGACCCGGCGCGCGCGCTCGTCGACGGCACGGATCGCGTTCTCCGGCGTCGCGCCGGTCACCATGAACTCGCCCGACGTCAGCTGCCGGACGAGCTGGCCGTCGTTGCCGTATAGATAGAGGTGCTGAAAGCCGTCGCGCGACGACGCCCAGATGAACTGCGGCGCGCGCTTGAGGAAGGTCAACTCGTGGTGCAGCGGCACCCAGGTCTGGCTGCGTTCCGTGAGCAGGACGCTGCCGCGGCCGGTCGCCGGATCGAAGCGCAGCAGCTCCAGCGTCTTCTGGTCGCGGCTCTGCCGCTGCACGGCGACGGCCGAGGAGTCCGGGAACCAGTCGACGCGCGCCACGTAGATGTCGGGGTTGGTGCCGAGGTCCAGCGACACGCGCTTGCCCGCGAGGTCGGCGACGAAGAGA
>CADEED010000067.1:0-4336 GCA_902826225.1 uncultured Pseudomonadota bacterium | reverse complement strand
CGGCGCGACCGTGAAGTCGAGCCCGTCATAGATCCGCTCCGCGCCGAAATTGAGTTCGGCGCGCTCGAAAGCGATGTGGCGCTCGTCCGGCGCCCACCAGTAACCGGTGTCGCGGTCCATCTCTTCCTGCGCGATGAACTCGGCCATACCGAAGCTCACGAGGCCGCCCCCCTCCCGGGTGATCGCCCGCTCCCGGCGTGTCGCGAGGTCGATCACGTAGAGGTTCTGATCGCGTACGAAGCTCACGTAGTTGGACCGCGGCGAGAATCTCGAGTCCGTCTCGAAGGCGTCGGTAGTGGTGAGTCGCATCACTGCGTCCGCGGGCCGGCGCCCCAGGTCGTAGACGAAGAGATCGCCGTTGAGCGGGATCAGCAGGTGGCGGCTGTCCGGCGCGAAGCTGTACTCGACGATGCCGGAGTAGGCCGACGTGCGCTGGCGTTCGCGGCGCGCCTCTTCTTCGACGGACAATGCCCTGTCCGAGCCCGCGAGCGTGCGCGAGTCGACGAGCTGCCGGTGGCGACGCGCCTTGACGTCATAGGCCCAGAGGTCGAATCGATCCTTGTCGTCCTGGCGCGGCCGAAGATAGGCGACGAGTTTTCCGTCGGGCGAGATGCGTACGCCGCGCAACGTCGGCCCGGAGAGGTCGGGCGCCGAGAACATTCGCTCGAGCGGCAACTTGTCGGCCCGCACAGGCGCGGCCATGGCGGCGAGCGCGGCCAGCGCCAGCAGGATGGCTGCGGCGGGACGAAACGAAAACACGGCGCGACGGAAGGAGCCGCGCGAGGCCTTTGCTACACTGCCGAGCAATTTCATCTGGGGGAGTGTAAGGATGGCCATGAGTCCTCGCTACGGGTATGCCGCGCTCGCGAGCGCGCTCACGGTTCTCTTCGTCGCATGCTCCACGCCGACCGCGGTGCATTCGCCGCCGCCCGCGGAAGCGGCGCCGCCCGCGCCGAAGTTCCAGTATCCCGCCGCGATGCGCGGCGACGTGGTCGACGACTATCACGGCGTAAAGGTTCCCGATCCCTACCGCTGGTTCGAGGATCCCGCCGCGCAAGCCACGCGCGATTGGGTCGCGGCCGAGAATGCGGTCGCGCAGCCCTATCTCGAAAGCCTGCCGCAGCGCGCGTGGCTCGGGGAGCGGTTGAAGGCGCTGTGGCAGTACGAACGCTTCGGCGTCCCGCAGCGCGAAGGCGGCAAGTACTTCTATCTGCGCAATGACGGCAAGCAGGACCAGAGCGTCCTCTATGTCGCCGACGCGCTCGATGCGCCGCCGCGCGTGCTGGTCGATCCGAACGGCAACCGAGACGACGCGACGATCTCGCTGTCGCAGTGGGTGCCGAGTCCGGACGGCAAGATCATGGCGTACGCGCTTTCGGACGGCGGGACGGACTGGAACACCTGGCACTTCCGTCGCACCGCCGACGGCAGTGAGCTGCCGGTCGTCCTCCGCTACAGCAAGTTTTATACGGTCTCGTGGGCGCGGGACAGCGCGGGCGTCTACTACGTGCGCTATCCCACGAAGAAAAACCAGGCCCAGGAAGATAGCCGTGGCGACGACTCGGGCCGTCCCGACATCTGGTTCCACAGGCTGAGCGACGAGCAATCCGCGGACAAGGTCGTCTACAAGGTGACGGATCACCCGACCCGCGTGCCGTCCGCCCAGGTCACCGAGGACGGCCGCTGGCTGGTCATCTTCCAGTTCGACGGCTACGAGTCGAATGCGGTGTACGTGCAGGACCTGCGCAAGGCTGGCTCCACGCCGCAACCGCTGTTCACGGCGTGGGACGCCCTCTATCAGTTCATCGGCTCGAAGGGGGACGAGCTCTATTTCCAGACGACGAACGCCGCGCCGCGCGGCCGCGTGATCGCGGTGAAGGCCTCGAATCCGGCGCCGGCGGCGTGGCGCACGGTCGTCCCGCACGGCGACATCGCGATGGCGAACAGCAGCTACATCGGTGGCCGCATCCTCGTCGAGTACACGCGCGACGCACGCAGCCTCGTCAAGCTGTTCGACGTGGACGGCTCGGACGGAGGCGAGGTCAAACTACCCGGCCTCGGTACGGCGGGCGGCTTCCAGGGTTCAGGGAACAACCCCGAGGCATTCTTCTCCTACTCCGACTATCTCTCGCCGACGCGAATCCTGCGCCTCGACGTGAAGACGGCGGAGGTCTCGGAGTTCCGCACGCCGAAGGTGCCGGCCGACTTCACGCCGTACGTCACCGAGCAGGTGTTCTACCCGAGCAAGGACGGTACGAAAGTGCCGATGTTCGTCACGCGCCGGAAGGATGCGCCGCGCGACGGCAACCAGCCGGTGATGCTGTACGGCTATGGCGGATTCAACGTCACGCTGTCGCCCGCGTTCAGTCCGTCGATCCTCTCGTGGCTCGAGTTGGGCGGCGTGTACGCGGTCGCGAACCTGCGGGGCGGAGGCGAGTACGGCGAAGAGTGGCACCAGGCGGGCACGAAATCGCGCAAGCAGAACGTGTTCGACGACTTCATCGCCGCGGGCGAATTCCTGATCCGCGAGAAGTACACGAACAACAAGCGGCTCGCGATCATCGGCCGCAGCAACGGCGGCCTGCTCGTCGGCGCCGTGCTCACGCAGCGTCCGGACCTCTTTGGTGCTGCGTTGCCTGGCGTCGGCGTCATGGACATGCTGCGCTATCACACCGCCAGCGCGAACGCGCGCCAGTGGTCGAGCGACTTCGGCCTGTCCGAGAACGCCGAGGATTTCCCCGCACTGCGCGCGTACTCGCCCGCGCACAACATCAAGCCCGGTTGCTATCCCCCCACACTGGTGACGACGGCGGACCGCGACGACCGCGTGGTGCCGTGGCACAGCTACAAGTTCGCGGCGGAGATGCAGCGTGCGCAGACCTGCCCGAATCCGGTATTGATACGCATCGAGACGCGGGCCGGGCATGGGGCTGGCAAACCAGTGTGGATGCAGATCGAAGCGGTCGCCGATGAGTTTGGATTCGTGGCAAATGCATTGGGGATGCAGCCGCCGGGGTGAGGAGTCGGAGTGGGGCGCCGGCGGCCGACGCGGCCGTCGACCGGCCCCGCGCGATACGGTTTTTCCGCGGCGGGCCCAATGGTGGTTGGGCAGCGTGTACTGGGTGCCGCCGACTCTTTGGTCGGGGGTTCGGGCATCGCGAGTGATGAGCTTCCTACGAGGCCGGGCGGGCAACACGGGTCGGCTTCGCTGCGTTAGGGTCGGGAGACCCGCCGCTCCAAAGCCCGTATCGCGCGTGTCCGTCCGCCGGCCGCGTCGGCCGCCGGCGTCGCGCTGCGAATCATCGCCGAGGCGGCTCGATGGCGATGACTTCGTCGCCGTGAAAGTGCCGCCTTCGCCTGCAGCGAAAAGAGCGCTCTTTTCGGCGTAAGGAGACCTGGCCGTTGACTCTTCCTCGATGCATCAGACGACGCGGTTCGCGCGGCGGCGCAACCGGGCAGCGCGCCCACGCGGGGCGCTTTTCGCAGCCGGCGCACCCGACACAGCGCAAGCCAGGAAGCCGACCCGTGTTGTCCGCCCGGCAAAGTGGATCGCGAATATCTCGCGATGCAGAAAGTCACGCCCAAAGAGTCGGCGGCCATCAGGATACGACCCGAATCGAGAATGCGCCGGCGAGAAAAAGCCCCGCGTGGGCGTGATGCCCGGTTGCGCCGCCGCCCTAACTACACCGTCAGGTGCAGCAAGTCAGCGTAAAGGGAATGTCTTCCGTGGTTTGCTGGGGACGTGTCTGCAATCCGTTCCAGGAGAGCAGCCGCACCGAGCAGCGGTAGTGAGACCCGGATGTCTCGGGATAGAGGCCGGAGTCCGCGGGCAGCGCGATGCGCACGAGCTGGATCGGCGTGTCGCGTTCGAAGGTGATGTGATAGACGCCGCCGCGCGCGATTTCCTGGCGCGGCTTGCCGTGCTGGCGCGTGATCCAGAGCAGTTCGGCAATCGCATCGCAGAGCGGGCGCAGCGTCGCGAGCCATTCGCCGAACGAGCGCGAGCGCTGCTGTGTCTCCTGGTTGAGCCAGTAGAAGAAATCCGGCAGATCGAACTCGCAGGTGCCGCCGGGGATGGCGCTGCGATGCTTGATCGCGGAGAGGAACTCCGAGTCCTTGAGTCCCGATAGATAGTTGGAGCCGCAGGCCACGAGGTCGGCGCGCAGGCGGAGCAGGTTGCTCATCACCGTGCGCAGCCGCGCGGAGTCGACGCCGGGTTTGCTCTGGAACACGTTGAGCTGCGCGAGGTGCCGCTCGAGTTCCTTCATCACGTCGGCGCGGACGTCGCTGCGTGCGGCAATCGCGAGGATGTCGGTGAGGCTGCCCATCGCCGCGC
>CADEED010000066.1 GCA_902826225.1 uncultured Pseudomonadota bacterium | reverse complement strand
AGGGATAAATTGCCAAGTGCATGCGGATGCGCGCGCGCCGCTCAACTCAGCCGTTGAGCGGCGAGTCGATGTGTGAGCAAGAATTCTTGGCCGCACTTCAGTTTCGTTTGACTGAGGAGCTGGAGTTTGGCTATTGCGACTGGATTGAAGTGAGACGTTATCGAATCGGTGCGCCAGAATCGCAGATAGATGGGCGCGTGGGATTTCTTGGATCCAAGCCAGACCAATACGAGATTACGTTGCTACTGCCAAGCGACTGCGACTCGCTCGAGACGTTGCAGTGGGCCCAGCTGATTCCAGAACCCACAAAGCGGAGCTGGGTATTAGTTGACGAAGAGAGGATCATTGTCGACCTTCGCGGAGCGCGCTCCTGAAGATCGAGCGCCCAAGTGCGCAGGCGATTGAGCGAAGAACCGCGGCGTTGCGCAGATCGCGCAGCGATCAGCACGGCTCTGGCGCCGTGGGTGAGCAGAGTTCACTCCGCGCCCAGACGCCAACACACAGCAAAAACACATCCAGGAGCATCCCTTGTCCACCGTTGCCAATGTCGTCGTTCTGCTCGTGGCGCTGCTGCACGTCTACATCCTCGTTCTCGAGATGTTTCTCTGGGACAAGCCGCGTGGGCTCAAGGCCTTTGGCCTGACTCCAGAGTTCGCAGCTCAGACCAAGGTACTTGCCGCGAACCAAGGTCTCTATAACGGCTTCCTGGCCGCAGGCCTGTTCTGGGGCTTGTACCTCGGCGATGGCGCGCATTCGGTCAAGGTTTTCTTCTTGCTCTGCGTTTTGGTAGCTGGGCTCTACGGTGGAGCAACAGCCAGCAAGCGCATCCTCTTCATTCAAGCGCTGCCTGCCGCAATCGGCTTGGCACTGCTTGCGCTCTGAGGGCTGGCTGGAGCGGAGGCGCGCGGGATAGCGCGTGCCACCTGGCTTCGTGCGCCATACGCCCGGCCGAGTTGATCCGCTGCTGACACATCACGGGAGCGCAGACGTCATGCACAAAGTGCCAAGCTCGCGCGGCAGCGCGCGAGCGCGTTCCGCCAAGCCGATAGACAGCATGGTTCGCGAGGATCACGCCACCGTTCTTCCAGCCCTGCGCGCCGTGAAGGTGGTTCACACCCTGGCATGGTCGGTTTTCGCAGGATGCATTGTGGCGCTCCCGGTCGCGGCGTACCTTGGAAACTTTCGACTCGCGGCGATCCTTATCGCGTCAGTCCTTGTCGAGGTGTTAGTGCTCTTCGCCAACCACTTTCGCTGTCCCCTCACTGACGTGGCGGCTCGATATACCAGCGATCGACGCGCCAACTTCGATATCTATCTCCCCTTGTGGATCGCGCGCTACAACAAGGAGATCTTTGGCAGCCTTTTCGTGGCAGGAGTTCTGTTCACTATCTTCCGGTGGCGATTCACTTGAAACTCACGAGGGATTAGACACATTGCAACCAGAACAGCGAACTTGAAAGATGGCGCCGTATGTGAAGTGGTCGGCGGCGCGCATGCCGGCAAGTCCGGATCGGTGACGGACATGAAGACGAGCAAGACCGGTCACGTCACGATAACGGTAGTGCAATAGAACGGTGTGCGCTTCAAGACGCATGCACTCAAGGAATTGAAGAAGCCATGAGCCGCTATTGCTTGCCGATACGCGGGGTGAACACATCGACTGACATCGTCACCGTCCGGCTCTCGCGCGGATCGAGCACGCCGACGCCGATCACTTTGCGCGCCACTTCCTCGCCGCGCTCGTTGCGGATCGAGACGACCACCGAGTATTCCCACGCGTCCGCGCCTTCGGGATTGCGGATCGCGCCTTCGACGCGCAGCGCGGAGAAAGTCGGTTGAGTACGGCTCTCCAGGTTCGCATTGCGGTCGAAGCGCAAATGGTGATGGCAACCCGGGCAAACGCTCGCGCTCTCCAGGATCGTCGATTTGCAGTGCGGGCAGATCCTCGTCTTGCCGGGGGCACCGACTCGGGCGTTCATGCGCCCGTCAGTGCTTGGACTTCTCATCCCAGCCGAACTCCGCCTTGCCGCGCATGCGCGAACCCGCCGCGACGGTGAGTGAGCCGGCCTTGAGCTCGCCATTGAGAACGCCGGTCTGCAGGAGTTCGACGCGCGACGCGGCATCGATGTTGCCGTCGAGCTGACCGCCGACGACCACCGTATCGGCCTTCACGCCGCCGGTGAGGTGCGCGCCAGGCTCGATCGTGAGGTTGCCCTGCACGTTGACGTCGCCCTTGAAGTCACCGGCGATGCGAACGTGTCCGGCGCCTTCGATCTTGCCTTCGATCGTGAGCCCGGCGGCGATGATCGATTCCTTCATGGACGCGTCGGCGCGATTCGGTGCGGGGGCCGGGCGGGGCGCCGGGTCACTCACGGCGCTCAGCACGGCGACCTTTTCGGGCGTCTTCGCGACGGGCTGCGGGGAGGTCTGCGGGACCGGTTCATCTTTCCACAACGCCATGAGATCACTCCTGTGATTGAATCGTGGAACGTAAGTACACAGCGATCTCGGGAGTGTCAAACTCCCGGGCGAAGTGTCGGGATATGCCGACAAATGCAATGGATTGCGGCGACTAAGGAACTCGAAAATGGCCTCATCGATGAGCTCGCGAAGGGCGAGGCAATGGACAGGATCCTGAGGAAAGCGCGGTGACCGCCAAAGACCGCACGAAACCGCCGGCGGCGCGCGGAGCTCGAGAATTTTCGGATGACATCGACAAACGCGCGCTGAAAATCCTACTCGGCACGTATTGGTCTTCGGCCGGCTGGAAGCCGAAGCGAGAGCAGAAGGCATCGCCCGAGGATTTCGCGTACGCCAAGAAGATGGGGCTGATGTTCGAACCCATCCGTGCCGACCACGCGATCGTCATCGCGCGCCTGACCAATGCCTGTGAGCGGCTGACGCCGCAACGGGTGGGCGACGCGTTCCTGGCCAGTCTGTCGACGCGCCGGCTGGACTGGCGATCCGCATGGGGCAGTTATGGGGTGTTTCGTCATTTGCACGAACATGCGCCGATCGGCTCGAAGCAGTGCGCGCACTGCGGGTTATACCTCGATGGCGAAACCGAGCTCAGCGTCCTCAGCTTCGAGCGTCACAAGTGGGGAGGCGTGCGGCACGCCTCTCCGGACTACGCGATGCTCGACCTCGAGTCGTTCCTGACGATGACGGTGCCGAAGCCCGCCGAACGCGACGTCGCGCTGTTCGGTGCGCTCATCGCCGCCATCGACGCCGCGCCGGCGAATACGACCAGTAGTCAGCTGCACGGAGTGTTCCCGCGCGAGCTCGCGGCGAACAAGGCGGAGCGCGACAGGATCGTCGCGATGCTGGGATTTTGTGGCGCGCTCGGCACGAAGGCGCATCCCGGTCATGGCGTGGATTTCATTTCCTCGCACGCGCGCGCGATGCCGGATCGCCACCACGTCGACATGGACTATCCCGCATGCTGGTGGAGGCGGGCCGACGGCTTCGACCGCGAGGCGTTGCGGCCCTACTTCGGGCACGCCGTCAGGCAGCTGCGCTGACTGCCTTCACCGGGGCTTCGCGGATTGGCAGGTTGATCAACGCCGCCGCCAGCGCCAGCGCGGCGTCCGCGTACCACATCCACGAGAAGTCGCCGAACTTCGACATCACGATGCCTCCCAGGAACGCGCCCAGGAACGCGCCGAGCTGGTGCGTGAGCATCGTGAGTCCGAACAGCGTCGCGAGGTGGCTCACGCCGAATAGTTTGCCGACGAGCCCCGCCGTTGGCGGAACGGTTGCCAGCCACGTGAAGCCGAGCACGATGGCGAACGTGTAGAACGTCGCCTCTGTCTTCGGCGCCGCCAGGTAGATGAGAATCGCCGCCGCGCGGCTGAAGTACATGATGAACAGCAGCCACTTCATGCGCATGACGCCGCCGGCCCAGCCGGCCGTCAGACTACCGGCGATGTTGGCCAGGCCGATGATCGCCAGCGATTTCGACGCGACCGACGCGGGGAGGGCGCACAGATTCACCTCGCCGGGCAGGTGAGTGACGAGGAACGCGATGTGGAATCCGCAGGTGAAGAACCCGGCATGCAGGTACCAGTAGCTCGAATCACGCGCGGCGATGCGCAATTGCTCGCCCAGCGAGATCGGCGCGGGCGCGCCGGCGGCCGCGGCATTCGCCGAAGGGGGTGCGGCGTGTTTGAGCATCAACGGGCCGATCAGCGGGATCGTCGCGAGCGCGGCCACCGCCATCGCCCACATGGCGCCCATCCAGCCGATGGTCGCGATCATGAACTGGTTGGCCGGTGCGAACACGAATTGCCCCAGGCTTCCGCCGGCGTTCACGAAGCCCGCGGCGAGCGAGCGCTTCGAACCCGGTACGCGCTGCGCAACCTCGCTGATGAGAATCGCGAAACTGCCCGCGCCAGCACCAGCGGCGGTGAGCACGCCGATCGTCACGATGAATCCGAACCCGGTCGTCGCGAACGGCGTCAACGCGGACCCCGCCGCAAGCAGAAGTCCTCCGCCGATCAGCACCGGCCGGGAACCGAATCGATGGCTCAGCGCGCCGACGGCCGGCTGCATGAGGCCCCAGAAAAGCTGACCGATGGCCATCGCAAGGCTCATCGCGGCGTAGCTCACGTGCGTCGAGTCGATGATGGGCAGGATGAACAGCCCGGTCGACTGGCGCATTCCCATGGTGATCATGAGGATGGCGGCCGCGGCCACCATGACGTACAGATTCTTTCGGGTCAGCGCTTCGCTCATCGGCTACGACTGCGGGTACGGGCGGGGGGTACGTAGTCGCGCGCCTCGACGAGCGAGCAGGCAGCCATTTCCATCTGCGCGGCCTCGCCGAGTGCTGCGATGCCGGCGGCGCTCAGGCGAAAGGATTTCTCGCGGTGCACGAAGAGTTTGCGGCCCAGTGTCCGCTCGAGGCGCGAGATGCGCCGGATGATGTCCGCGCCGCGCATTTTCAGTGCGAGCTGCGCGCGGGCCAGGGTGCGATGGCGCGCGAGTGCCGCGAATACACGGACGTCTTCCCAGTCGAGTTCGTGAAAGGCGGTTTGGTCAGACACCGGCGGCAGTGTGCGCCCTTGCAAGGTCGGTGCGCATTCACGCTTTCTATCCGATCGTTAAGGGGATGTGACAGTACGCCCGTGCGAAAAGTGCAGGAGCGTTGTGGCCTCCATGGTGTCAGTAGCCCAGGGCCAGTCCCGTGTCGCGCCGCGGATCCAGAGCTCCGTAGAACTTGTTTGCGCCAACCGGCTTTCCGTCGCGCGAGGGGGCGCCGATCAGGATCGCCGCCACGTGGTTCTCCGGCTGCGGCGGCGCGAGCTTGTGTCCCATCGACTCGAGGATGGCGCGCGTGTCGGGGCTGAGCGCGCGCGTCTCGACCAGCGTGGCGTCGGGCAGCCACTGCTGATGGATGCGTGGTGCATCGACGGCTTCCTGGATGTCCATGCCGTAGTCGATGACGTTGAGCAGCGTGAGCAGCGTCGCCGTGATGATGCGGCTGCCGCCCGGTGTACCGACGACCATCCATGGCTTGCCATCGCGCAGCACGATCGTCGGCGTCATCGACGACAGCGACCGCTTGCCGGGCTCGATGCGATTCTGTGCGCCCTGCACGAGGCCGTAGAGATTGGGTACGCCGGGCTTCGATGTGAAATCGTCCATCTCGTTGTTGAGCAGCATGCCGGTGCCGGCAGCGGTGACGCGCGCGCCGAACCAGTCGTTGAGCGTGTACGTGACGGAGACGGCGTTGCCGAATCGGTCCGCGATCGAGTAATGGGTCGTATGCGTGCCCTCCTGCGTCGCGATGCCCGGGCTGAGGCTGGCGGAGTCACCCGCATGCTCGAGATCGATGCTCGCGCGGATGCGCGCGGTATATTTTCGATCCAGGAGCTGCTCGATGGGGTTCCTCACGAACGCCGGATCGCCGAGCAGGAAGTTGCGGTCGACGTACGCACGCCGCATCGCCTCGATCTCGAGGTGCACGGCGCGTGCGGATCCCCAGCCGTACTGGCCGAGTGGATAGGCTTCGAGCACGCCCAGGATCTGGCACAACACGACGCCGCCCGACGACGGCGGCGGCGCCGAGACGACGTGAAAGCCGCGGTAGTCGCACTCGACGGGCGCGAGCTCGCGCACCCGGTACGCATCCAGGTCCGCCTGCGTGATGATTCCCTTGCCCGAGCGGCTCGAGGCGATCAGCGCCGCGGCGACCGGTCCCTTGTAGAAGCCGCCGGCGCCGCGCTCGCGGATCGCGCGCAGCGTACGGGCCAGGTCCTTCTGCACGAGCGTTGCGCCCACGGCATGCGGCGCGCCGTTGCGCAGGAAGATCGCCGCGGTCGCCGGATCCTTGCGGAAATCCTCGGTGCCCTCGGCCAGGATGTCGACGTCACCCTGGTCGAGCACGAAGCCGCGCTCCGCGAGCGCGATCGCGGGATCGATCAGCTTCGTACGAGGCAGGGTGCCGTACTTGGCGCGCGCGTATTCGAGGCCGGCAACGCTGCCGGGTACCGCGACCGACAGGTGTCCGCGCGTGCTCAGGTCGGGGATGACGTCGCCATTCGCGTCCTGGTACATCGTCGGCGTCGCGGCGAGGGGCGCCGTCTCGCGGAAGTCGATGAACGTGCGCTTGCCGTCCGCGAGCTGCAGCGTCATGAAGCCGCCACCGCCGAGATTGCCCGCCGCCGGATAAACCACGGCGAGCGCGTAGCCGACGGCGACGGCGGCATCGATGGCGTTGCCGCCGCGTTCGAGCACGTCGACGCCGACCCGCGTGGCGTACTGCTGGGCCGTGACGACCATGCCGTTGCGCGCCGCGACCGGGGGCGGTGACGCGGCATGAGCGACGGTGGCTAACAGGAGTACGGAGGCGAGCAGCGCGTGGCGGGGTTTCATGGCCGGAGTCTACTTAAAGGTCGGGCCCCATTTCCTGGTAATGGGGTCTGACCCCATTTCGGTCACGGGCGCGGTAATGTAGCGACCATGAACACTCTCGACACCCCGTTGCGCGTCGTGCCGTCACAAACCAATCCATGGGTCGCGCTGGCCGGTTGGCTGGCGTTGTCGGTGGCGACGGGCGCCGTCGGCGCCATTGCGTCCGTGAATGCGGCGGAGTTCTACGCCGCTCTGGAGAAGCCCGCCTGGGCGCCGCCGTCCGGAGTTTTCGGACCGGTCTGGACACTTCTCTATATCGCGATGGGCGTCGCGGCCTGGCTCGTCTGGCGCGAGCGGGGCTGGGCGCGTGCCCGCGGTGCGCTCGGCGTATTCGTGTTGCAGCTCCCCGTGAATGCGCTGTGGTCGTGGCTGTTCTTCGCGTGGCATCGCGGCGCCGCGGCCTTCGCGGACATCGTCGTCCTGTGGATGCTGATCGTCGCGATGATCTTGGCGTTCGCCCGCATACGCGCAGCGGCGGCGTGGCTGCTCGCGCCATACCTGGCGTGGGTCAGTTTCGCCGGATTCCTCTGCTACTCGATCTGGCAGCGGAACCCGGGCGCGCTCTAGCTACTGGTTCCCGCGCACGCGACCGGCAGCCGAAGCCGGACGGCGTTCAGGGTGAATCGCGCGACGCGGCGACTTCCGCGGCCGTGCCGGCCGGCCGCCAGGTCACGTGAACGGAATGCGTGACGCCGTCCTGCGCCAGTTCGACGTGATTTTTTCCCGCCGGCTGGACGCGTCCGTCGACCGTGAGCTGCGCGAGTGCATCCTCGCCGGGCCGGCGATCCACCGTGATCTCGTAGGGCGTGTTGCGATGACGGAAGCGCAGGCTGAAGCCCGGCCAGTCCGGCGGCACGCAGGGCGTCAGCGTCAGGCGGTTCTCGCGCACGCGGAAACCCAGGATCCACTCGAGCCCGGCGCGGTACAGCCAGCCCGCCGAACCGGTGTACCAGGTCCAGCCGCCGCGCCCCGCATGCGGGACTTCCGAGTAGATGTCGGCGGCGACCGCGTACGGTTCGACCTTGTAGCGCTGCACGTCCGCGCGCGTCATCGCGCGCCGGATCGGGTTCAGCATTCCAAAAACTTCCATCGCGCGCTCCGGCTTGTTCGACATCGCGAACGCGATGAGTGTCCAGATCGCCGCGTGGTTGTACTGCCCACCGTTCTCGCGGATGCCGCGGGGGTAGGCCTTCACGTAGCCCGGCTCCTGGCGGGACTTGTCGAACGGCGGCGTGAACAGTTTGGCCAGCGGCGGGTCGCTCTGGAGGAGATGGGTTTCCAGCGACTGCAGCGCCTTCGCCGCGCGCGCCGGGTTCGCCGCACCCGAGATCACGGCCCACGATTGCGCGATCGCGTCGATACGGCACTCGTCGTTCTGTGCGGAGCCGAGTGGCGTGCCGTCGTCGAAGAAGCCGCGGCGATACCATTCGCCATCCCACGCGTGCGTCTCGAGCGAGGTGCGCAGCTTCGCCGCGTGCTCCAGCCACGACTTCGCCAGCGCGAGTTCGCCGCGCGACTGCGCGATCGGCGCGAACGATTGCAGCGTCGCGTGCAGGAACCAGCCGAGCCACACGCTCTCGCCCTTGCCGTGCTCGCCGACGCGGTTCATGCCGTCGTTCCAGTCGCCGGTTCCCATGAGCGGGAGACCGTGCTCGCCGAAGCTCAGGGCGCCTTCGAGGCCGCGACGGCAATGCTCGAACAACGGCGCCTTCTCGTCGCTCTCGCGCGGCTCGAAGTAGGCATCGTGGCGGTCGCGCGGCAGCGGCGGCCCTTCGATGAACGAAACGGGCTCGTCGAGAATGGCGCGATCGCCCGTGAGCTGGACGTAGTGCGCGGTGACGAAGGACAGCCACACGCGATCGTCGGAGATGTGCGTGCGCACGCCCTGACCGGAGTGCGGCAGCCACCAGTGCTGGACGTCGCCCTCCGGGAACTGCCGCGAGGCCGCCCGCAGGATCTGCTCGCGCAGCAGCGCCGGGCGCGCGAGGCCCAACGCCATCGCATCCTGCAACTGGTCGCGGAATCCGTACGCGCCGCTCGCCTGGTAGAACGCCGAGCGTGCCCACGTGCGGCAGGCGAGTGTCTGGTACAGCAACCAGCCGTTCATGAGGATGTCGAAGGCGCGATCGGGGGTCTTCACCTGCACGTGGCCGGTGAGTTCGTCCCAGTGCGCGCGGACGTTGCCGAGCACGCCATCGAGGTCGGCGGCGCGGTATTTCGCGACGAGCGAGCGGGCCTCGTCGGCGGTCGCGCCCTGGCCAAGCAGCACCACGATCTCGGCCGACGCGCCCGGATCGAGTTCCACCACCGTCCGCAGGGCCGCGCAGGCGTCGAGCGCGGCTCCCGTGCGTCCCGACAACGGCGCGCCCGCGACGAGCGCCGCCGGCGCTTCGAGGCTTCCGTGACGGCCGAGGAACTCGCGGCGGTCGCAGGTGAAATCTTTCTGGGCCCCGCGCAGATCGGCGAAGGCGACGCCGGGGAAAGCCGTGTTCCACGGATTGCGCGCGAACACCGCCTTCGTGGCGGCATCGACGGCCGTGATGACGTGCGGCGCGGCGGCCGAGCGCGACGGGGCCAACACCCACTCGGCGTACGCGGTGACGGACAGCGTGCGGCGGCGAGGCGAGTCGTTGCGGATCGAAAGTCGGCCGATCCTGACCGGGTCCTCGAGGGGGACGTACCAGGTGAGTCGCGTCTCGACGCCGTGCGAAGACTGGTCGAAGCGGCTGTAACCGAATCCGTGGGTGGTCGCGTAGCGCGCCGAATCGAGGCGGATGGGCGCGGCCGTGGCGCTCCACAACTCGCCCGTTTCCTCGTCGCGCAGGTAGATAGCCTCGCCGGGGCGGTCGCTGACGGGGTCGTTGGACCACGGCGTCAGCGCGTTCTCGCGGCTGTTGCGCGCCCAGGTGTAGCCGGCGCCGTCGGCGGACACGTGGAAGCCGAAGCCGCGGTTGGCGATCACGTTGATCCACGGCGTGGGTGTCGGCTGCGAGCCCGACACCGAATACTCGCGGCCGTCGGCGCTGAAGCCTCCCAGCCCGTTGAAGAACTCGAGAGTCCGCGCGGACTCGGAATACTGCGTGGCCAATGCCTGGGGAGGACGCCGCGGCGCGCGCGGCGCGAGGGCGGGCACCGGCTGCAGGCGATCGACCTGGTCGGCGAGACTGCCGCGCCGGCTGGACAGGACGACGCGCGCGACCGCATCCAGCAATCCGCGCGTCTCCGCGGGGATGAGGTCGCTGCGCAGCACGAAGACCCTGCCGCGCGTATCCGCGCCCGCGATTCGCGGCCGGCTCGAACTCACGCGCATGAGCGTCTCGATCGCCACCTGGAGATCCTGCACGTAAGACGCGCCGCGCTCGTTGAGGATCACGAGGTCGACCGACAGGCGCTTGATGCCCCAGTATTCGTGCGCCTGCAGAAGCTGCCGGACGATCGAGAGTTCCTCGACGTCCGCGATGCGCACCAGCACGATCGGCAGGTCGCCCGAGATGCCCTGGGCCCACAGCCCGCCGGGCCCGGCGGCGCCGCGCTGGATCGCGTCGCTCGATGGCCGCGCCGCCGAGTCGGGGTAGAGGATGCGTCCCGCCAGCTGCTGGAAGAGGTTTGCCTGCGAGGCGTCGATGCCGAAGTGGCGCAGCTGCACCTGCGCCTGCGTCCAGGCGAGCGTGGCGACGCGCATGTGGGCGTTCGGGTCGCGGTGCTTGTCGAGCACTTCGATGACGGCGGCGCGCGAATTCGCCACGCATGTCCAGAAGGCGATGCGGGCCGTGCTGCCCGCCGGCACGCGAATGCGATACCGCAGCGCGAACACGGGGTCGAGCACCGTGCCGGTCGCCCCGGACAGCGCCCGGCCCTCCAGCATCGCGTTCGGGCTGCGCAGCTCGCGGCCGCGGCCGATGAAGCTCGCGCGATCCGTGTCGAATTCCGGGCCCGCCGAAGTGGTGCCCTCGATGACCGCGTGATGCGAGGCCCACAGCTCCGGCTCGTCGGGCGCGCGTCGCCGACGGTTCGCCAGCAACGCGGCATGGCTGCCGAGATACTCCGTGCGCACGAACATCTTGGAAAACGCGGGATGCGCGTTGTCGGCGGCCTGCGAGCCGAGCACGAGTTCGGCATACGACGTCACTTCGATCTCGCGCGCGCGCAACGAGGAGTTGCCGATCGAAATGCGGCGCACCTCGGCGTCGTCCTCCGGCGAGACCTGCACCTCGAGCGTGGTGACGATGTCCGCGTCCGTCCGGATGATCTCCGCGCGATCCTCCGTGAAGCTGACTTCGTAGCTCTCCGGCTGGACCGCGCAGGGCTGGTAACCCGCCGACCAGACGCGCCCCGATTCGACGTCCCGCAGCAGGAAGTAGCTGCCGAGGTCGTCGCGCGTGATGTCGGGCTGCCATCGCGTGATCGCGACGTCGTTCCAGCGGCTGAACCCCGATCCGGCCGCGGTCACCATGGCGGAATAGCGGCCGTTGGAGAGCAGGTGGGTCTGGGGCGCCGATTCGTGCGGCGTGTGCAGCCGGCGAACTTCGGGAGTCTGCAGCTCCGCGACTCGCGCGGCGGTGCCGACTTCCTCGGCACGCGGGTGCGCCACCGAGACGTCGCGCGGCGTGCGTTCCTGCAGCAGAAGGTCCGTCGCCTGCACGCTGACGTCCGAGTGGAACCGGTCGCGCATGCGGCTGTCCTGCAGCGCGTTCGCAATCGACACGATGGTCATGCCCTGGTGGTGCGCCATGTACGCGCGCACGCGCACGCATTTCTCGCCGTCGGGAACGCGCGATGGCGTGAAGTCGACGGCTTCGTAGAAGCCGAACGCGCCGCGCGCATCGAGGCGCGTCAGCACGGCGAAGTTCTCGAGCGCGGCTTCGGCATCGACCATCGCGGCGAGACCCGTGGCATACGGCGCGATGACCTTGTTCTCCGACAGGCCGCGCTTCAGGCCGAGTCCCGGGACGCCGAAGTTGGAGTACTGGTAGGTGAGCTCGAGGTCGCGCGCGTTGTACGCGGATTCCGAGACGCCCCAGGGTAGTTTGAGTTCGCGGCCGTACTGGATCTGACGCTTGACCACGAGCTCGCTGGTCTGCGCGAGCAGGCTGCCGTTCGGCGCGCGCATCACGAGGTCGGGCATCAGGTACTCGAACATCGAGCCCGACCACGAGACGAGCGCCGCGCCGGGGCCGATCGGCGTCACGGTGCGGCCGAGCCGGAACCAGTGGCGCGCCGCCAGGTCACCCTTGGCTATACCGATGAAGCTCGCGATGCGCGCCTCGGAGGCGAGCAGGTCGTAGCACGACGGATCGAGCGTACCGTCGCTGCAGCGGTAGCCGATCGACAAGAGTTTGCGTTGCGTATCGAACAGGAAGCCGAACTCCATCTTGTCCGCGAGCGCCAGCGCTTTCGTCGCGAGGCCCTCGAGATGCTCGACGATGTAGCCCGCCGGATCGCGCGCCAAGAGGTCGCTGCGCCAGCTGTCGAGCGTGCGTCGCGCGGCCTCGACCCAGTAGACGAGCTCGTGATCGCGGTCCAGCCGGTTCTCGGCCGCGAGCGCGCGCACCAGGTCGACGAGCGTCGCCGCGCGTTCGGTGGCCATGCCCAGGTCGTCCGCCGCGGGATCGAGACGGCCATCCGCCGGCCGCAGCGCGGATTCGAGATCGGCGAATGCGGTCTCCAGCAGCTCGCGAGAGATCGTGAGGCCGGGCGTGAACTTGTAGTCGCGCAGCGCCTCGCGCGCGAGATCGAGCGCGTCGGTGAGACCCGTGGTCGATTCGGGACGCGGCTGCGGGTCCAGCTGCCACTCGCGGAAGGCGCCGGCGAGCGTGATGAGATGCGCGGCGAAGTTGCCCGAGTCCACCGAGGAGACGTAGCGCGGTTCGAGCGGGCGCAGATCCTGCGTGTCGTACCAGTTGTAGAGGTGTCCGCGGTGCTTCGATAGGCGCTCGACGGTGTCGAGCGTCGCCTCGATGCGATCGAGTGCGTCGCGCAGTCCGCACCAGCCGAAATCGCGCGCGGCCACCGTGGACAACAGGTAGAGGCCGACGTTCGTGGGCGAGGTGCGGTGCGCCAGGACGCCGCGCGGGTCTTCCTGGAAATTGTCGGGCGGCAGGTGGTTGTCTTCGGCCGTGACGAAGGTGTCGAAGAACCGCCATGTGCGGCGCGCGATGAGTCGCAACGAGCGCTGCTGGCCATCGGAGAGTTGCGCCTTGGCCTTGGGTCGGGGCGTCCGGCTGATGCGCCACGCGACCACGGGCGCCAGCAGCCACAGCGCGAAGAACGGCACGGCGATGGTCGGGAATCCGCCGCCGTGAGTCATGCGCGACACCACCGCGACGAGGATGCCCGCGGCGATCGCGAGCAAGACGCTGCGGAACATGCGCGCATAGAAGCCGCCGAAATCCGCGCGCATGCTGCCGAGCAGGTCGGCGGGAATCCATTCGAGCAAATGCCGCTTGCTCACCGCCATGCGCCAGGCCGTGCGCAGGATCGCGTCCATCATGAGCCATGCCTGGTAGGCGAGCATCGTCGTGAGCAAGGCGGTCTGCGCGAAGGCGAGCCCGAAATCGATCCGCAGCGCGCGCAGGTGGCTGCGCAGCGTGACCGTCGAACGTCGCGGCAGGATCGCGGCGACGAGCGGCATCAGTGTCGGCAGCGCGAACGCGAACAGGATGAACGAGCACCACGCAATGGCCGCGGGCGTGGGCAACGCGAACCCGGCGATCAACGCGACGAAGCTGGCCGGGGCGACGAGCGAGCGGCGCAGGTTGTCCAGCATCTTCCACAGGCCGATGAGCGGCAGGCGCGCGTGACCGCGGCCGTGCGTGGCGGCGCCGCCATCCCGGCGGCCGAAGATCCACGGGAGAAGCTGCCAGTCACCGCGCACCCAGCGATGCTGGCGCAGCGAGGCGACGTCGTACCGAGACGGAAATTCCTCGACCACCTCGACGTCGGAGGCGAGCCCCGCCCGCGCGAAGATGCCTTCGAAGAGGTCGTGCGACAGCAGCGAACTGTCCGGCACCCGGTCCGCGAGGGCGGCTTCGAACGCATCGACGTCGTAGATGCCCTTGCCCGCGAAAGATCCTTCGCCCAGCAGATCCTGGTAGACATCGGAGATCGCCGCCGCGTACGGGTCGACGCCCGACGCGCCCGAGAACACGCGCTGGAACATCGAGCCGTCGGTGTCCATGGGCAGCGAGAAGGCGACGCGGGGTTGCAGGATGGCGTAGCCCTCGACCACTCGGCCGACGCGTGGGTCGAATCGCGGACGATTGAGCGGATGCGCCATCTTGCCGATGAGCCGCCGCGGCGTTTCGCGGGGCACGCGCGTGTCCGCGTCGAGCGTGATGACGTAACGCACACCGCCGGGCACCCAGGGAGTGCGCCCGGTGCTCGTCACGTAAGTCGTGTCGACCGCGCCGCGCAGCAGCCGGTTGAGCTCCTGAAGCTTGCCGCGCTTGCGCTCCCAGCCCATCCAGCGCTGCTCGCTCTCCGACCACACGCGCTTCCGGTGCAGGAGCAGGAACCGCTCACCGGCCGCCGCGGGACCGTAGCGGCGATTGAGGCGGGCGATGCCGAGGATGGCGACGTCGAGCAGTGCGTCGTCGTTGGGCTGGTGTTCCTGCTCCGCATCCTTCCAGTCCGAGAGCAGCGCGAAGTGCAGCTGGTCGTCGGGCGAGGCCAGGTGGTGGATCTCGAGGCGGTGCAGGTGTTCTTCCACGGCGGCGCGCGAGTTCAGCATCACGGGCATCGCGACCAGCGTGCGCAGTTCCGCGGGAACGCCCTCGCGCAAGGCGAGACCCGGCAGCCGGCTCGCGCCGACTCCGCGCGTCACCGCGCGGTTGACGAGCGAGACGGCGATGTCGATCGCGGGAATCGCGGCGAGCAGGGCCAGGAACCACAGGATGCCGCCGCGCACGCCCTGGTGCATCACCAGCGCCAGCGGCACGCAGAGCAGCAGCGCGGACGTGAACGCGATCGCGGCGACGTAGTCGCGCGCACCGACGGTGAACGTGATGCGGCTCATCCAGTCGCGCAGCGGCGCTGAATACCCGATGGCGCGTTCCAGCATCTGACGGCCGTCGGAGATGAGATGGAAGCCGGGGTCGGCTTCGCGCGGATTCTTCGCGGCGGCTGCGGTCGCATACACCTGCTTCGCGATCTGCAGTTCGGTGAGCTTCGAGCCGCGGCCGAGCTCTTCGATGGCGTTGCGGTAGAGGTTGCGCGTCGCGAAGTCCATCGCCGCGAAATTGCTGGTGGAATTCAGCACCTCGTCGACGAGGCTGACGCTCTCGAAGAAGTCGGCCCAGTCGACGTCCGACATGAGCCGCATGCTGGTGATGATGTTGCGCACGGTGACGTTCGACGCACCCTGACGGTGATGCTCCTCCTGCACGAGCGCCTCGGAGCTCGAGCCCTGCGAGGCGAGCTTTTCCTCGAGCCAGACGACCGCTGGCGTGACGCGGGGATCCTGGTCCCGCAGGCGGTGCACCAGCTGCACGGCGAAGGCCGGCAGCAGGGGGCCGGCGTGCTCGTGCCGGATGAGGGCGTCGGGATCCGCCTTGGTCTTCACGCCGAGCAGCCGATCGGCGACCGCGTCCGCTTCCTGGCGCGCCGCCCGGCCGGTGACGATCCGCTGCGCCGCACGGCGCAGGTTTTCGACCAGCACGACGCGCAGCGTGATCGCGACGGCCCAGAGCTCGCCGATCGTCAGCGGCGATATCTCCTGGTAGGCACGCACGAAGCGGCGCAGCGTCTCCGGGTCGAAGCGGCTGTCCGTGTGCGCGACGTAGGCCCAGGCGATGCCGAACACCCGCGGGAAGCCGGCGAAGTGCCCATCGGCGAGCTTGGGGAGCTGGCGATAGAACCCGGGTGGCAGGTCCTCGCGGATCTCGCGGATCTGCTCCTCGACCACGTGGTAGTTGTCGAGCACCCACTCGGCGGCCGGCGTGATGCTGCGACCTTCGTCCACCGCGCGCGCGATCGAGCGATATGCGGCGAGCAACGCCTTCTCGTTGTTGCGCAGGCGCGCGCCCAGCGAGCGGCGGAATCCCGGTTGCCGCGTGATCGTCTGTGCCTCGGCCAGCGTGCGCGCGTGCCGCTCCAGCCGCTCGATGCTGAAGATCTCTTCACGCAGGACGAGATCGTCGTTCCAGTGCGATCCCAGGGACAGGCGCTCGAAGATACCGGTCAGGAATGGATGCAAATCGGGTCTCGTCGTCGAAAAGTGTCGGCCGAAAGAGCGCATTAGCGAGCAACCGCCGGCCCTGCGCCATGTGCTCAGGACCCATGGCGATGTCGGATTCCTCCGACGTTCGATGCCGCCACGGGGCGGCGGAGTCGCCATTCGCACCGCCGCGGCGCTCTAGTTAGGGCGCGGGGCCGCGTCCCGTCCGACAAGGCCGTCCCGCGCTTGTCCCTATGCTCGCACGGATGTGGCCATTTGACAGAAAATCCCGCCGGGTCCGCTCCTCGCAGGCCTATTGGCTGCTGCGCAACGGCATCGGCGACGCCGCGCCTCGCTCGCGGGCGGCCTCCACCTGCGATATCGCGATCGTCGGCGCCGGCATCACGGGAGCGCTGGTCGCGGACTCCCTGGTGTCGACCGGCGCGCGCATCGTAGTCCTCGACTCGCACGAGCCGGGGCAAGGCAGCACCTCGGCATCGACCGCGCTGCTGCAGTACGAGATCGACACCCATCTCACGGATCTCACCCGTCTCGTGGGCGCCGAACGGGCGCTGCGCGCCTACCGGGCGGGTGTCGACAGTTTCGCGGTGCTCGAGGACCGCTTCGCGGACTTGCTGCCGATGGCGGACTACGAGCGTCGGCCGAGTCTCTACCTCGCTTCGGACGAGAAGGCCGTCGCGCCGCTGCAGGTGGAAGCGGCCGCGCGCCGCGCGATCGGACTGCACTGCGAGTGGCTGGACGGCGCGGAAGTGACCCGGCGATACGGGTGCCACACGCCGGGTGCGGTGCTGTCGTCGCTGGGCGCGCAGATGGACCCGCTGCGGTTCACGCGTGCCTTGCTGGCGGGTTGCCTGCGGCACGGCGTCGACGTGCGCTCCCGCGCGCGCGTGGAGTCGGTCGATGCGGCCGGCAACGATCTCGCGCTGCGCCTCGCCGACGGGTCGGTGCTGTCCGCGCGGCACGTCGTGATCTGCGCAGGATACGAATCGCTGCGGTTCCTCGATCGCGACGTCGCGGACATCGACAACACGTTCGCACTGATCACCGCGCCGACGGACGAGTTCGCGTCACTGCCGCTGGTGTGGGAATCCGCGCGGCCCTATCTCTACATGCGCACCACGCGCGATCGCCGGCTGATCGTGGGCGGCGGCGACGTGCCTTGCGACACCGTCGCGGCGCGCGAGCTGCTGCTGCCCAAGCAGACGGTCAAGCTCGCGAAGTCGTTCGAGAAGCTGTTCGGACGGCCGCTGCCGCCAGTGGAATACGCCTGGGCGGGCAGCTTCGCGTCGACCCGCGACGGGTTGCCGTACATCGGCCCGGTCGCGGGAATGCACCCGCGATTGCAGTTCGCACTGTGCTACGGCGGGAACGGCATCACCTACAGCGTGTAGGCGGGAGACATCATCCGTGCGCACGTCGACGGGCGCGCGCATGCGCTGGACGACGTCTTCGGATTCGAGCGCTCGTCCGCACGGTCAGGAACGGATCCAGACGGTGATTCGCGGGAGGGAGATGCCCCGCGGCCGGACCCGTCACTCCTCGCAAAGGACAGGAATCGTCGGACGGGCACGCCGATCGACAGGCAGACGTCGTAGCCGGCGGCCACCCCGGGCCGGTGAGCGGCGGCGCTCGATTTCCTGCGCCACCCGGCCGCTGTGTCGTCTCGTCGAAATCGTCGTGGACGATCAGTCAGACGTTTGACACGACGTCACGCGTGCGAGCGGCGAGGGGTCGACGCCGGCCCCGGTATCCCCGAAAGACTGCAATCACGTGTTCTTGAGCCGTTTTCCGGGCGAAAACTGCGCGAAACCGCGATACGCGTGGCATCGGGTTGTCTCGCTGAGGCTGCCGGGACAATAATTCCGCAGCGCGGAAAACCTTCCGCGATCTCGACGGGACTCATCCCCGATGTTCGTGAACGATACGAGCAGGCTGCCCGAGTCGGGGCGCGTCTGCGTGGCGGGATTCCAGACGGAACAGGGAGGCGCAAGGACGTTCTACTCCCTGGTCATCGAATCGGCGCGCGCCGAAGTCGAGGCCATGACGGAGCCGCGCAACCCGGCCTACGTCCTGGGCGTCGGTACCCACATCGAGTCGGCCAAGGGCCCCGTCTTCGCCGCGTATTTCGCCAGTTCGCGCGAACGCTTCGACACCGAACCTAACTACAAGCGCGGATTGTTCGTGCTCGTCGACGGCGCGGTGTACTCCGTGAGCGCGGAGAACATCGGGACGACGATCCGCCGCGGCCTGAGCACGCGCGAGTTCACCCTGCTGCGCGGCGACCGTCCGCAGCGCCGCGTCGAGTACCAGTGGCCCTGGTACCGCGAACCGTTCGTGTCGGCGAAACCCGGCATCTCGAAATCGGCGGATTTCCTGCGCGAGATGGCCGCGATGGTCAGTGCCTACGGCTAGCACTAGACTCGGACGATGAAAAATCTCGGAATGATCGGACTCGGCCGCATGGGCGCGAGCATGGTCCGCCGCGTGGCGCGTGCGGGAATCGGCTCGGTCGTGCACGACTCGCACCCCGACGCGATCGCATCGCTCACGGGGCCGGGCATCGCCGGCGCGGCGACGCTCGCGGAGCTGGTCGCGAAACTCCCGGCGCCGCGCGCCGTGTGGATCATGGTGCCGGCCGCGGTCGTCGATGGCGTCATCGACTCGCTGTCGCCGCTCCTGGCGCCCGGCGACATCCTCATCGACGGCGGCAACTCCTTTTACAGGGACGACATCCGGCGCGCGCAGGCGCTCGGGGCGCGCGGCATCCGTTACCTCGACGTGGGCGTGAGCGGCGGCGTCGCGGGTTTCGAACGCGGGTATTGCCTCATGATCGGCGGCGATGCCGCCGCCGCGCGCGAACTCGGACCGGTGTTCGAAGCCCTCGCGCCGGGTCTCGATCCCAAGATCGAGGCGGGCCGCGCTCCCGCGGACGACTCCGCGCGTCGCGGCTATCTGCACTGCGGGCCGAGCGGCGCGGGGCACTTCGTCAAGATGATCCACAACGGCATCGAGTACGGCGTCATGGCCGCCTACGCCGAGGGCCTCAACATCCTCCACAACGCCGGCATCGGCCGGTTGAGCCACGCGAAGGATGCCGAGACCGCGCCGCTCGCGGCGGCGCCTTTCTACCAATTCGATTTCGACGTCTCGCGCGTCACGGAAGTGTGGCGTCACGGCAGCGTGATCAGCTCCTGGCTGCTCGATCTCACCGCGCAGGCGCTGCGCGACGATCCCAAGCTCGTGGAGTTCGAGGGGCGCGTGTCCGATTCGGGAGAGGGCCGCTGGACGCTCGCGGCCGCCATCGACGAGGGCGTTCCCGCGCCCGTGATCAGCGCCGCGCTGTTCAGCCGATTCCAGTCGCGCGGCAATGCCGGCTTCGCCGACCGCGTGCTCTCCGCGATGCGCAAGCAGTTCGGCGGACATCACGAGAAGCCGAAGCAGGCCTGAATCTCCGCGCGGGCGCCGAGGCCCCGATTCCTAACTACGGCGGGCGGAGGGCGTGAGCCAACAAATCGTAGGCTCTGAACATAGCTGTGGCGAGTTTCCGGCGCGGCCCGATTGATCGAGACTTCCTGAGTCGTCGTGGGGGAAGCATGAGCCAGCAGCGCAATCTCGGGATCGCGGTTCTCGTCGCCGCGATCTCCTGCACGTCGGCAGCGGCCGAGACCCGCATCGTGCTGATCGGCGGCGCCAAGAGCGAAGGCCCGGCACAACACGACTACCCGAACGGCATCCGCATGCTGGAGTCGATGCTGCGCGCTTCCCCCGACGCGCAGGCAGTTCCGCATGTCGTCGTCGAGGCGCACCCCGACGGCTGGCCCCCCGGGCCGGCGGCGCTCGCCGGCGCCGCGGCGGTCGTGTTGTATTTCGACGGGCTCGAGAAGCATCCGTTGCTGGATGTCGCACGCCGTTCGTACTTCGAAGCGGCGCTGCAGCGCGGGACCGGCGTCGTCGTCCTCCACCAGGCGTCGACCGTCCCCGCGGACGACACGGAGCTCGGGCTGCAACGCTGGCTCGGCGCGATGCGGCCCGGCATGTTCGACCGCGCAACCGAACTCGTGCAGCTCACGCCCGCGCCGCACGAGGTCACCCGCGGTCTGGCGAAGTTCACCTATCGCGACGAGTTCTATCCGACGCTGCGATTCTCCGGCGCGCGCAAGGCACTCTCGCCCCTGCTGCGCGCGCCATTGCACCCCGACTTTCGCGAGGGCCGCTTTCTCGTGCTGGGCAAGCCCACGGTGAGCACCGTCGCGTGGGCATTCGAGCGCCCCGGCGGCGGGCGGTCGTTCGGCTACACCGGCGCGCACTACCTGGCCGCATTCGACGAGCCCGGCGTACGCAAGTTGTTGCTGAACGCGATGTTCTGGACCGCGCGCCTCGAGGTGCCGCCAGCCGGTGTGCGTGACGCGCTGCCCGCGGATGCGGCGGGGACTATTGCGCGCCGTCAGCGCGAGGCGGCGCTGCAGCCGCGCAGGCTCGACGCGGCAGTCGTCACTCGTGCGTCGCAGAACGAGGTGATCGAATTCCCGTGGGGCCGGCTCACGTGGTACGTCTCCGGGAAACTCGGCAATTCCGATACGCTCACGGTGGGCCGGGCCGTGATCAGGCCGGGCGAGCAGAATCCGCGCCACCATCATCCGAATTGCGACGAGGTGCTGCGCGTCGTGCAGGGCCGCATCCTGCACAGCATGGGCGATCGCACCGTGGAAATGTCGGCAGGCGATACCGTCAGCATCCCGACCGGCGTCATTCACAATGCGCGCAACCTCGGCAACGAAGACGCCGTGCTCGACATCAGCTTCTCGTCGGCCGATCGCCAGGTGGTCGGAGAGTGAGCCGTCGTCGCCGGCTGGTGGTCCGCCTGCTGGCGCCCGGTCTCTGTGCCGCGGCGATGCACGCGCAATCCGCGTCGCGCGACACGACGACGTTCCACGCCGACGCGCAGCGCACCGGGTGGAGATCCGCCGAGCCGGAGCTGACGCACGAACGGGTGGCCGGGCCCGATTTCGGGCTCGTGTGGGAGTCGCCGCCGCTCGACTACTCGGGCGAGCATCCGCCGAGGCTGTACGCGTCGCCGCTCTACGTGGATTCGTTGAAGCTGGCCGTGCCCGCGCATGCCGGGCGCACCTTGTCCGTCGTGTTCGCGGCCAGCAGCAACGCCTTCGTCTATGCGGTGAACGCGTTCGAGGCCGACGGTGTGCCCGCGGGCACCATCCTGTGGCGCACGCGCCTCGGTGACGCGTGCCGTCTCGCGCCGGTGCCGCTCGATGGCGTGCTCACGGGCATCCTGTCGACGCCGGTCATCGATCCCGGGCGCAGACGGCTCTACGTGACCAGTTGCGATCCCGAGAAGCGCTGGCAGGCCTGGGCGCTCGATCTCGCGAGCGGCCAAGTGCTGCCCGGCTGGCCGGTGATGCTCGACGAGGCGACGTTCAACGCACCCGGCATGAACAGAAATGCCGGGTCCGGCAAGTTGCCGGCGCGAAGATTCGATTACCGCGTCCAGCGCGGCGCCCTCAATCTCGGCGCCGATGGTGCAACGCTGTTCGTCACCTTTGGCGATTCGATCACGGGCTGGCTCGTCGCGGTCGACACCGCGCGTGCGCGCGTGAGCAGCGCCTTCGCCACGGTCGCGGAGCCGCATCACGGCAGCGGGGGCATCTGGGGCGCGGGCGGCGCGAGCATCGATCCTCGCGGGGACGTTCTCGTGGTGACGGGTTCGGGGTTCAACGGTTTCGTCGATCAGCCGCACGACTGGGTGCAGTCCGTGCTCAAGCTCGCGTACACGCCGCGCCGCGGATTCGCGCTGCGCGGGACGTACACCCCGTTCAACTACTGTGAAACCGCGAATGCCGACATCGATCTCGGGTCCGGAGGACTCACACTGGTCCCGGGGTCGTCGCTCGCCGTCGTGGGCGGCAAGCAGGGCAATGTCTATCTACTGGACGGCGCACGCCTGCCGGGGCGGCTCGATCGGCGGCAGCCCTGCAGCACGGATTCCGCCAGCGACCAATCGCTGCTGCCGCCGGAGGACCAGCCACAATTCGGCCGGCGCGGGCCGCTCAACGTGTTCGGGCCGTACTCCGAGAAGGATGGTGCGCTCGATCTCGCGCGCGCCCGTTCGTTGCCGGCCTACTTTCGGGACGGCGAGCGGCAGTATGTCTTCGTCACGGGCACGACCAAACGCGCGGCCGGAGCTGCCGAGAACATCGCGCCGTCGCTCGCAAAGCTGCGGATCGCCGGCGAGGGGCGCGCATCGCACTTGCGCATAGATCGGCTCGAGTCGAAGACGGTGATGGAGAATCCAGGGTCGCCCGTCATCACGAGCCACGGCGCGGAGCAGCCGATCGTGTGGGTACTGGACGAGAACGCCCGCCGCATGGCGCCGCTCGCCGGACGGAACGCGCCGCAACCGGTGCTCTACGCGTTCGCCGCGACGTCGCTCGAGCTCCTGTGGCGCAGCGAGCCGGGCGAGCTCGCGACCAGCGGCAAGTACAACGAACCGGCGTTCGCGCGCGGACTCGTGCTGGTGGGTACCGATCGCGTCCAGGCCTTCGGGGCCATCGGGCGGTCGATCGACGGCGCCGCCGTTTACCGCGAACGCTGTGCCGTCTGCCACGACGAGCCCGAGGGCCGGACGCCGCCGCGCGAACTCCTGGCCGTTCGCAGCCGAAGCTACCTGGCCGAGGTGGTCACGAGCGGGATCATGCGGGACTTCGCCGCCGGCTTGAGCAGCGCTCAGGTCCTGGCACTGGCCCGGTACCTCGCGAAAAAGCCTGATTAGCTAGTCGAGCGGCCAGGGAACACCCTTGGGGATCTCGAGGGCCGGACAGGTTCTGCAGGCAGTCAGCGTTCCCAGTGGCCCGGCTCGAAATGCCAGCGGCCGGCACGATTCTCTTCCCAGTGAGCCGGAACCCATCGTTCGCCACGCCGTTCCCGCAGCCAGCGGCCATCGACCCAGACGTGTTTGCGGCCGTTCCAGTGCCAGTATCCCGGCGCCCAGACATGACCCCGGCGCGCGGCCGGCACGACGA
>CADEED010000065.1 GCA_902826225.1 uncultured Pseudomonadota bacterium | reverse complement strand
CCTTCTTCGACCGGCTCCCCGAGCCGTGGAACGGCTTCGGCGTGCAGGCGAACTTCACGTACGTCGACAATCAGGGCGTGAACAACTCGGGCGTGACGATCGTCTCGGGCAACGGCAGCACCAACCAGGATGCCAACATCACCTTCACCGACCTGCCGCTCGAGGGCTTCTCGGACAAGGCATACAACCTGGTGCTCATGTTCGAGAAGCAGAAGTTCTCGGCGCGCCTGGCGTACAACTGGCGCAGCGACTACCTGATCAGTCAGGCGGATTGCTGCGTCAAGCTGCCGATCTGGCAGGATGCCTACGGGCAGCTCGATGCCTCGGTGCATTTCAAGCCCACGGACGGACTGGACATCTTCCTGGATGCCCAGAATCTGACCGAGCAGGAGACCGTGCTGCGACAACAGGTGTCGGCCGACGGCCTGCTGTTGCCGCGGTCCTGGTTCACGAACGACATGCGACTGCAGCTCGGCGTTCGTTACCGGTTCCAGTAACTCGCGTTTCTGACTGATAGGGCGCGCCGTATAGGATACGGCGCGCCCTTTTCTTTAGCGCCGCTGGAGGTTTCGTAGTCCCGTGCCTGGCCCGCTCCGCATCGTGATCGTCGGCGGTGGTACCGCCGGCTGGATGACCGCGGCAGCACTCGTGTCGGTGTTCGGCCCCGCGCACCGGCAGGTGCGCCTCATCGAATCGAGCGAGATCGGCATCGTCGGCGTGGGCGAAGCCACGCTGCCGCACATCCGCTTCTTCAACCGCCGCATCGGCATCGACGAACGCGAGCTGATGGCGAAGACGCAGGCCACGTTCAAGCTCGGCATCGAGTTCGTCGACTGGGCGCGACGCGGCGATTCGTACATCCATCCCTTCGGCGCCTACGGTTCGCGGCTCGCCGGCGTCCCGTTCCATCACTACTGGCTGCGGCAGCGTGAGGCGGGCGATCCGACACCCATCGAGGAATACTCGCTGCCGATCATGGCCTCCCGGGCCAACAAGTTCGCGCTGCCAGCCGAAGATCCGAGCTCGGTGCTGTCGACGTTCGGGTACGCGTTCCAGTTCGACGCATCCTTGTACGCCAGGTATCTGCGCGGTTTCTCCGAGGCGCGCGGCGTGCAGCGCACCGACGGCAGGATCGTCGACGTGAAATTGCGCGCCGCAGACGGCTGGGTCGAGTCCGTAAAGCTCGACAGCGGTGAAGTGGTGACCGGTGACCTCTTCATCGACTGCTCGGGGTTCCGCGGCCTGCTGATCGAGCAGGCGTTGAAGACCGGCTACGACGAGTGGACGAAGTGGCTGCCCTGCGATCGCGCGATGGCCGTGCCCTGCGAGAACTCGGGTCCTCTGACGCCGTATACGCGCGCGACCGCACGCGAAGCGGGCTGGCAGTGGCGCATCCCGCTCCAGCACCGCACGGGCAATGGCTATGTCTACAGCAGCCACTTCATCAGCGATGACGAGGCGGCTTCCCGCCTGCTGGAGCGCCTCGACGGGCAGAAGCTCGCCGATCCCCGGCCGTTGCGTTTCACTGCCGGCCGTCGCCGCAAGACCTGGAACCGCAATGTCGTGGCCATCGGCCTGTCGGGCGGCTTTCTCGAACCGCTGGAGTCCACCAGCATCTATCTCATCCAGATCGCCATCACGACGCTGATCGACTATCTGGCGCCGGCGAGTGGTCCATCCACCGACGCCGGCCGGTTCGACCCGCGCATCGTCGATGCCTTCAATCGATGGATCGAGATGGAATACGACCGCGTCCGCGACTTCCTCATCCTCCACTACCACGCGACGGAGCGTGACGACGCACCGATCTGGAACTACTGCCGCACGATGCCGATCCCCGACAGCCTCGCGCACAAGATGGAGCTCTTCCGAACGCGCGGTCACGTGGTCACCTACAAGGACGGGCTGTTCCTGGAGCCGAGCTGGCTCGCGGTCTATCTCGGCCAGCGAGTGATGCCGCGCGGCCACGACGCGCGCGCCGACCTGCCCCACGGCACCGATATCGGCACGCATCTGACGCGCGTGCGCGACAGCATTCAGGACGCGCTCGCGCGCATGCCGATGCACGAGGACTTCCTGCAGATGTACTGCCCGGCGACGCTGCCATGAGCCAGCTCCGCAACATCGCGGTGGCCGGCCATGGAGTCGAGGCGTGGATCGTCGCCGCCGGCCTGCGGCGCGCGTTTCGCGCGCGCCCGCTCGACGTGCGCGTCGTCGCGACGCCGGCACAACCCGCGCGCATCGGCCGCTGGACGCTGCCGTCGCAGCGCGGCATGCATTCGCTGCTCGGCGTGAACGAATCCACGCTGCTCGCGCAGACCGGCGCCACGTTCAAGCTGGCCACCGAACACTTCGGGTGGCAAGGCGAGGGCAGCCGCTGGCTGCATGCGCACGGCGACATCGGCGCCGAGATGGCCGGCACGCCGTTCTACAAGTTCCTGTTGAACGAGTTGCTCGCGGGACGACGGCAGGCGCCGGAGTCCTTCTCGCTGGCGGGGACTGCCGCGACCCTCGGAAAATTCGCGCGACCCATGGGCGAAGGCCGCGCGCTGACTGCGGGCTTCACGTACGGGTTCCACCTCGACGAGGCCGGATACTCGCGCTTCCTGCGCGCGCACGCGCTCGGTCTCGGCGCGACCGAGACGAGCGCCCCGCTGCGGGACGTTCGCGTGGGAGAGAACGGCTGCATCACCGGGCTGGTGCTCGCGGACGGCGCCGAGATCACCGCCGACTACTACGTCGACTGCTCGGGCGCCGCGGCGAGCCTGATGTCGCGTGTCACGGGGGACGACCGCGAGGACTGGTCCGCCTGGCTGCCCTGCGACCGGATGTGGTCCGCGACTGCACCCGCGCTCGACGATCCGCCGGCGCTCACGCGCACCTTCGCGGGTTCCGCAGGCTGGCGGTGGCGCGCGCCGCTCGCCGCGGGTTCCCTGGTGGGTCACGTGTTCGCGAGCCGATTCGAGGACGAAGCCGTCGCGCGCGCGGAGCTGCAGGCTTTCGAACCGCGCGCGGGCGAGCCCGTGCTCACGAGCTTCAGCGCCGGCCGGCGTCGGCGCTTCTGGGCGGGCAACTGCGTGGCCGTGGGCGAATCTTCCGTTGCCCTCGAACCGTTGGCAGGCGCCGAACTGCATCTCGCGCAGCTCGGGCTGGCGCGATTCCTCGAGCTCTTCCCGCTCGATCGTGCGAGCACGATCGAAGCCGACGAATACAACCGCGTCATGGCCGAGCACGCCGACGCGCTGCGCGACTTCACGCTGGCGCACTACCGGGTGGCGACCGTCCCGGGCGCCTTCTGGGACGCGGTGCGCTCGAAAGACCCGCCGGCGCGGCTCGCGGAACGCCTCGACCTGTATGGCGCGGGCGGGCGCATCAACCTGCACGACCACGAGACTTTCGAGGAAACGGACTGGGCCTGGCTGCTGCTCGGCGGCGGGCGGACCCCCGACTCGCTCGAGCTGCAGATCCGTCTGCAGATCGAGAAGTTCTCGGCGCAGGAGATCGGCGCGCTGCGCGATCATGTGAAACAACTCGCGGCCTCGATGCCGCGGCACCTCGACTTCGTCCGGCGGGTCCAGAAGTGATGCACAAGAAAATCCGCAAGATCGTTATCGTCGGTGGCGGTACCGCAGGCTGGATGACGGCGGCCGCCTTCGCGCATCACGGCGCGGGCGCCGGGCTTTCGTTCGAGCTCGTCGAGTCCGACGACATCGGCATCGTGGGCGTCGGCGAAGCGACGATCCCGCCGATCACCGACTTCAACCGCCAGTTGCAGATCGACGAGAACGAGTTCATTCGCGCGACCCAGGCGAGTTTCAAGCTCGGCATCGAGTTCGCCGACTGGTACCGGCTCGGTCACTCGTACATCCATCCGTTCGGGCACTACGGCGTGCAGATGCACGGCATCTACTTCCATCACTTCTGGTTGCGCTATCGCGCGCAGGGAGGAAAGCTGCCGGAGTACGCCTTCAACATGCACGTCAATGCCTGCCGCGAAAATCGTTACGGGAGGCCAGCGTCGAACGATCGGCTGCCGCTGCCGCCGATGGCGTACGCGTATCACTTCGACGCCGGCCTTTACGCAGCTTTCCTGCGCAGGATGTCCGAGCGCCTGGGCGTCGTCAGGACCGAGGGCCGCATCGTCGACGTGCAGCAACGCGGCACGGACGGATTCGTCGAAAGCGTCAGGCTAGAGGATGGCCGGGTCGTCGCCGGCGATTTCTTCATCGACTGCTCCGGCTTCCGCGGCTTGCTCATCGAACAGACGCTGCAGGCGGGGTACGAAGACTGGAGCGAGTGGTTGCCTTGCGATCGCGCGATGGCGGTGCCTTGCGAGCGCGTGCCCGTGACGACGCCCTACACGCGTTCGACGGCTCGCGAGGCGGGCTGGCAATGGCGAATTCCCCTGCAGCACCGCATCGGCAATGGTTACGTGTATTGCAGCCAGTACCTGGGCGAGGACGAGGCCGCCACTCGTCTGCTCGCGCGCCTCGACGGCGCGGCGCTCGCCGCTCCTCGGCCGCTGCGATTCGTGGCAGGGAGACGCAAGGAAGCGTGGAAGAAGAACGTGGTGGCCATCGGTCTGGCGAGCGGATTCCTCGAGCCGCTCGAGTCGACGAGTATTCACTTGATACAGTCGGCCGTGGCGAAGCTGCTCTTCATGCTGCCGCGCGATACGGTCGAGCAATCCACGATCGACAAATACAACTCTCTCGCCCGCGCCGAGCTGGAGGAAATCCGGGATCTGCTCGTGCTGCACTACACGGCCACCGAGCGCGACGACACGCCGTTCTGGCGGCACTGCCGCGCCATCCGCAAACCGGATTCGCTTCGTCAGCGTTGGGAGATGTACGAGCGCAATGGTGACATCATCATCGCCGTTGCAGACCTCTTCAAGGAAGCCAGCTGGTTCGCCATTTGCAACGGGCAAGGTTTGCGTCCGCGCAGCTGGCACCCGTTCGCAGACATCCCATCGCGAGAAGAGCTCGAGCGTCGCTTCGTCCTGATGAGCGGCGACGTCCGCAAGCGCGTCGACACTTTCCCGACGCACGATGACTACATTCGCGCGAACTGCGCCGCGGCACCCGTGGCGATGAAGGAGAAGATGGCGTGAGCGAGCCATCGCGACGCAGCCAGGTCGGCGGGCGCGACGTGTTCGTGTTCGATGGCCTCGTGTCCGTCGAGGAATGCGCGCGCTACTACACCGCGATCACCCAGGCATCCTTCACGCGTACCGAAGCCGCGCGCGCGGAGACGCAGGAATTCCGGCACTGGGTGTGCGAGATGCCGGTCGAGAACCTGCCGAAGACCTCTCTGTGGCACGCGACGGAGCGAGCGATCGCGAGCGTACGTCCCGATGAGCGCTACCTGCCGTACCGCGTGTACACCAACTTCGCGTCGTTCGGCGACACGCTGCTGCCGCATGTCGATGCGGTCGCGAATGCGCGCGAGTTGACCGCCCTCTGGTTCCTGTGCGAACGCTGGGATACGGAGTGGGGCGGCGAAACGCTGTTCTACAGCGACGCGGGCGATGCCGAGATCGCGGTGACGCCAAAACCCGCCCGGCTGCTGCTGTTCGACGGCGCGGTGCGCCATGCCGGCAAGTCCCCCAACCGGAATTGTCCGATCGGCCGTTACACGTTCGCGATCAAGCTCCGCGCCCGGTAGGCCGAGCCTTTCTGACCGCCCGGATGGCGGCGTGCGAACCTGCGCAGCGGACTGCCGTGACTCGAACTTGTAGTTCGTGCCGGGGTGGTCACCTGGAGGTTGTCAGTCGCGGAAGTTCTTGAACTGCAGTGGCCGGTCGACTTCGGCCTTGCGTATCAGCGCCATCGCCTGCTGCAGATCATCCCGCTGCTTGCCCGTCACGCGCAGATGGTCGCCCTGGATCTGCGCCTGAACCTTGATCTTCGAGTCCTTGAGCATCTTCTGCAGTTTCTTGGCCGTGTCCTGGTCGATGCCATGACGAAGCACTACGTCCTGACGCGCCTCGGCAAGATTCGTGACCGGATCCTTCTTGTCCAGGCACTTGGCCTCGATGCCGCGTTTGCCGAGCCGTTGCGTGAGGATGTCCATCATCTGCTTGAGCTGGAACTCCGCGGGTGCCTTGAGTTGCACCGTGAATTCCTTCTCGTTGAGCTCGAAGGTTGCATCGATTCCCTTGAAGTCGAACCGCTGCGTGAGTTCGCGGTTCGCCTGGTCCACGGCGTTGGTCAGCTCGTGCGAATCGAGCTCGGAGACGGCATCGAATGACGGCATCGTCAGCCCTTGAGTGCGCTTTCGAGTTTCGACGCCACGTCCGGGCCGACCTTGGTGCGCAGGTAACCCAGGATGATCGGCGCAAACCTCTTCGCGTCATCGGCCTTGAGGCCGAGCTTGGAGAAGCCCCCGACGATGGTGGCGATGAGCGCGGCATTTCCGCCCACGGCGCCCGCGAGTCCACCTAACAACCCGCCGAGCCCGCCACCGCCACCCGCTGCCGGCGCCTTCTTCATGAGATCGGTGAGGCCCGGGACGCCGCCCAGCATCTTGCCGAAATCAGCCGCCCCGAGTTTTTGCTGGGCGGCCTTGAGCAGCACGCCCGCGCCGCCTTCGGCCTGCGTTCCGGAAACCCCGAGTTTCTTCGTCAGCATGTCCACGAGTTCTTTCATGATCGTCTCCCTGTTCAGTATGCCGGCGCCGGGAAGCCGTCGGCGCCCTTGCGCCAAGGCGTCCACACGAGCGCCACTTCGCCGACGGCGATGTCCGATTTGCGCGCAGGCACGTCGATGGTCTGCAGCGAGATCGACGCCGAGTCGAGGGTGCCTTCCAGGCGCGCCACTTCCGCTTCGACTTCGCGCTGCGCATCGGCGAGTCGTTGCTGAAGCACTTCGAGACTCTCCTCGGCACGAGCCACGTCCTGCGATTCATTGCCCCAGCGCGACGCGGAGCGCGCGGCGGTACCGGCGCGGCCAATGCTCGTGGCGGATATGGTCTTCCGGCCGAACAAGGCGCCGAGGATCGTCGTACCCACGTTCACGGCAGTCTGCATACGTTGTTGATTCAGCTGGTTTTTCTCACGCTCGCGGCGTTCTTCGCCGCGGCGGATCTGGTCGGTGAGCTGCTGCAGCTTCGTCTGCCATTTCTTGCGCAGGTCGGCGACCGCCGCGTCGCGTTTCTCGCGCGCGGCGAGCCCGAGCCGCGAACGGAAATCGCCTTCGCTCTCGCCCGGCCTGGACGCGGCCTTGAACGCCGCGGCGAAGAACACCTGCGCGCGCGCGGTCTCGTAGAGATGCGACTGCAGCGACTTCGCCCAGCTTGCGTAGCTGGCCGCGCGCAGCGCCGGTCCGGGCAGTTCACCGTATTCGGCGTCCGGCGCCGGGCCACCGGCGAGCCGCGTCTTGAGCTGCGCGTCCGCGGATGCGTCGGCCCATGCCGCGTTGCCGCCACCGTCGTCGAAAGGCGCGAGCACCCCGACGGTCTGCCACTCGTCGAGCGCCAGCCTGGAATCGACGTAGTGCAGCTTCGCGAAGCCGGACACCATCGGCTTGTAGAGCACGGGACCCGAACCCTTGGTCGGCTGCAGGAAATACTCGGCGATGCCGGCGCCGACGGCGGGGCGCGCGGCAGCGGGGGAGGCAGGGGCGGTCGCGGCGGAAGTGGCGGCCGGCGCGGGCGCCGCGGCCTTCGCTGTGGCCATCACGCGCGTGATCTCGGGTCCGGTGAGCGGGCCGCGTAGATAGGACAGCGCCCAGCGGGTCTTCATGAGCACCGGCGCATCGTCGTGCACGTTGCGCATGAGGAAGACGCGCTGCGTGAGATTCGACATCAGGCCTTCGAGGTTCGATCCGTCGGCATCCGGCAGCGCGGACTTGAGGCCCTCGATGACGCGCAGCTTGTCGCGCTCCGTCTGCAGGCGGCCGATGAACCACGTACCGCAGTTCGCGAGGCCCTTGTAGTCGAGGTCGACGGGATTCTGCGTCGCCAGCACGCAGCCCAGCCCGAACGCGCGCGCCTGTTTCAGCAGCGTCAACATCGGCTGCTTGGACGGCGGGTTCGCGGTCGGCGGGAAGTAGCCGAAGATCTCGTCCATGTAGAGGATGGCGCGCAGCGAAGATGTACCCGACTGGTTGCGCATCCAGGAGATCATCTCGTTCAACACGAGCGTCACGATGAACATGCGCTCGGCGTCGTTTAGATGCGCAATCGAGATGATCGAGATCCGCGGCTTGCCCTGGGGCGTGAACAGCAGCCGTTGCGCGTCGAGCGGCTCTCCCGACATCCACGTCGCGAAGCCGGGCGAGGCGATGAGGTTGTTCAACTGCATCGCGAGCTTCACGCGATCCTTCGCGGGGAAGAAGGTCTCGAGATCGAACGCGCCGAGCTTGTCGAAGGCGGGCTTCTGCACCGCCTGGATGAGACCGGTCATGTCGAGGGAAAGGCCCTTTCGCCAGGCGCCCTCGAGGATGTTCGCGAGCAGGATGTGTTCGCGCGAGCCGATCGGGTCCGCGTCGACGCCTAACAAGCTGAGCAGGCCGCTCACGACCGAGCCCACCCGGTCGCGCAACGCACCGGAATCGGCGAGGTCCGCCGGCGGCGCGAACGAACGGAGCACGGACAGCGGGATGCCCGTCTCCGCGCCCGGCGTGTAGATGGAAACCTCGGCGGCGGCGCGCAGGCGCGCGATGCGGTCGGGCTGTTGGTCCCACTCGGCGAGGCCGTTCTTCCAGGTCTCGGCGGTCCTGGCGGCGAAATCGGCGGTACTCAGTCCCTTGCGCGCCGCGTCGCCCGCGTCCACCCACGGCTCGAAATCCGCGGGCGCGAGGTTCGGGAACGTCAGCAACAGGTTGGCGAGATCGCCTTTCGGGTCGATGCAGACGGCCGGCACTCCATCGATCGCCGCCTCTTCGAGCAGCGAGATGCACAGGCCGGTCTTGCCCGACCCGGTCATGCCGACGCACACGGCATGCGTCGTGAGGTCCTTCGAGTCGTAGAGCACCAGGTCGGGCTTCAACGCGCCCGCGGTAGCGTCGTATTCGCGTCCGAGATAGAACGCGCCCAACTTTTCGTAATCCGCCATTCGAGCCCCCGTTGTCAGGCCGAAATCCTAAACCTTGCGGAGCCTTGACGCGATGTCGAAGCGACGGCGATACTCGCCGCCCCATGGTTCAGAACAGCATTCGCAAAGTCTGGTGGTGGCGCCTCCCATGAGGAGAGGGCCTCCCGGATCCGTCTTGTTCGTCTGACCTGACATACGATTTCCAAGGAACCCATCTCCGGTGCTGCCAGAGATGGGTTTTTTGTTGCCTGGATGAATTGCACGAGAAGGAACTGACGCGGTGAAACCGCCATTCGACATCGCCGGTGATCTCGACACCCCCGTGTCGGCGTTCGCGAAGCTGGGCGCGTTCAACCCGCGCTTCCTGCTCGAGAGTGTCGAGGGCGGCGAGCGCCTCGCCCGCTACTCCTTCATCGGCTTCGGCGCCTGCCTCGAGGTGAAGCTCGATGCCTCCGGGCTCACGGTGGGCCAGGCGAAGATGCCGCGGCCGGCGGACAAGGCGGCGTTGCTGGACGCCCTGCGCAACGCGCTCGCCGCCGCGCCCAAGCCGCTGCCCGAGATGGCCGGCGTGCCGCTGGCGGGTGGATTGGTCGGCTATTCCTCGTACGACGTCGTGCGCTGGTTCGAGCGGCTGCCGGCGAACGCCCGCGCGGATTCCCCGGTGCCGGACCTGCACTACGTGGCGCCCGAGTCGATGCTCGTGTTCGATCACCTGACGCGCGGCATCGCGCTGTTGCACGCCGGCAGCGAAGCGCAGCGCCAGTCGTTGCGACGCGAGGTCATGAAGGCGCTGCGCGGCGGGCTGCCAAACTACGGCAGTGCGGGCACGAGCCCCGACGGCCGCTACTCCGAGGCGCAGGGATCGCTGTCGCGCGACGAGTACGTGGCCGGCGTGCAGCGCACGCAGGAGTACATCGCCGCTGGCGATGTCTACCAGCTCGTGCTGTCGTCGCGCTTCTCGGGACGCCACTCGCTCGATCCGTTCGAGGCGTATCGCGCGCTGCGCCTCATCAATCCTTCTCCTTACATGTACTACTGCCGGCTCGGCGACGTGACCGTCGTCGGTTCCTCGCCCGAGGCCCTCGTGAAGGTGGATGCCGCCGGCAACGCACAGCTGCGCCCCATCGCCGGCACACGCCCGCGGGCCGACGATGCGGCCGAGGACGTCCGGCGCGAACAGGAATTGCTCGCCGACGTGAAGGAGAACGCGGAACACGTGATGCTCGTCGACCTCGCGCGCAACGATCTCGGGCGCGTCGCGCAGGCGGGCAGCGTGCACGTCGATCCATACCGCGTGATCGAGCGCTACAGTCACGTGATGCACATCGTGAGCGGCGTCAAGGGCCGGCTGCGTCCCGGCAGCGATGCCTTCGACCTGTTCGCGGCCACGTTTCCGGCGGGCACGCTCGTCGGCGCGCCGAAAGTGCGCGCGATGGAGATCATCGACGAGCTGGAACCCGTGCGCCGCGGCCTCTATGGCGGCACCATCGGCTACTTCGGCGCCAAGGGCGACATGGACCAGGCGATCACGATCCGCACGCTCGTGTTCCGCGGCGACGAGTACAGCTACCAGGCGGGCGCCGGCGTCGTCGCCGACAGCGTGCCGCGCTCGGAATACGAAGAGGTCGTCGCGAAGAGCGGGGCCATGGCGCGCGCGCTGAAGCTCGCGGGGGAAGGCCTGTGAGCATCCGCCTGCTGTTGATCGACAACTACGATTCGTTCACCTACAACCTCGTGCAGGCCTTCATGGTGCTGGGCGCGGAGGTGGACGTGCGCCGCAACGACGAGATCTCCGTCGACGAGGCGAAGGCGCTGTCGCCCACGCACCTGTGCATCTCGCCGGGCCCGGGCACGCCGTACGACGCCGGTGTCAGCATGGACATGATCCGCGCGTTCGCCGGGCAGGTGCCGGTGTTCGGCGTGTGCCTCGGGCACCAGTCCATCGTCGAGGTGTTCGGCGGAAAGGTCGTCCGGGCGCCGCGTCTCATGCATGGCAAGACGTCTCCGGTCTCGCACGACGGCAAGGGATTGTTCACAGGCTTGGGCGCGGACACCGAAGTCGGCCGCTATCACTCGCTGATCGCGCAGGCGGACACGCTGCCCGCCGACCTGGAAGTGACGGCGCAGACGCGCGAAGGCGAGATCATGGGCGTGCGCCATCGCACGCTGAAAGTCGAAGGCGTGCAGTTCCACCCGGAGAGCGTGCTGACGCCCGAGGGTCCGCGGCTCATCGGCAATTTCCTGAAGATGAGCGGCGGGCGCCAATGATCCTGCGCGACACGCTCGAGCAACTTCTGTCTGGCCGCGCCTTGAGCGAGGACGAAGCGGGGGACCTCCTGCGCGCGCTGACCTCGCCGGAGACGCCGCCGGCGCTCTCCGGCGCGCTGCTCGCCGCCCTGCGTTCCAAGGGCGTCACTGCCGACGAACTGCGCGGCTTCGCGCGCGCGATGCGCGGGCTCGCGCGGCGTCCCGCGATCCCCGCGCGCCCGCGCGCCATCGACATCGTCGGCACCGGCGGCGATGCCTCCGGCAGCTTCAACCTCTCCACCGGCGCGGCGCTGCTGACGGCCGCCTGCGGCGTGGACGTGGTGAAACATGGCAATCGTTCCGTCTCGAGCAAGTCCGGCAGCGCGGACGTGCTCGAACAGCTCGGTCTCGCACTGCCGCTCGACGAGGCCGCCGCCGGCGCCTGTCTCGCGGCGACGCGGTTCACTTTCCTGTTCGCGCCTCACTACCACCCTGCGATGAAGGCCGTCGCGCCGGTGCGGCAGGCGATGGGCGTGCGCACCGTGTTCAACATCCTGGGGCCGCTCACGAATCCGGCCGCGCCGCTGTTCCAGCTCACGGGCGCCTTCAACCTGCCTACTGCGCAGCTCATGGCGGACGCGTTGTCGGGACTGCCCATCGAGCGCGCGTTCGTCGTGCACGGTGCGGAAGGTTGGGACGAGCCCACGCCACTCGGACCCTTCACCGTCCTCGACGTCCGGCCGGGTTCCGTGAAAGCGGAAATCCGCAGTCCGTCCGATTACGGCCTGGATCTGTGCGGCGCGCGCGACCTGGCGGGCGGCGACTCGGCGTCGAACGCGCGGGCCTTGCGCGCGGTGCTCGACGGGTCGGACCACGGCCCGCATCGGGACGCGCTGCTGCTCGGCGCCGCGCTCGCGCTCGAGATCGTCGGCCGCGTGGCGAACCCGCGAGACGGCGTGGCGATCGCGCGCGCGGCCATCGACGGCGGCGCCGCGCGCCGCACGCTCGATGCGCTCACGGCCTTCGGCTCCCGGGGAGCCGCATGAGCGCAGTTCCCGCGGGCGACTTCCTGGCGGGCATGGCAGCCGCGTCGCGCGTGCGCTCGGCTGCCGCGCAGGCCGAACTACCCGAGCGAGAGCTGCGCGCGCGGCTGCGGGATTTCGGGCCTGCGCCGGCGCTGATACTCGGCGCGTTCGATCTCATCGCGGAGGTGAAACTGCGCTCGCCCGCCGCCGGCCTGCTCAGGCCAGCGGGGGTCGAAGACGTGGGTGCCCGCGTCGCAACGTACGCGCAGGCCGGTGCCGCGGCAGTTTCCATCCTCACCGAACCGAGCCGGTTCGACGGCTCGCTCGCCGATCTGGAGAAAGGCGCGCGCGCACTGCGGCCGCTGTCCGTGCCGGCGATGCGCAAGGACTTCCTCGTCGATCCATACCAGGTGCTCGAGGGTCGCTACGCCGGTGCGGGCGGCGTGCTCGCGATCCTGCGCATGATCCCGCGCCTCGACCTGGAGCAGGTCGTCGACACGGCGATCGACCAGGGCATGTTCGTGCTGCTCGAAGCTTTCGACGAGCGCGACATCGAGCTCGCGCGGAAGCTCATCGACGCGCGGCCTGCACGCCGCGATCTGCTGCTCGTCGGCGTGAACTCGCGCGACCTGGTGACGCTGGAGGTGGTGCCCGGGCGCCTCGATCGACTCGCGGCCGCGTTGCCGCGCGACGTGAAGCGCGTCGCCGAGAGCGGCGTCGCGACCGCGGCGGACGCCGCCCGCGTCGCGGCCTGCGGTTACGACCTCGCGCTGGTCGGCAGCGCCCTCATGTCCGCCGCCGATCCGGCGGCGCTGACGCAGGCGATGCTGGCCGAGGCCCGCGCGGTCGCGGAGCAGCGCCGATGAACCAGGACCTGGAGAACCGGGTCAGCCGCCCGCGTCCGTTCATCAAGATCTGCGGGATGACGACGCCGTCCGCGGTGGACGCGGCGATCGCCTGCGAAGCCGATGCGATCGGCTTCGTATTCGCGGAGTCCGTGCGCCGCGTCGACACCGCGCGTGCCAACGAACTCGCGCGGCCGGCGCGACATCGCGCGGCCTGCGTGGCCGTCACGCGTCATCCGACGCAGTCGCTGGTCGACGAGATCCTGCGCGAATTCCGTCCGGATATCCTGCAGACCGACCTCGACGACCTCGCGAAACTCGACTTGCCGCGCGAGTTGTCCGTGCTGCCGGTGCTGCGCTCAGGGCCGTGCCCGGCCTGCGCGCTGCCCGGGCGCATCCTGTTCGAAGGTCCCGTGAGCGGCAGCGGCCGCACGAGCGACTGGGACGCGGCCGCCGAACTGGCCTGGCACTGCGAGCTGATCCTCGCGGGCGGGCTCGATCCCCGCAACGTCGCGGCCGCGATGCGCCACGTCCGCCCGTTCGGGGTCGACGTGTCGAGCGGCGTCGAGGAATCGCCCGGCGTGAAGAACACCCGACTGATCGAGGAATTCGTGGCGGCGACCCGTCTCGCGGCCGTGGAGATCAATGCATGAAATCCGACAATGCCGCCCAACTACTCGCCGACGAGCTCGCCGGGAAATTTCCCGACGCGCGCGGACGATTCGGCCCGTTCGGCGGGCGTTACGTTCCCGAGACCCTGTTCGCCGCGTTCGAGAACCTCGACGCCGCGGTGAAACAGCACCTGCACGCCGCCGATTTCCAGGCGGAGCTCGCGCGCGAGCTGGCCAACTGGGTGGGCCGGCCCACGGCGCTCACGCATGCGCCGAAGATGTCCGCTGCCTGGGGCGCGGAGGTGTGGTTCAAGCGCGAGGATCTCGCGCACACCGGCGCGCACAAGATCAACAACGCGCTCGGCCAGGCGCTGCTCGCGAAGCGGCTGGGCGTCAAGCGCATCGTTGCGGAGACCGGCGCCGGCCAGCACGGCGTCGCCACCGCGGCGGCCTGCGCGCGCGTCGGCTTGCCGTGCACGGTGTACATGGGCTCCGTCGACATGGAACGCCAGGCGCCAAACGTCGGGCGCATGAAATTGCTGGGTGCCACCGTGGTGCCGGTCACGAGCGGCGACCAGACGCTGCGCGCCGCGATCGACGAGGCGTTCCGCGACTGGGTGGCCAATCCGACCGACACTTTCTACATCATAGGCTCCGCCGTCGGACCCCATCCGTTCCCGTATCTCGTGCGCGAGCTGCAGTCGGTGATCGGCAAGGAAGCGCGCCGGCAGTTCCTCGAACGCACGGGCAAACTACCGGACGCCGTCATGGCCTGCGTCGGCGGCGGGTCCAACTCCATCGGCCTGTTCCACCCGTTCATCGGCGACGCCTCGGTGGAGATCATCGGCATCGAGGCGGGCGGCACGGGTGACAAGCTCGGCCACAACGCCGCGACGCTCGCATACGGCAGACCCGGCGTCCTGCACGGCGCGTATTCGCTGCTGCTGCAGGACGCGGACGGCCAGATCCAGGAGACGCATTCCGTGTCCGCCGGTCTCGACTATCCCGGCGTCGGGCCCGAGCATTCGCTGCTGCTGTGGGCCGGACGCGTGCGCTACGAAGCCGCGACCGACGACGACTCACTCGCTGCGCTCGCCGAATGTTGCCGCCTCGAGGGCATCCTGCCGGCGATCGAATCCGCGCATGCTTTCGCGGGTGCGAAGCGCTGGGCGAAGTCCAATCCCGGCAAGGCCGTGCTCATCGGCCTCTCGGGCCGCGGCGACAAGGACATGCCGACCCTGCAGCGCACGTTGCTCGCGGTGAAAGAATGACGCCCCGCGAGAAGATCAGCGCCGCGGTCGCCCAGGCTCGCGGCGGGACCGCCATCGTCGCGTTCCTGACGGCCGGCTATCCGGGCCTCGACCGCTTCCGCGACGACCTCGCGAAGATCGGCTCGGAGGCCGATGTCGTGGAAATCGGTGTGCCGTTCACGGACCCCATGGCCGACGGCGTCACTATCCAGCGCTCGAGCCGCGAGGCGCTCGCGCAGGGCTTCACGCTGCGCTGGCTGCTCGCCGAGCTGCAGGCGATGACCAGGCCCAAGGCGCCGCTCGTGCTCATGAGCTATCTCAATCCCCTGCTCGCATTCGGCCTCGAGAAGCTGGCGGCCGAGTCGGCGAAGGCGGGCGTGTGCGGCTTCATCGTGCCGGACCTGCCCTACGACGAGAGCGCGGATTTCCGCGCGGCGCTCGATGCGCACGGCATCGCGCTCATCCAGATGGTGACGCCCGTGACGCCGCCGGAGCGCTTGAAGCAGCTCTGCGCCGCCTCGCAGGGTTTCGTGTACGCGGTGACGATGACCGGCACCACCGGGCGCAATGCCGCCGTGCCCGCCGAGGTGACCAACTACCTCGACGCCGTCCGCAGCGCCTCGAAGCAGCCGGTGTGCGCGGGGTTCGGCATCCGCTCGCGTGACCAGGTGAAGCAGCTCGAAGGGCACGTGGCCGGCGTCATCGTCGGCTCGGCGCTCGTCGAAGTGCTGGAAAGCGGGCAGGATGCGCCTACCTTCCTGAAATCGCTGCGGAGCTGAGTGCAAGCCAGGCTGCCCGGGTACTATCTTCTGGCCGTGCTCCTCGGCGGCCTGTCGATGGTGAGTCCGTTCTCCATCGACACGTTCTTCCCGGCCTTCCACGCGATGGAAGCCGCGCTCGGGGTCGACGCCTGGCAACTCCAGCAGGTGCTGACGGCGTACATGCTGCCGTTCGAGTTCGCCTCGCTCGTGCACGGGCCACTGGCCGACTCCATCGGCCGCCGGCCCGTGATGATCGGCGGCATGGCGCTGTACACCGTCGGATCGATCGCCTGCATGTTCGCGCCGAACTATGCGTCGCTCATCGCGGCGCGCGTGCTGCAGGGCGTGACGGCGGGCGTGGGCGTGATCGTCGGCCGCGCCGTGATCCGCGATCTCTACGAAGGCCCGCGCGCGCAGAAACTCATGAACCTCACGACGATGATCTTCGCGATCGCGCCCGCGGCCGCCCCGATCATCGGCGGTTGGGTACACGTGGCATTCGGCTGGCGCGCCGTGTTCGGCGTAATGGTCGTCTGCGGGCTCATCTTCGCGACCTCGGCCTGGTGGCGATTGCCGGAGACGTTGCCTCCCGCGGCCCGCATTCCCTTCAGCGCGCGAAACCTCGCCGCCACTTCGTGGACGGTGCTCCGGCATCCCGAATTCCTGATGCTCGCGCTCGCCGCGGCGGTGAACTTCGGCTCGATCGCGTGTTACATCGGTTCGGCGCCGGCCATCGTCGAGAAGCACTGGAACATGGGCGAGACGTCATACTGGCAGCTCTTCCTGCCGGTCATCTCCGGCATCCTCACCGGCGCGTTCCTCTCCGGCCGCCTCGCCGGACGGATGCCCATCGTGAAGCAGGTCTGGATCGGCCTGGGCCTGACATTCGCCGGCGCCGCGCTGCGGGTGCTGGTCTACTCGGCCATCGATGCGCCGCCGATCGGCCTGCAGCAGGCCCTGCTGTACCTCGGCGCGTTCGGCGCGCAGCTCGCCTTCCCCGTGCTCACGCTTCGAATGCTGGATCTGTTCCCGGCCGCGCGCGGCACGGCCGCGTCGGCGCAGTCGTTCGTCGCGCTGCTCATCACGGCCGCCGTGCTGGGCATCATCGCGCCGCTCGTGCTCGCGAACCTGCAGTGGATCGCGTGGACGTCGCTCGCGCTGACTTCGCTCGCCTCGCTGAGCTGGCTCCTCGCGCGCCGCTGGCACGACACCCACATCCCCATCTCGGGCTAACCGGACCCACCGCGGACGAATGCCGCAGCGATCTCGATCGCCGCGGTCCCATCGCGGTCGCGATGGAGTTCGTCGCGCAGCCGCGCGAGCGTGAGCCCAGTCACGCGTTTGATCTCGCGCGTGGCATGTGCCTGGTCGGAGAAGCCCGAATCGCTCGCGAGGTCGACCAGCGGTGAATCGCCGTCGAGCGCGCGCAGCGTCGCCTGAAGGCGGACGACCCGTGCGAATTCCTTGGGAGTGAGGCCCACGGCCGCGAGGAAGCGGGTCTGAAGAGACCGTACGCTCCAAGACGCGGCGCGCGCGAGGGCGTCGATGCGCGCCCCGCCACCGGTCGCCTCGAGGCGTGCGGCCGCCGCCTCGATCCGGGCGTCGATCGGATGTTCCGCGGCGAGGCGCGTCAGCAGGTTCCACATCTTCTCCGGCTCGCCGCCCGCAAATTCGCGCGCGGCCGCGGCGAACGACCGGCTCAGCGGACCGTTCAGGGACGCGAGGTTCACCACACGGTCGCGCAGCGCGGAGAGGTCGCCGGCGATCACGGCCGACGCCGCCGGCTGGATCCGCACGGCGACGTCATTCATCGCACCGAGCGGCTCGAAACGGACTGCCGTCACGCGTTGCGCGGCGAACAGCGTCGGCGCCTGGTCGTGCCAGCCGGCGACGGCATCCCACAAGCGCGACTTCCCGCCGAGTTTCGCAATCAGCTCGCAGCGTCCGTCGGGGTAGATGGTCTGGACGCCGGCGTGCGGCATCGCGCCGGTGAGACGCCATACGCAGGCGAAGTGGCGCCGCAACGCATCGGGGACGGGGAACTCCTGGTAGTCCACGGCGAACTTGTACCGGCAACCTGCGCATTTGTTCAAGCGTCGCCGGCGTGCGGTCGCATAGATTGGCGCCATGAAAACAAACAAACTCGTGTCGATGTTGGTGGCCGCGGTCACCCTGGCGGCGTCAGCCCAATCCAGTACGCCGAAGTCGCAGCTCGACTGGTTCATCGGTCACTGGTGTTCGGAGTCGAACGGCCAGTTCATCGAGGAGCAGTGGCTGGGCGCCCGCGGCGACATCATGCTGGGGCTGTCACGCACGGTGAAGGGCGCGACGACCGCGAGCTTCGAATATCTGCGCATCGAGTGGCAGGGCGGCGTAGCGAGCTACGTCGCGCAGCCGCAAGGTCAGCCGCCGGTGCGGTTCGTGCAAACCGCGGGCGGGCCTGACTGGGCGAAGTTCGAGAATCCGGCGCATGACTTCCCGAAGCGCGTCGAGTACCGGCGCACGAAGGACGGCTTGTACGCCGAGATCGCGGGTCCGGGCGAGGGCGGGAAAGAGATGAAGATCGCCTTCGACTACGAGGTGTGCGCGCGCTAGCTCGCGACGACGTGCGCTACTTGGTCGCGATGACGTAGAGCCCGGAGCAGTTCAGATCGTCCTCGGAGATATCCGCCCACATCGGCGCGAGCGCCTCGCGGCGAATGCCGTCCTGGCGCAGAAATTTCTCGTGGTGGACGAGTTCGAAGCCCGCCTCCCGGAGGAGCCGCAGGTGCACGGACGGCGGTTGCCGGTTGATCATGAAGGGCCGCTTGCCGAGCGCCAGCGCCCACATGCCCTCGGAGCAGGCGCGATAGCCGTTCCAGCTCTTCGTGAGCCCGTGACATTTGAAGTCGACCTGGTGTGACATCCAGCCGCCGGGCTTCAGCCACTGGTAGAGCGCCTGGTAGGTCGCCGGCAGGTCGACGACGTGTTCGAGCACGGATTGCGACACGATGAGATCGACCGTGTCCGCCTCCACGATGCGCGGATCGAACCAGGGCGCCTTGTACTCGGCGGTGATGTCCCGCGCGAGCGACGGCGACGCGATGGCTTGCCGGATCGACGCGATGCGTCCGGGCGATAGCGAGGCGTCGAGCCGCTCGTTGGTGAGGACATGGCGCGGAAACGCCCGCTCGTCGAGGAGGGTGTGGAAGTACGGCCAGCCCTTGTCGACATTCGGCGTGCGGTCGCGAAACTTCAGCGCGAGTTCGTCCAGCACCTTGAGGTTTCGCGCCGTGTTGGTGTGGGCGATGACGTCGAGGCCGACGTAGTGATCGGCGCCCGACAACAGGCCGCAAAGGCCGACGCCCATCGAGTCGCCCGGTCCGAGCTCGGCGATCGTCGCGGGTGTTCCGCGGAAGCCGTGCTCGTGCAGCATCGTGAGGTGCTTGAGCCACACGCCGTAGCAGTAGGTAGCCGAGGTCGTGGCGCCGCCGGCGGCCTTCTCGGGCACCAGATCGTTGATGGCCGGAAAGTATGTGAGCAGGCCGCGCGCGACCGGCCCCAGCCGAAGTTCTCCCACCATTGGAATCTCCCGGAAATGCTCCCGGCAGACTACGGCGTAAATGACGACACGCCGCGCGCTGTCTCGAAAAGAGAGTTTCGGCGGGCGCCGCATCCGGCCGTCTGACAGCCGGTCGGCGCGTTGTCCGGCTCAGCTCTTCGGCCGGGCGAGTTCGCCAAGTGTCGACCGCAGTTCCGCGATCTTGGGCGGCTTGCTGAGCACGCGATCGACATTCTCCGGTCGATCGTCGGTGGCGATCAGCCGATGGCCCCAGCCCGTCAGCATGATGATCGGCACGTGCCCGGCGAGCGCGCGCACGCGCGAGGCGACCTTGCGGCCGTCGACGTACGGCATGCCGAGATCCGTGATGACCACGTCGAAGTTCCGGCCGGCCTTGATCTCGGCCGCGAACGTGTCGATGCCCGCCTGGCCGCCTTCCGCCGTCACGACTTCGTGTTCGTCCAGCTCGAGCGCGTCGCGCAGGCTGCGCAGGAGCAAGGGATCGTCGTCGACGAGCAGGATGCGCAACGGCCGCGACGGAAGCTTCAACACGGGCGGCTGGCCGTTCATCCCGGTGGGCGCCTGCGGGAAAGTGAGGCGAATCGTCGTTCCTTTTCCGAGCTCGCTCTCGATGTCGAGATCGCCCCCGTGCCGCTGCACCATGCCGAACACCATCGGCAGGCCGAGACCGGTACCGCGCTCGCCCTTCGTGGTGAAGAACGGCTCGAGGCAGCGGCTGCGCGTGGTTTCACTCATGCCGACACCGTCGTCCTGGAACTCCACGACCACCTCGCCGTCGCGCGCATCGGCGCGCGTGCGCAGCTTGATGGTGCCGCCGTCGGGCAACGCATCGACCGCGTTGAGCAGGAGGTTCGTGAATCCGTCGCGCACCTCGTTCTGCGCACCCAGGATCTTCGGCAGGTCAGGCGCGAGATCGCTCTCGACGTGCACGACCACGCCGCGCTCCTGCGGGATGTTGGTCCAGCGCGCGCGCGTCAAGTCGATGACCTCGAGCAGCAGCTGATTGATGTCGACCGGCGCGAGCGTGAACTCGAGACCGCGCGGCAGGTAGAAAGCGCGCATGCGCTGAACCGTGCGCCCGACCTCCTCGATGGCACGCTGGATGACGCCGAGATGGTCGCGCGAGCGCTCCGACATCGTCGCGTCGTGCGAGAGCATGGTCTGCACGTACAGCGCCGCGGGCGACAGCGCGTTGTTGATGTCGTGCGTGATGCCGCTCGCGATCTGCCCGAGCGCGCGCAGCCGTTCCTGCTGCATGACCGTCTGCTGGGTCTGGCGCAGATCCTGGTATGCGCCCTGGAGTGCGCCGTAGAGCCGCGCGCCGTGCGCGGCGAGCGCGACGTGACTCGAGAGCTGGCGCAGGAACTCCCGGTCATCGCCGCTGAACGCGTCGACACCGGACTTGCCGACCGCGAGCACGCCGAAGATTTCGTTCTCGGTCATCAGCGGGGCGACGACCAGCGAGCGCAATCCGCCCGTGGCCAGCCGCGCGGGGAATGGAAACCTCGATTCGCCGATGTCCGGCTCGTAGAGGAGCTCGCCGTGCACGCAGCGCGCAAGCGCGTCCTCGCCGATCTCGATGCGTGCATGCTCGAGAAGCCCGACCTTCCGTGCCGTCGACAGGCTCTTCTCGCCGACCGCGTTGACGGTCAGCAGCTGCGGCTCGGCCTGGTATGTGCACACGATGCCGAAGTCGACGCCGAGGTCGTCCTCGAGGCTGCGCAGGACGACGGCGAACACCCGGCGGACATCCTGCTGATGCGTGCCGATCGCGTGCGTCGCGCGATCGAGCAGCTGCATGCGCTCGAGCTGCACCTTGAGGCGGCGTTCCGAGACCACGAAATCCTCGATGTCGGTGTGCGAGCCGAACCACTTGAGGATGCGGCCCGCGGGATCCCGCAGCGGGACCGCGCGCGTCTTGAACCAGCGATAGACGCCGTCGAATCGGCGGATGCGAAAGCTCGTGTCGAACGTGTCTCCGTTGCCGATGACGCGCGACCATTCGAGCTGCGCCTTCGCGCGGTCGTCGGGGTGGATCTGTTCGAGCCAGCCCTGTCCCAGCTGTTGCGCCTCGCTGCGACCCGTGTAGTCGAGCCACTGACGGGATAGATAGTCGCAGTAGCCGTCCCGCAGGCAGGTCCAGATCATCTGGGGCAGCGACTCGGTCAGCGTCTTGAATCGCGCGCGCGATTCGCGCAGCTGCGCCAGCGTCTCGCGGTGCTCGGTGATGTCGATGCAGGTGCCGATGTATCCCTCGAAGGCGCCGTCGGGCCCGACGTTCGGCGTGCCTCGTTCGAGCAGCCAGCGCCAGGCGCCGTCGTCGCGCTGCAGTCGGTGCTCCATCTCGTAGGGCCGGCGCGCGTCGAACGCAGCGTTATAAGTATCGAGCGCACGGTCGAAGTCCGCGGGATGCAGGTTGTCGCACCAGCCGTCACCGAGTTCCTGTTCGATTGCGCGCCCGACGAAGTCGAGCCAGCGCTGGTTGAACCACGTCCGCTTCTTGTCTTTCCCGCTCATCCAGATGAGCACGGGGGCCGCGTTGGCCGTGGTGCGGAAACGCTGCTCGCTCTCGCGCAGCGCCGACTCGGCGCGTGTCCGGCTCGTGATGTCGCGCACGAACGCGTTGAAGACCAGCTCCTGCGCGAAGCCGACGGGCGTGATCGCGACCTCGACCGCGAACTCGTGACCGTCGCGGTGCAGACTCGTCAGTTCGATGCGCTTGTTGAGCATGCGCCCGGCGCCGGTATCGAGATAGCGCCGCATGCCGTGGCGATGCGCGGTGCGCTGCGGCTCGGGGATGATGAGCTCGGCGAGTTCGCGATTGAGCGCTTCCTCGCGTGACCAGCCGAAAACGCGTTCGGCCTGCGAATTCCACCCGGTGATGAAGCCCGTTGCGTTCATCGTGATCACGGCGTCGAGCGCCGTCTCGACGATGAGCTGGTAACGCTCTTCGGAAACGCGCAGCGCGCGCTCGGCGGCGCGGCGCGACGCGTCCGCGCGCTCACTGCGGTCCGCATTGGCCAGCACGAACGTCGCGAAGGCGACGACGCCCACGAGCGCGAACAGCGAAACCGCGGACTCGATGCGCAGCAGCCCATTGCGCTCGAAGTAGAGTGCGAGCACCCCGCCCAGCAGCGGCACGATGATCGCGGCCGGCAGCAGGCGTCGCGCCATCGCCCCTCCGACGCCCTCGCTCACCAGCAGCTTCGCGATGCCGACGTCGGTGCGCAGGGTGAGCACCGCGGCGCCGAGCAGCAGGAAGACGACGGAGGCATGCGCCGCGACGTTGACGAACGGGATGAACGTCTCGCTGCCGAACGCGTAGCGTGAGATCCCGAGCCAGCCGACGACGATCACCGTGACCGCGAGCGTCTGGTACGCGATCGAAGCCACCTTCCAGCGCGAGCAGAGGATGGACGCCCCGAGGCAGCAGAACGCCACGGCGGTAGACGGCGCCATGCGCGGCACCGGCTCGTCGCCGCCGTCCGCAGGTATCGGATCCAGGGTGAACTGGTCGATGTACGCGTCCCACGACAGGCTGTACCGCAGCAACACCAGCAGCCCGATGCCGATGACGAGCGAAGCCGCCACGGCCGACGCACGCGCGAGCCGCGTCGTGCTCAAGAAAACGGAGGCGCCACTCAGGATGAACCCGAGCGCGGTGATCCGCGAGACACGCGGAAGTCCCGGCGCAAAATGGGTGAGAACATCGATGCTCAAGGTCCAGCCGGCCATCAGCAGCAGACCCACCGCGAGCGACACGAATGCGGCGAACTGCGCAAAGAACCGGTTAGGCTCCGCGCTATCCAGGCTGGCCATGTGTCGCAAACCTACCGCATTCGCGTGCGATGCGGCAATTCGTAGTTAGAGCCGTTTCACCTTAAGGGGCGCGAGCGTCCTACAAATCCTCGAAGCCGGCGAGGTTCCGGCGCGCCACGCTCGTATCACCCTCGAGCGCCCGAACTAGCGGCGGATCGCGCCCAACAACCAGAAGGCGCCGACAGCCGACAAGGCCCAGCCCGCCCATTGCGGGTCGCGCCCGATTGCCATCCACACGATGCCGCCGAGCAGCAGCACTCCGGCGACGGTGATCTGGTCGCGCCGGCGGTTGGTGCGCTTGATTTCGCTGCGCAGCGCGTTGATTTCC
>CADEED010000064.1 GCA_902826225.1 uncultured Pseudomonadota bacterium | reverse complement strand
ATCCATGCCGCCGGACTGTGAAATCGACAGACGCTTCATTGACCGCGAGGTTGCGAACCCGGATCTGCTCGAACCCCTCCGGCACCACCGGATGAGCCAGGATGATCTGCCGATCCAGCGCATCGATCGACAACCCCAGGATGCTCTGCAACAACATGAACGTCGCGCCCGCCGACGTCGAATGCGGCGAGCACGCCACCGGGAATTTCAAGGGCAGCTCGCGGCCGCGCCGCCGGAATCCGCAGAACAGCTCCGGCAGCCGCATGTGATCGAAATGCCGCGCCGCCTCGAACTGCGCCATGAGGATCCGCATCGCGAACGTCTTGTCGTCGTACCGTGCCGCGCCCGCCGCGAGCAACGCATTGTCGTGCGGCCAGATCGCGCCGCTGTGATAAGCCATCGGGTTGTAGCGCAACTCGCTCTCCGCCACCGTGCGCACGCCCCAGCCCGAGAACATCTGTTCGTCGCCGAATCCGGCGATCAGCGCGCGCCCGTACTCCGCATGCGCGATGCCGCTGAACAGGCAATGTCCGGGGTTCGACGTCCGCACGCACGCCGGCTTCTTCTCTCCATCGAGCGCCGCCGCGTAGGTCTCGATGTCGGGGCACCAGAACGCGCTGTTGAACTTCGCCTGCAACGCCTGCGCGGACTCGACGAGCGCGATCGCGCGGGGCATCTCGCCGAGTGAGCGCGCGATGCGCGCCGCGCCCAGCCGCGCGGCGTAGACGTAGCCCTGCACCTCGCACAATGCGATGGGCCCCTCGGCGATGCGTCCGTCGGAATGGAACACCGCGTCCGGTGAGCTCTTCCAGCCGTGCGCGTGGCCCGGCCGGCCGCGCGACTCGATGAATCCGTCGCCGTCGATGTCGCCGTACACGTCGATCCACGACAGTGCCGCGGTGATCGACGGCCACAGCTCCGCGAGGAAGTCGAGATCCGCCGTGCGCGTGTAGTAGGCGCCTGCGAGCATGACGAACAGCGGCGTCGTGTCGACGCCGAAGTAGGTAGGCGCCATGTCGCCGCCGCGCGCTTCGTTCAGGATCTTGCCGGGCTCCGCGCCGCTCGCCGAGAAGGTGTCCATGCTCTGCGTCGCCGCGAGATACCGGAGCACGTCGCGCGCGATGTTCGGCCACATCCACAGGGTCTCGAGCGCCGTGATGATCGCATCCCGGCCGAACGCCGCGTCGAGCCATGGCAGGCCCGCGGACGGTATGCGTCCATGCGGCGTGGAGGTGAGCAGCATGCCGACGTCCGCGGACGAACGCTGCATCCAGGCATTGAACGACGCGTCGCTCGACTCGATCTGGCACGGCGGCTTCGCGCCGCCGCGCGCGAGTTCTTCCGCGGCCGCGAGCGAGCGCGTGAACGTGGTGATCTGCACGGCTTCGTTCGCCGAGCGGCAGCCGATGGCGAAGGCAATGGTCTTCTCGCCGCGGCTGCCGAGCTGCAGCCGGAAACGCAGGCTGTCCGACGAGATGGCGTCGGGCGCGGCGTGACAGTCGACGACGGTCTCGCGCACGACCTCGTCGGCGCCGAGATATCCCTGCGTGACGCTGTCGCGCTCCACGCGCTCGAAGCGCGCGCGCCCCGCATCGACGCGGCGCTGCGCCCGCACGTCGACGATGTTCTCGAAGTCCGCCGCAAAGCGCACGACGAGTTCGACCTGCACGGAGTGCAGTGCGAAATTGCGTACCCGCAGGAGTTCGTAGCACACGCCCTTCCAGATGTACCGCGAGCGCGTGATGAACAACGTGCCGCGCGGCAGGACGATGCGCCCGGCCTCGCCGCGTACGTCGGGATTCGTGAGATTGAAGGTCAGCAGCACATTGTCGTCACGCGTGTTCGCCGCCAGCAGCAGCGGCCGCAGTCCCGCGACACTCAGCGTGAGGCGCGAGAGGTGCCGTACGCCCGCGCGGTACAGCCCGGCCTCGGTGCGGGCCTCGGCGTCGATGTCGCCGATTTCGTTGAACACGCCGAAGCAGTCGTCGTGACGCAGGACGAGCGACGCCTCGCCGCTCTGCACGTCCGCGGTGATGACCTGGTGGGCTGGTTGCGCGACGATTGCGGGTTCAGATGCCAAGTGGTCGTGTCCTCGAGAAAGTGATACGGGTTTTCAGGGAGGTATCTCCTGCCACGCGCGAGCGCCAAAGCACCGGCCGCCGGCCGATTCGCGATGCGTCATCGGATCGCGCCCTCACTGCGTCGCCATCGGCTCGATCCCCGCACGGCGCAGCGCGTCGTGCACGGGAGGCCGATGGACGATGAGCGGTGTCTTGCCGCGCGGGGTGCGCTCCAGCCACTGGGCGATCTCGAGCGTGAGATGGACACCGGGCGGCAGCTTCGCGCGGGCATTCTCGAGCAGCTGGCGGGTATCGTCCTCGTTGAAACCCGGCGCGGGCACCACGCGGATGCGCGCGGAGTCGATCGTCTCCTGGACGATCTGGATGCGCAGCACCCGCTCCACCTCGCGCGGCGTCGTCTCGAAGCCCGTGAGCCGCACGCCCGTGGGGCACACCATGACTTCCTGCTCGCGTCCGAGGATGCCGGTGAAGGTGCGCAGGCCGAGTGACAGCTCTTCCAGTTCCGCCACGCCCCAGGCCGCGGGCACGCGGATGAGATCACCCGTGCGATAGCGCACGAGCGGCATGAGGCTGTTCCAGAACGAAGTGCCGACGATCTCGTAGATGCGGTCGGTTGAATCGGCGGACAGCAGGTGATCATGCGCCAGGAACTCCACGAACGAGTACCCGGCGAGAAAGCGATACTGCCGCGGCTCGAGGGCCCACGCGAACGCCAGCCGCTCCGATTGCCCGTACTGATCGCAGATGCGCGCACCGAGCACGTCCTGCACGAGCTGCCACGCGGCCGGCTTCATGACTTCGGACGAGGTGAGGACCGCGGCCACCTGCAGCCGGTGACGGCGCTCGACGAGAAGCCGGCACAGTGTCTCGATTGCGCTCGGATAGCCGATGATGATATCGGGCCGGAACTTGCCGATGGACTCGGCTATGCGCTCGATGTTCTGCGGCGAGACCGCGCGCGCGCAGTAGATGCGGTGACGGCCGCCATTTCCGCTCACGCCATCGGGCTGATCGAGCGCGCGCGGATCCTGCATGTTGTCGCCGCGGAGCGTGGCCATGCGCGCTTCTTTCGGATTCAGGCCGAGATCGCGCACCACGCGGTCCATGCAGGCCTGCTCGAACACGATGCCGTCCAGCGAGCGGACCAGCCTGAGAGGCACGCCCTGCGTGCCACCCGTCACCGCGGGCGCGGAAAACCATTCGCTGCCGGTCGTGAAGTCGTCGAGCCGGCCGCGCAGGCGTTCCTTGCGCAGCATCGGCCAGCTCTCCAGCGTCTCCTTGCCGCCGACGTCGAGTCCGTAGGACGTGCGGCGCGCGGCCGCCAGCGTGGCCGCGAGATGCTCACGGGTCCATGCGCGCCGTCCGGCCAGGTCTTCGCGGTCGAGTCGATCGAGCAGCCGGCGCGAGCGTTCGTAGTAGAACGGATTTCGCCGCACGAGACTTTCGCTGACGACGTGTCGCTTCAGGCGGTCGACGAAAGCCAGCGACGCGCTCATGCGATTTCCCGGATCTCCGCGACGGGCGCAATGCGCTGGTAGATGTCGGCGAGCTTGCGCGCCCAGACGTGCACGTCGTGGTTGCGCGCCTGTTCGCGCGCGCGGCGGCCGGCCGCGAGGCGCGCATTCTCGTCCTCGATGAAATGGATCATCGCGGCGCGGATCTGCTCAACGCTGCCGGGCTTCACCATCGAACCGTGCACGCCATCGCGAAACACGTCGGGAATGCCGCCGACGGGCGTGGTGATCGACGGCAGACCGAAGGCCATCGCCTCCAGCAAGGCCATCGGCACGCCTTCCGCGCGCGACGGCAGCGTGAACACGTCGCTCGACTCGAGCACCGCATCGCGTGCCGCCGTATCGAGCCACGTGTGGATGGTGACGCGGTCGCCGAGCGCCACGGCCCGCTTGCGGACGGCATCGGTTTCACCGTCGCCGGCCAGCACGAGCTTCGTGCGCGCGCGCAAGGCTTCGGGCAGCGTCGCGAATGCCTCGAGCACTTCGTACGTACCCTTGCGCTCGCCCATGCGGCCGAACTGCACGAACTGGACGTACGGCCGCCCGCTGCGATCCGGCACCTCGGAGGGGACGCGCACCGGGTTCGGCAGCACGACCACCTGCGACGGAGACAGCTCGCACTCCTGGACGTAGAAGTCGCGCCACTGCGTCGACAGCGTGATGAATACGTTCGCGCGTTGCAGCGTGCGGTTGACGTTGCGGCGCACGGCCGAAGGCAGCTTGCGATGGAAGCCGTCGAACTCCGAACCGTGGGCGTGCAGGATCAGTGGCCGCCCGGCGCGCGCGACCATCTCCGCGAGGATCATCTTGCGCAGCGTGCTGCCGCGCGAGGCGAAGTGGATGTGCGCGATCGCGGGCTCGCGCGAATCGAGCGAGCGGCGCAGCTCCTTGACTGCACGCGCGAATACCGATGCCTTGGAGATCGCCGATCCGTCCTCGAACGTGGTCACGTGCCGCATCGACACGTACGGCGGCAGGTAATCGCAGATCAGCCGCTCGACCGAGGTGATGCCGCCGCGGGCTTCGAGGCTGGGCCCGAACTGCATCACGCGCACGCGACCGTCCGGCGGCTCCGGCGCCAATCGCGCGGAATGGGGTTTCAGGCTTGCATTCATTCGACATCTCCGCGGCTCAACAGACCGCGGTATCCCGCGACCATGGCCGGCACTGAAAAGTGGTTGACTGCGCGATCGCGCGCGGCGAGCCCCATCTGCACGCGCTTGCGCCGGTCGGCGTACAGCGCCGCGATGAGCGCGGGCAGACGCGCGTCGAGCTCGCTGGTCGCGACCACGTAGCCCTCGACGCCGTCCCCGATCATTTCGCGCGCGCCCCCGATGTCCGAGAGGATCACCGGGCGGCCCATCGCCATCGCCTCGAGTGCGGCGTTGGAAAAGGACTCCACCGCGATCGAGGGGAGCACGAAGATGTCGAGCGAGCCCAGCACGGGGCGGACGTCTTCGACGGCGCCGGCGAAGTGCACACGGTCGGCGATCTCGAGCTCCTGCGCGCGGCGCTCGAGCTGCGCGCGCAGCGGTCCATCGCCCGCGATGACGAGATGCGCATCGACGCGCGCCACCCGCAGCCGCTTGAGCGTGCCCAGCAGCACATCCTGGTTCTTCTCGGGCCGGCACATGCCGACCGTGCCGATCAACAGCGATTCGGGGCGCAGGCCGAACGACTCCCGCAGACGCCGCGACGCCTCGAACGAGCCCGTGTGCTCGAAGTGATCGGCGTCGACGCCGTTGTAGATGACGGAAGAATTTTCCCACGCGCGCGAGCCGCGCCGGAACCAGAAGTCGCGCTGGGCTTGCGAGCCGTGCACGACGTGATCGCACCGGGAGAGCACCCATTGGTAGAAGCGCTTCAGCAGCGATGAGCCACGAAAGGTCGAGGTATTGACGAGCGCGACGGTGCGCGGCCGGTACGACAGCAGCACCGCTGCCGCAACCACGTACAGCGCCTGGTAGAGATTCACCGCGATCACGGTCGGCGGTTGCTCCGCCCGCAGGATTTCCCGCAACCGGAGGACGGTCCGCAGCGAGAACTTGCCGCGGCGCTCGAGCTTGGTGAGCCTGAGATCCCGCCGGATGCCGGACTCGAGCGCGTACGGACCGTTGAGGCACGCGAGCCGTACGTTCACGCCATCGTCCTTGAGCCGGTTCGACAGCCGCACGATCTTCCGCTCGGACCCGCCGAAGCCCAAGTTGTTCAGCAGGAAGAGCACGTCGGGCCGCGGTGCGTCCGCGCCGGTCGAGTCGGCCGCGTCGAGCCGGGCCAGGGACGCATCGGCGAGCGCGTTCATCGAATCGTCTCTCCGCTCGCCGCGCCGAGGCGCTCGCGTTCGTCGTCGAACAGGTCGAGGTAGCGCGCAGCCACGGAAGACGTGAACTCACGCGCGGCGTAGTCGCGCGCGCGCCGGCCGAGGTTTTCACGATAGGCGTCGACGTCGAGCAGCCCCCGCAGCGCCTCCCGCATGTCGTCGACCGACGTGGCGATGCGGCCGAGCTGCAGGCGCTGCACGAGTCCGTCGGGGTCGAAGAAGCTCACCACCGGCACGCCGCGAATCCACGCCTGCAGGAATGTGTTGGGGAAGCCTTCGATGCTCGAGGTGTTGAGAAACAGCTTCGCTCGATCGAACAGCATCCCGGTGTCGGCGTAGCGCACCGGACCCAGCATGGTGACGTTCGGCAACCGCGCGGCGGCGGCGGCCACGTCGTCGAAGTACGTCTGGCCGCGCGGCATCGGCCCGCCCGCGAGCGTGAACCGGATGTCCGGGAGCTGCCGCGCCAGCTCGAGCACGAGCTCGGGACGCTTGAGCGAGCGCAGATTGCTCACCCACAACACATCGATGTCCTTGGGCACCGGCTTCGCGTAGCGCGCCGGCGGCTCGACCATCATGTTGATGATGGTGCTGCCGAGCCCGTGATTCGTGCGCAGGCGGCGCGCCTGCGTTTCGGTTTGCGCCGCAATGACGTCGGCGCGCTTGAGACCGAAGTCGTACAGCATGCGATCCCGCGCGAAGCGGATGCGGCCGTGCTCCTTCTCGACATCACTGTCCGACGCGACGCGGAAGACGAATTTGCGACCCGTCATGCGGCAGTACCACGCCGTGATGCCGGTGTTCACGCCCGCGGGCGACTGGTAGTAGATGTCCGCGTCGGCCTTGGCGAGCGCCGCGACGAGCTTGCTCGCGCGCGGATGGAAGAACCGCAGTCCCGGGAGACCGGCGTGGCGCCCGAACGCCGGGATGACGCGGATACCCTCCACGGCCGGCGGCATGCCGCCTTCATCGAAAACAATGATCGATACGTCGCACCCCAGGTCGCGCCACGCGCGCGCCAGCAGCACGTGCTGCACGGCTTCGCCGCCCACGTACTTGCCGCCGTCGCTCGCGAGCATCGCGTACGAATCGAGACCGACGATGCAGATGCGCCGGCGGTTCTTGTGCACCGGGATGGGTGGCGTCATGTCCGGCGCCCTGCTCCGGCCCAGCCGTACGAATCGCTCGCCGGCACGCGCGGCCGCTCCCGGCGTTCGGCGGCGGACGCCGTGGCGGCCTGCGGCTCGATGCACAGCGCGAGCCGCATGACCACGCCCGCATACATCCAGAAGTATCCCCACGGGGAATGCAGGTCGACGAAGAACACCGCGGCGCACACCGCGATCGCGCCGAGCACGAACGCGACGAGCTGCGCGCGCAGCGGCGGGCGCGCGTCGATGCTCGCCCGGCGCGCGCGCGCGATCGAGCCGAACAGGACGTAGCAGCCGGTGAACAGTCCGACCAGCCCGAGGTTGAACCACAGCGCGAGGTAGTGGTTGTGCGGCGAGAAGCGGAACGGGAACGACCAGTACACGTCCCATCCGAACCCGGTGATGAACGTGATCGGGTTCTGGAACATCGTGTACAGCAGATTCGCCCAGATCTCGCTGCGCCCGGACGACGCTTCGTTGATATCGATGTTGCTCGACTGGCCGAAGACCCGCTCCGTGAGCAACCCGCCGTAGTCCGAGAAGCTCATGACCAGCACGAACAGGATGAGCGGAGCCAGTACCCACCCCGCCGCCCGGCTGTACGACACGAGGTGGCGATACAGGAAGGCGCCGACGACGCAGGCGACGACGAGGCCGACGAAGCCGCCGCGCGAGGCGGTCATCACGAGCGCAGCGCAGGAGACGAGCACGCCGCCCAGCCACGCGAGACGCATGAAGCCGCGCGACGTGACCGCGGCGGCAATGAGGCCGGGAATGAACAGGATGATGTACGCGGCGTACTGGTTGGACTCGCCGATCGCGCCTTGTGTGCGGCCATCCCAGCGCTCGGTGTAGCCGAGGTTCCAGATGCCGGCGACGTCGAGCAGCGTCGCGACGTTCGCGAACACCGCGCCCGCCAGCATCCACTTCACGACCTTGATCGCATCTTCCGCCGTGCTCACTGCGAACAGGAACACCGCGAAGAAGATGTAGTAATCGATCAGGCCGCCCTTGAGCTTGATGCCACTCGCGACGAGGTCATAACTCTGATACTCGATGACCAGCCCGGCGATGAGCCAGGTGAACATGGCGTACGCGATCTGCACCAGGAACGCGGTGTGCAGCGGCCCGGCCGCCTGCGTCGGCGTGCGCCCCATCACCATGCGCAACGCGAGGAACGTCGCGAGCATGTAGATGACGAGGTTCTTCGCCGAAAGGCCCGTGGTGATCGTGAGATCCCAGCGCAACACTTCGGTGGCGAGGAGAAAGAACGATGTGATGCCGAGAAGCGTCGCCAGACGAAACCCCTTTGATTCGCGCCGAAATGTTCCAGTGGTCCATCAGTACGCTCGATCCGTCCTCACCACGGCTATTGCCGTCGCGAACAGGATCTGCAGATCGAGCAGCGGGGACCAGTTACGCATGTACTCGAGATCGAACATCACGCGCGCTTCCATGTCCTCGACTCGCGTCGTTTCGCCGCGGCAACCCCGCACCTGCGCCAGTCCCGTGATCCCCGGCAGGACCTTGTGGCGAACCATGTACCGTCTGATCAGCTTGCGGTATTCCTCGTTGTGGGCCACCGCATGTGGGCGCGGTCCTACGAGACTCATGGTGCCCTGTAGAACATTCAACAGCTGCGGGAGCTCGTCGAGCGACCAGCGGCGCAGATGCTTTCCCACGGGCGTCACGCGCGAGTCGCTGCGCGTGGCCTGCGTGACGAGCGCCCCGTCTTCCCACACCGTCATCGTGCGGAACTTGAACACCTGGATCTCGCGCCCGTCGAGACCGTAGCGGCGTTGCCGGAACAACACCGGGCCCGGCGAACTGCGGCGCACGGCAAGTGCGATGCCCAGCAGCAGTGGCGAGAGGATCACGATCGCGAGACTGCCGATGCTCACGTCCATCAGACGTTTCACCAGGCCGCGATAACCGTGGAACGGCGTCTCCGTCATCGCCACCACGGGCAGCCCGAGCAGTTCGCTCGTGCGCTGCTGGATCATGTCGAAGCCCGTGACGTCGGGCACGAAGTACACCGAGGCCGTGGTGTCACCGAGCTCGACGAGCAGGTCGCGAATGCGCGTCACGTGCCCGGGCGAGATCGCGATGAAGATCACGTCGATGTTGCGCGTCTTGACGAACGAGGACGCGTCGGCGAAGCGGCCCAGCAGCTGCGCGTGTTCGGAGCAGCCCAGCCGATCGCTGCCGCGATCGTCGAAGAAGCCTGCCACCGAGATTCCCACCTCCGAATGCCGCTTCAGGCGGCGCGTGAGTTCCATCGCGCCCGGCGTGCAGCCGACCACGATCGCACGCCGCATGTGCGCGGCATCGTTGAGCAGCGCGCGCGTGATCGACTGCAGGATGAGTTGCAGGGCGACCAGCAGGATGGGCGTCACGACGACCCAGGTCACGACGACGCGGCGCGAATACTCTTCGGAGAATTTCGTGGCGTAGCCGAGCGCGAGCAGTCCGGCGACGAGCGCCGCCCAACGCACCAGCAGATTGGTCGCGAGCTCGAGCCGCGGGGCCAGCACCTCGCTGGCCGTGTTGCGCGGCGGAACGAAGGCGAGCGTCGCCGTCGCGGCGAGGATCGACAGCACGAGGAACGGACGATCGAAGTTCACGTCGTAGAAACGACACAACGGATAGAACATGCCGCCCGCGAGCACGGCGGGCAGCGCTTCCATGAGCCACAGGACGATCGGCGCGGCAAACGAGTTGCCCCGTTTGAAGATGATCGGCTGGCTGAACTGAGTCTGGTATTGGCGGTTCATTCGACGGGCGGAGTCCTTTCTGCCGATGTCGAGAATAGAGAAAGGGCTGGCGGTTGCGACGCCAGCCCTTGTCCCGTGCACCTATGGCCAAACGATTACAGCGTGCCGTCGCGCTCCTACAGGATCGATCGGCGGCCCACGATCTCAGTTGACCGTCATGGCGGCCGGTGCCGCCGGGCTCTGACTCGACGACAGGCCCGCGAGCTGATTGTCCAGACTGTGCAGCCAGTTCTCGAGATTCGTGTACCCGTTGGACGCCACGCTGCTGGGATTCGCCGGCAGCGTGAGGGCGCGGCGATTCTGCGCCAGGGACGACCAGCCGCCCGCGTTCTTGTTGCACCGGCTGCTGCCGTTCGCCGACACGCAGTTGATGACCTGGCCCGCGCGATCCCGCACCTGCTGGACGACGCGGCGATCGGTGTTGTCACGGTTGGTGGGCCGGGCGCCGACATGGCCCAGCACGCTGCCGAGCACCTGGTAGTTCGCCGTGGGGCGCGCGGTGAGGCCGGTGTTCCAGACCGGTGCAGTCGTCGTCGTCAGTCCCGAGATGCGCGGGCCGCCCGTCATCACCATCTGCTGCGCGATCGTGGTGCCGCTCTCCGGCGCCAGGTTGTCGTAAATGTAGACTTTCGAACCGACCACGAGCGACAGCGGTGTGTTCGTGCGCACGTAGATCGGGCGCGCATCCGTGACGTACGACGGGCCCCGCAGGAACACGTTGCCGCGAATCGAGCTCTTCGTGACGCGCCCGTTCTCGGTCTGAACGTCGATGTCGCGGGTCATGCGGTTGTAGATGACGTTGTTGACGAACACGAGCTCGCGCGAGCGCGTGAGCGGGTTGCGCTCGACGACGTGCGCGAACAGGTTGTTCACCATCGTGATGCGGCCACCCGAAGCGGAAGTGCCGAGCAGCACGCCGAAGCCGTGCTTCATCATGCCGCCGCCGCTGGTGTTCGGATGGATCGACTCGTGCAGCGGCTCGGAGAAGATGTTGTTCGAGAACGTGATGTTGTCGTGCGGACCCCAGACGCTCGCGAGCTCGTCGACGGCCCACGAAAAGGTGCAGTGGTCGATCACGATGTTACGGACCGGGATCGCGGTGGAACCCTCGATCTTCAGCGAGTCGCGGTTGTCCGGGTTCGGACCATTCGCGTCGTCGCCCGCGCGCACGCGGATGTGCTGCACGAGGATGTCGTGAGTGGAATTGATGCGCAGCGCGGCGCCGCGAATCGTGATGCCAGGAGCCGGCGCGGTTTGTCCCGCGATCGTCAGATACGGGTTGCGCACGATGAGGTCCGACGTGATGCGGATGTAGCCCGACACGTCGAAGATGCAGACACGGGCGCCGGTGGCGTCGATGCAGGCCTTGAGTGAGCCCGCTCCGCTCGCGTTCACGTTCGTGACGCGGATGACGCGGCCGCCGCGGCCCGCGCGGGTGTCCATGCCGTAGCCCGCCCCGCCCGGGATCACCGGCAGAGCCTGCGCGACCGTGGCGCCGGCCAGCAACGTGGCCGCGATCAGCGGAGCGGAGAAGAGGCGGAGGCGTGCCCGAAGGCGTGGAACTCTGGCTGACAGCATTGGCGGAAACTCCCTGGCGAAAAGAATACCGGTGTCGAAATCGTTCAGATGGATTTCATCGCGGGCAGCGTGGCCGGTCCTTCCAGCCCGTTCGCGTTGACCGCGACCACGGCGAAGTACCAGACGCCCGTGCCGAGCGCGGAGAAGTTGTAAGACGTCGCGCCCGGGTTCATGACGAGGATGCTCTGGTCGAGATCCTCGGCATTGCGCCCGTACAGGATGCGATAGCCCGCGAGATCGTCGAGCGGCGAGCCGTCGTTCTTCGATGGCGGCAGATCCCAGCTCACGGTCGCGACGACGCGCGCGTCCGTCGGGAGTTCGCCGAGCACCGTGATCGTGAACGGCGCGGTCAATGCCTTCTCCGTCGCATTCGCTGCCGTGATCGAGACCGATTCGTAAGCGCCCACGTCGTGCGGGCCCGGCGTGCCACTGATGCGGCCGGTCCCGGCATCGATGCGGGCCCAGGGTGGAAGATTTTCCGCGCTGAATTTCAGCGAGGAGCCCGCGGTGTTGTGAGTGGCGGCCTGGAATTCGAACGGGACGCCGACTTCAGCGTCGCGCACGCGAGCGGCGAGGATCTGGAGGCCGGCCGGCCGGGTAATCACGCCGCGCGCGGGACCGGAGTGTGGGGAAGGCTCCGGCACATTCATGCTGCAGCCGAGGCTCAGCGCCACGGGGAGCGCGGGTAAGATTGCTCTGACAATCGGACGGGCGTCGAAACGCATGTGTCGGAATCCTCCGTCGGCGTCTTGCCGACTCGGGATCGATTTCACGGTCAGAGGGTGGGCATTTCAACGCGCTGGACAGAAAGTGCCCGGGAAGGCCAGCGTCTCTGGCGCGCGACAAACGAACGTATTCAACAAGTTACGTGAGGGGTACGGGAAACCCGGTCGTCCGAAACTGTGATGCGGCGCGGCCGCAGGATTCCGTGGGCCCCCTCTCTCTTATATATGCGGCCGGAAATGACACGGCCCGGAACTGCCCCGGCTACCAGCAGACGCCCTCGTAACGGCAGCGCAGCAGGTCCCGATTGGGCAGATTCACGAGGTCGAGGACGGTCTGTTCCGGACGTACGAGCGACTGCAGCGCTTCGTTGAGCGCCGGCTGCTGCAATCCCACGAGCACCACGTCCGAGGGCCCGATCATCTGAGCGAGGTCGGCGCACAGCAGCGAGCCCAGGTGCGGCAGATTGGCTTCCATGAAATTCCGGTTGGCTCCGATCAGCCGCGAGAGCTGCACCTCGGGGTCGAAGATACGCAGCTCGCAGCCCTCGCCGATGAGTCGCTTCGCGACGAGAACGAGCGGGCTCTCGCGCAGGTCATCCGTGCCCGTCTTGAAGGACAGGCCGAGCATGCCGACCTTCGGCCGGCCCAGCCGGAGGATCCGATCGACCGCGTGATCGATGTGCACGCGATTGCTCGCGAGCAGGCTCGAGAGCATCGGCACGACGAGATCGTGTTGTCTGGCGATCGACGTGATCGCGCGCAGATCCTTGGGCAGGCAAGAGCCGCCGAAGGCGAACCCCGGCTTCAGATAGGCGGGCGAGATGTTCAAGCGCGTGTCGGCGCACACCAGGCGCATGACTTCGTGCGAGTCGATCCCGAGGGCTTGCGAGACGCGGCCGATCTCGTTCGCGAACGTGATCTTCATCGCGTGGAAAGCGTTGCAGCTCATCTTGAGCGCCTCGGCGACGCGGATGCTGGTCACCATGAAGCGCGCCGGCAGGTGCTGGAAAACCTCCCGCACCGCCTCGACGGCGGCCTCGCAATTCCCGCCGACCAGCGTGTACGGCGGATGGTCGTAGTCGCTGATCGACGAACCTTCGCGCAGGAACTCCGGCTGAAAGCACAACCCGAAATCGACCCCCGACTTCCTGCCGCTCTCGCGCTCGAGGATCGGCTCGATCTTGTCCTCCACCGTGCCGGGCTGGACCGTCGAACGGATGACGACCGTGTGGAATCCCTGCTTGTGTCGCAGGGCGGCGCCAATCTGCGCCGCGAGCCGCAACAGCGCGGTGAGGTCCTGGCTGCCGTTGGCGGCCGAGGGCGTGCCGACACACACGAACGAGATGTCCGTGTCGCGCATCGCCTGCGCCGCGTCCTCCGTCACCGATACGCGGCCGGAATCCACCACGTCGCGCATCAGCTCCTGGATGCCTTCTTCGAGAATCGGCGACCGGCGTGAACGGATGAGTTCGAGCTTCACCGGGTCGATGTCGACACCGATGACCCGGTGACCGTCCCGTGCCAGGCAAGCCAGCGACACCGCGCCGACGTATCCCAACCCGAAGACAGAGATGCGCTTGAACGAAGCGTCACCGCCAGTTCGCTGACCCAGCTTGGCCAGGGGACTGTCCTCTTTATCGTCTTCGACAAAGGGGACTGCCCCCTTTCTCTCCGACCCCTTCGAACGCAGAGCCTCCCGCTCAGTAGTAAGCACTTTCATTCCGCTCCTTCGAGCGGTTCAACACCACTCCGAGCAGATTCATCTCCGCGAGCACTTCCTTCGCGCCGCGCAGCATCGCGCGGCCGCTCTTGCCTTCCGACACCACGAGCAGCATCGAGTCGAACTGGGGCGCGAACGCAAGCACGTCGTCCGACGCGAGCAGCGGCGGCATGTCGAAAATCACGATGCGCCGCGGCATTTCTCGCTCGAGCGCCTGCGTGAACTCGCCCATGCGCGGACTGTTCAGGAACTCGGACGAGTGCTGGAACGCGCGCGCGTTGGGGATGACGCCCAGGCGCTCGGACTGCAGCTTGTAGACGATCTCGTCGAGCTCGGCCTTTCCGAGAAGATAGTCGGACAGGCCTTTCTCGAACGTCATGCCCAGGTAATTCGCCACCTGCGGACGCTGCAGGTCGAGGTCGACCAGGAACACGAACGTGTTCACGTCCTGCGAGAGCGCGAGGGCGAGGTTGATGGCGGTAAGGGTCTTGCCCTCGCCCACCGACATCCCCGAGACGGCGATTGAACTCCACTTGTGCATGTCGAGACGCCTGAGCACGCGCGTGCGCAGGATCTTGAAGGCGCGCAAGGCCGCGGTATCCGACACCGCGGGGAGCACGCACTGCCGTTCCATCGCGCGCACGTCGACGTTCGCGTTCTGGAACCGGCGCGCGCTTTGCAGCTCCGCCGGCGCGGCGGCCATGCGCCGTACGCGCTGACGCAGGTTTGACGTTTCGATGGCGTTCGGCCGTTCGCCGGTGACGCGATCGCTGAATCCGCGGCGGATGGCGTCTTCCATGGTTGTACTCATGTCGGTGTCTCTCAGAAGTAGTTGCGAATGGCTAGGAACACGATCCAAACGCCCACGACGCCACTGGCGCTCGCGGCGGCGAATCGCCAGGCATTGCGCCGTCGTGTGCGCGAATTGCGGATCATCGGAACGGCGACCAACGGTGAAACCGAGAGCAGCTCGCGCACGTCACGTGCGCCGCGGACCTTCGGATCCAGCGCTTCCGCGCCGACGGTCGCGGTGAGGCCGAGCACCACCGCGGCCACGAGCCCGATCAGCAGGATCGCGAGGCGCTGCGGCTTCGACGGCCCGGCCGGCAGCATCGGCGCCTGAATCAGCCGGAACTCGTCCGCGCGGCCGCCCGAGATGGCCGCCTCGCTGACCTCGGCGTCCATTTGCCGGTTGAGGAGCTGCTCGTACTTCTCGCGCGCGATCGTGAGGTCGCGCGTCGCGTTCGAGTACTCGCGCTCGACCTGCGGCGCGGCGGTGACGTTCGTCTCGAGGTTCGTGAGCTTCGAGCGCAGCTCCGCGTTCGTCGCCGACAACGACGCCAGCTGGCTGTCGATGGCATTGATCTGCGTGCGCAGCTGCATGCCCATCGGCGTCCCGTCGGACATCTCGACGTCGCCCCGTTCTCCGGACTTGATGCGGGCCTCGAGCGTCGCGATGTCGCGCTGCAGGCGCTTGATGTCAGGATGCTCTTCGCCGTAGCGCTGCCGGGATTCGGTCAGCGTCGCGCGCTTCTGGTTCAGTTGCGATCGCAGGGAGGTGCCGGCGCCGGCGCTGGTGCCGTACTTCATGCTGTCGATCTGCCGGCGAATGGCGATCATGTCGGGGTGGCCTTCGTCGTAGCTCGAGCGCATGCGGTTGTACTGGTCCTCGAGTGCGCGCAGGCTCGTCGCGTCCGGGCCCTGCGCCCGCGCCTGCTCGAGCTGTGCCGCAAGGAACACGCGCTCCTGGCGCAGCGACGCCATCTGCGTGTTGTTCGCCGCGAGCGCCGCCTCCGTGCGGTCCATCATCGACATGTTGACCTGCGTGAGCTCCGGCAACTGACCGGCGTTCGCGCGCTTGAACTCGGCGAGCTTGCCTTCGAGCTGGCCCACCTGGCCGCGGATGCGCTCGGCTTCCTTGGCGTAGAACTCGGCCGCGCTCGAGGCACGACCCTGGCGCTGCCGTCGATGCTCGGCGAGGAACGCCGTCACGAGCCAGGTGGCGCCCTGCTGCGCCTTCGCTGGGTCGTGGTTGTCGTAAGTGAGCGTGAAGGCGTCGACGACTTCGCGCTCGCGGCCGGTGCGCGGATCCAGGATGGGCGTCGTGACGATCCGCACGCCGATGTCGCGCCGCAGGCGCGCGATCATCGCGCTCTCGTCGTCGGCGAGGTCCGGATAGAGGCCGTGCTCCTCGTTGAGCTTGCGCAGGTTGTTGTCGGTGAGGACGGTGCCCTTGAGGTTCTGCACGTACTGGTCGGCATAGCTCGATCCGCCGTCACCGCCCGTGCCCGCGAGCGATTGCGTCGTCGAGGGATCGTCGATCTCGACGAGCGCCGTGGACGAGTAGACGTCGGGCAGCGTCAGTGCCAGCAGGATGGCGAGTACCGCGATCGGGATGGCTACCCCGATCAGCAGCCCCTTGCGGCGGCCGATGGCGTGGATGTAATCGGAGAATTCGGCGGAGCTTTGCGCTTCCATGGTCAATCATTCCTCGGTCGCAGACGTTGCAGGGGTTGATAGACGATCGAGATCATGGCGCCGCTCGACGTGGCCGCGTCTTCCGCGCCGTCGAACTCCTGCCAGGTGTAGTCGTACGCGACCTTGAGCGCGAACTCCTCCTGCCAGCGCCATTGCAGGCCGAGATCCGCCGTCGCGTAGGACCGCGCGGTGAAACCCGACGTCTCGTCGACCTTGTCGTCATGGATGCCACGCACGCCCGCGAGCAGCTCGAGCCGCGGGGACATCGCGCGAGTGAGCCGCAGACGGAGCTGGTCGCGCGTGACGATGGCGCCCGCCGACGACGGGGCAACGCTGCGCGCGATGTCGGTGAGGATCTCGTTCCGGCCGGCGATCCACGACAGTCCGCCACCCGCGGTCCACGCCGTTTCTTCCTCGCCGCTCGGCATGCTGACGACCTGTGCGCCGGCGCGCAGGAAGGTACGTGTCTCGGCGGCCGTGCGCGTCTGCCACTCGAGCTCCGCGCCACCCGTGTCCGTCCAGCCCTCGGTTTCGACGTCGAAGCGTCCGCCCCGAATTCGCGTCGTCAGCGTGCTGCGTTCGCTGAGTCGAGACACGAGGCCGGCATACCCTTCGATGAGCGTGAAGTCCACCTGCGCGCCCGCGATCTGGTCGTCGTAGCCCACGTCGGTGTAGATGGCGCCGAGCTCGATCTGCCTGCGCGGCGAGAGCTCGAACATGAACTCGGGCCGCACCCCCAGTCGCGTGCGACGGTTGTTCACGAGCGAGCGGCCGCTGTCGCCGATGTCGACCTCACCCAGGTCCGTGCCGATGTCGGCGTCCGGCTGCTCGCTGTTGAGCACGTCCTGCTGCGCGAAGTCGCCGCGGATGCGGGTGCGCACGCGCTGGCCGTTGTTCTGCCAGTCGAGCGCGGCGAAGTAGTCCTGCGAGTCCGCATCGGACTCGTCCGGGAAGTAGGTGGCGCGTACGCGCGGCGTGAACGAGAACTCGCCCTTCTGCGTGCGCGTCAGCAGCTGCAGTTGCGCATCCAGCATCGGACCGGCGACGTCGACTTCCGTACCCGGCTGCGTCAGCCGGTAGTTGTCGTCGATGAGATAGCCCGCCTCGACGGTCGGCGTGATTTCCCAGGCCGCATCGGCGTGGGCACCCGACGCCATCGTCACGCCGAGCGCCGCGAGCACGGCTCCGCGAACGGCGTTCATGGCACGACGACCACGTCGCCGGCCTGCAGATCAATGTTCTGATCCATCTTGCGGCCTTTGACGACGTCGTTGTACCGGAACGGCAGCGATTGCTTGACGCCCGCCGTGCGCCGCAGGACGACGATGTCGCCCAGCGAGGCGAACGGCGTCGTGCCGCCGGCCATCGAGAGCGCCTGCATCACGTCGACACTCGGATTCATGATGAACTCACCAGGCTTGTTCACCTGCCCGATCACGTACACCTTGTTGCCGCGGATCTCCTGGATCGAGACGGTGATGACGGGATCTGAGATGAACTTCGCGAGCCGCTGGCCCATGGTCTTGGTGAGATCGGCGACGGTCTTGCCCTTGGCATCGACCTCTCCGACCAGCGGAAACGAGAACGACCCGTCGGGACGCACCAGCGTCTCCTTCTGCAGATCGGGCTCCTTCCACACGCTGATGGACAGCACGTCGCCGGGCTTCACGGTGTAGTTCGGGTCCTGCGCCATGGCGCCCGTGGCCCAGGCCAGGGCGGCGATGAGGCAACAGGCCATGAGGAATTTCTTCATCGATTTTCTCCAAGCAGATGTTCGTAGGCCGCGATGAGCCGCGGCGCTTCGTGCTGCCACGAAAGTGCGCTCTCGACTCGTTCGCGGCCGATGGCGCCCATGCGGGCGCGCAGTGGTTCGTCGCCCAGGAGCGCGACCATTTTCTGGGCGAGGTCCGCGACGTCGTTGGGACGCGCGTACCACGACGCATCGCCCGCGGACACGCGGCCTTCCGTGAGATCGAACTGGACGACGGGCTTGCCCAGCGCCATGTACTCCATGACCTTGTTCATCGTGGAACGGTCGTTCATTTCCGTGGCGCGATCGGGATTGACGCAGAGGTCGGCCGTATTGAGCATCTCGAGCAGCACGGAGTCCGGCGCGCGGCCGGTGAAGGTCACGTAGTCGGCGACGCCCAAGTCCCGCGCCAGGTCGCGCATCGCGTTGAGTTCCGTGCCACCGCCCACGAGGCCGAAGTGGATGTCGGTGCGCCCGAGGTGCTGGACGATGAGCTGGATCGCCTGCAGCAGCAGGTCGATGCCCTCCTGCTTCCCCATGACGCCGACATACCCGACGAGATAGCGCCGGCCCTGCTTGAGCGCCGGGTTGGGTGGTACTTCCTTCATGCGAGTGAGATCGGGGCCGGAGCGGACGACGAAAACATCCTTGGCCGCCTTGCCGCCTCGACCCAGCGCGATGCCGCGGTAGGACTCGTTGGTCGAGATCACGATGTCGGCCGTGTTGAATGTCATGCGTTCGAGCGCGGCCAGCAGGCGATATCCGAAGCCGCGCTTGCCGAACTTGGCCTCGTACAGTTCCGGGTTGATGTCGTGATGATCGAACACGAACTTCTTGCCGAAGACCTTGTACAGGCCGCCGATGAGGAAGATCGTGTCCGGCGGATTGCACGCATGGATCACGTCGAAGCCGCGGCCGAACAGCACGCGCAGCGACAGCCAGAACTCGAAGAACAGCGCCGTGCCGTATTCGAGTACGTAGTGCAGCGTGCCGTCCGCCTCGCCCGGCAAGGGGTGGCGATGGATGTCGATGCCGTCGATGTGCTCGAACGACTTCTCGTAGCCCGGCGCCTTCGGGCAGATGATCGAAACGGTATATCCCGCGCCAGCGAGCGTGCGCGCCTCCTGCCACACGCGCCGGTCGAACGGACACGGCAGGTTCTCGACGATGATCAGGATGCGCCGACCGCGCGTCATGGCGCGCGCACTCGCGCGCACACGCTCATCCACGGGCGCGGACAGCGCCTGCGAGGCATGAGTCGTGCCGCTTCGTACCGCGGCGCCGCTGACTGGATCGGACATCGAAGAATCCTCCCGGACCCTTATTAGTTAGTCGTTCACTTGAGCCGCAGGGCGAGGAGCCTGCGATTGCGGTCGCCCTGCACGGGCTCCACGCCGAATCCCATGGACATCGCGAGCATCTGCATGGCGCGATTCGACCAGAACATTTCTCCTTCGAGTCGCGGAACGCCGACACGCTTCGCATGCCGCAGCAACGTCGACAGCAAAGTCCGTCCGACCTGCTCGTCCCGAAAAGAGTTCGCGACCGCGACGCTGAAAGTCGCGGTCTGACCATCCTCTGACGCGTAGGCCGCCGCTCCGACGACTCGATCCCCGCCGGCGGTGTTCTCCAGCGCCGCGAATCCCACCGAATCGCCCGGCCCGATGACGCGATCGAACAACACCCGGGTGAGCACCTGAACGTCCGCCGCGCCGGTGGCCGGTGTCGCCTGCGCAAGAGTCGCCACGAATTCGGCCAGCAGCCGCCGGTCACCCGGCGAAATCTGGCGCACGCTGTACGCACGGCGCGTGCGCGGCGTGTAATACCAGCGGCGCGCGAGCCACGCGCCGACTCCGGGAGCAGACGGCGTGGGATGTGGAGCAACGAAAGCTCGATGCATGGGCGGTTAGCGTCGCGTAACTCGCGACGTCGCGCCGTCGGACGCCGGGTGATGCCAAGCTCCGAAAAGACTGCATCGGAGGAGCGCGTCCACAGCCACCATGCGACGTCGTCCGACAGCGCATTCCGTCATGCAGCAATCGATCGATGGGCGCGCACTGCCGATTTCGCCGCGCAGATTGCACCGTTTCGCTCATCCGGCCCCTGCATCGGGAAGCCCGCCCGGAATCTGTAGGCTTGAACTGACAGCCTTTGCCCGACGAGGACTGCAATACTGATCGTCGCGCATGAAGCCCAACACCCTGCCGATCGCCGCAATGCGCGCGTCCCGACTCCTGTCGGGCACCGCGTTCATCGCCTGCGCCGCGGTGCTCGCCACCTACGCCCGCAGCGTCGACTTCCTCGCCGCGTACACGAACGCGCTGCCCGCGCCGCCGGTCGCCCTGTGCCTCATGCTGCTCGCGGGCGCCCTGCTGCTCATGAGCCTGCCCGTGCGCGCCGCGCGACCGCTCGCCCAGTCCATCGCGGTCCTCAGTGGAGGGCTGGCGATCTCCCCGCTGCTCGGCATCGACTTCGGGTTGCCCGCGGGTGAAATCGCGACGGCCGCCAGCCTGTTGATCGCGGGCAGTGCGCTCACGACGCTCCTCATCCCGGGACGAGGCCGGGTGGCATCGCTGCTGTTCACCGCGTGTGGCGGGTTCACGGCCCTGCTCGCCACCGCCGCGCTGGCCGGGCTCGTGCTCGGCAATTCGACGCTCGCGGGTTTCGGCGCGGGCGTCGCGCCCGTGCTCGTCACGCCGGTGCTCGCGGGCATCCTGCTGATCGCGGCCTTCGCGCAGCGTGGCGACGCCGGCTGGATGTCGGTATTGCTCGGACCCTCGGTCGCCGGCAGCTCCGCGCGCGGCATCATCGCGTGGACGGTGCTCGGGCCCCTCGCGCTCGCGATGATCGCCCTCGCCGGCGTCGATACCGGGCTGTACTCGCTGAGCTTCGCGTTCTCGCTGCTCGCCGCCGCGATGTGCGTCGGCCTCACGTGGCTGGTGTTGTGGAACGCGGCGCGCGTCGAACGCGCGCAGCGCCGCGCCGAGGCCGCGAGCGGCGAGATGCAGCTCGCGGCGAACCGGCTGCGCCTGGCGCAATCGGCAACGGGCGTGCAGATGTGGGAATGGAGTCCGCGCACGCGCGAGTGGCGTTCGCTCGACGACCGCGAACGATTCGATCCGGCGGAGAACGAGTATCTCGAGGCCGGGCTCTCGCGCTGCCTCAAGGATGGCAAGGCCGAGTTCGAATTCTCACCGGGCTTCGAGCGCTGGGCGCTCGCCACCTGCTGGCGTGAACAGCGCGCCGGCGAACCCATCGTCGTCGGCGTGACCGTCGACGTCACCGAACGCAAGCTCGCCGCGCTCGCGCTCGAGGCGAGCGAGACGCGGCTGCAGCTCGCCGCACGCGCCCTGCCCGGTTTCGTCTACGACTGGAACTGCGCGAGCGGGAAGATCCTGCGCACGTCCGGCATCGAACAGATGCTGGGATATCACGGCGCCGAGATCTCACCGGTGAGCCGATGGTGGGAAGATCTCGTGCATCCCGACGACCGGCCGCTCGCGACGCCCGCGCGAGTGGCGCGCGTCGCGCAATCCCCGGACAAGACCGGTCACGTCGACAGCATCGCGTGCGAGTACCGCGTGCGTCGCCAGGGCGGCCAGTATGTCTGGGTCTGGGACCACTGCGTGCTGGTCCGCGATCGCGGCGGCGCCGTGACGCGCGTGGTCGGCAACGTGCTCGACATCACCGAGCGGCGCGAGGCGCTCGCGAAACTCGCTGCGAGCGAACACCGCTTCAAGGCGGCGCTGCTCGCGACGACCGGCATCATCTGGACGCTCGCCCCCGACGGCAGCGCGCAGGGAGAACAAACGAGCTGGAGCGCATTCACCGGGCAATCCGCCGAGGAACTCGCCGGCATGGGGTGGACGCGCGCGCTGCATCCGGACGATCTCCAGCCGACGCTGGACTCGTGGGCCTACGCGATCGCCACCGGCGGGGAAGTCGTGCTCACGCAGCGCGTTCGCCGGCGCGACGGCGTCTACCGGACCTTCAACATGCCCGCGGTGCCCGTGACCAACGAGCGCGGCATCGTGACCGAATGGATCGGCGCGCACACGGATGTCACCGAGCAGCGCGAAGCGGAAGAACGCACGCGTGACGGCCTGCGGTGCCTCGAACTCGCCCTCGACGCCGCGACCATCGGCATGTGGGATTGGGATCTCGACACCGGCCGGATGACGTGGACGCGGCAGACCCACCTCGTCACCGGCATCAGTCACGAGCAGTTCACGGGCCGGGCCGAACAGTTCTTCGGTCTGCTGCTGCCGGCGGACGTCGATCATGGCGCCGCATTCCTGCGCGACATCACGCGCACGGACGTCGTGCGTGAATCCGAGCTGCGCATACGCCGGCCGGATGGCACGGAGCGCTGGGTGCAGAACCGAGCCACGGGCATCAGCGACGCCTCCGGAAACATGTCGCGCATCGTGGGCACATTGCGCGACATCACCCGCCGCAAGGATCTCGAGTCCGAGCGCGAAGCGTTGCTCGCCGCCGAACGCGCGGCGCGCAAGGATCTCGCCGTCGCCGCGCAGGCCAAGGACGAGTTCCTGGCCACCATCTCGCACGAGCTGCGCACCCCGCTCAACGCCATCCTGGGCTGGACGACGCTGCTCCAGCGGCCGAAAGTCGATTCGACGACTTCGGCCGAAGGGCTTCGGGTCATCGAACGCAATGCGCGCGCGCAAACCCAGCTGCTCGGCGACCTCCTCGACGCCAACCAGCTCATGTCGGGAAAACTCTCGCTCTCGTTCGAGGCCATGGATCTCAACGAGGCGATCCAGGCGACGCTCGAGAGCCTGCGCGTGAGCATCGCCGCCCGGAAGATTCGCGTGGAAGCGAAGCTCTCCGAACGGCCGCTGCCCGTCATGGGCGACTCGAGCCGACTGCAGCAGATCGTGAGCAACCTGCTCTCGAACGCGCTCAAGTTCACCGCCGCGGAAGGCGTGGTGACGGTCAGCTCGCGCGCAGAGGACGATACGGTGATCTGCGAGGTTCGCGACACGGGCGAAGGCATCGCCGCGGAGTTCCTGCCGCACATCTTCGAGAAGTTTCGCCAGGCCGACGCGGGCAGCGCCCGCAAGTTCGCGGGTCTCGGTCTCGGGCTCGCGATCACGAAGCAGCTCGTCGAATCGCACGACGGCGCCATTTCCGTTCACAGCGAGGGTCGCGGACGCGGCGCCGTCTTCACCGTGCGCCTGCCGCGCCTGCGCGCCACCGAAGATGCGGATGTCGTCCCCTTGAAGGCCAGCGGCAAGCCGCTCGCCGGCCTGCGCATCCTCGCCGTCGACGATGAGCCCGATTCGCGCGAATACGTGCATCGCCTGCTCGCCGAGCAGGGCGCCGAGATCGTGAGCGTGGCCTCGGCATCGGAGGCGCTCGAGGCACTCAATGGCAAGTCGGCGAAGTTCAACCTGCTCGTGAGCGACATCGGCATGCCGGGATCGACCGGCTACGACCTCATCGAGG
>CADEED010000063.1:7155-23610 GCA_902826225.1 uncultured Pseudomonadota bacterium | reverse complement strand
CATGCAGCCCGCGTCCGACGGTACCGGCGTCATCGCGGGCGGCGGCATGCGCGCGGTGCTCGAGTGCGCCGGCGTGCGCAACGTGCTCGCGAAGTCTTACGGCTCGCGCAACCCGATCAACGTGGTGCGCGCCACCGTGAATGCCCTGGCCGCGGCGAAGTCGCCCGAGGACATCGCGGCCAAGCGTGGCAAGTCGGTCGAGGAGATCCTGGGCTGATCCCCGGGAGCACCCACATGGCCAACAAGCAAATCACGATCACGCTGGCGAAGAGCCTCGCGGGTCAGTTGAAGAACATCCAGGCGTCGGTCCGCGGGCTTGGCCTGCGCCGCCGCCACCAGACGGTGCAGGTTTCGGATACCCCGGAGAACCGCGGAATGATCTACGCGGCCCGGCACCTGCTGACGGTCCAGGAATAAGGAACAGCGTCATGACGATGCGTTTGAATGACATGAAACCCGCCCACGGCGCCCGCAAGGCCCGTCTGCGCGTGGGACGCGGCGCCTCCGCCGGCCAGGGCAAGACCTGCGGCCGTGGCGTGAAGGGTCAGCGCGCCCGCAAGGGTGGCTACCACAAGGTCGGCTTCGAAGGCGGCCAGATGCCGATCCAGCGCCGTATGCCGAAGGTGGGCTTCCGCTCGAAGATGTTCGTGGCCGAAGTGCGCCTCGACGAGCTGGCGAAGCTCGAAGGCACCGTGGTCGATCTCGACGCCTTGAAGAAGGCCAACGTCGTCCCGACATTCGCGGACCGCGCCAAAGTCGTCCTGTCGGGCGAGATCTCCAAGGCGTTCACGCTCAAGGGCATCGGCGCCACCAAGGGTGCGCGCGAGGCCATCGAGAAGGCGGGCGGCACGATCGAGGCCCCGGCTGAGAAGCCGGCTCCGGGCAAGCTCGCCCCCAAGGCCAAGAAGTAAGGCTCAAGCGTCAAGGAACCCGTGGCAACCAGCTCACCAAATCCGGCTTCAGTACTCGGCGATGCGGCGCGCTTCGGCGACGTGCGCAAGCGCCTGATGTTCCTGATCGGCGGATTGATCGTGTATCGCATCGGCACGTACATCCCCGTGCCGGGCATCGATCCCGAGCGCGTGGCGGGTTTCTTCCGCGACAACGCGGACACGATCTTCGGCATCGTGAACATGTTCTCGGGCGGTGCGCTCGAGCGCCTGTCCATCTTCACGATGGGCGTCATGCCGTACATCTCGGCCTCGATCATCGTGCAGATGATGGCGATGGTCGTCCCGCAGTGGATGGAGTACCGCAAGGAAGGCGAGTCCGGCCGGCGCAAGCTCACCGAGATCACGCGCTACGGCACTCTGGGGCTCGCGCTGTTCCAGTCGTTCGTCACCGCGAGCGGCCTGCAGACGCAGGGCATGGTCGTGGCGCCGGGTTGGCAGTTCCTGTTCGTGGCCACCGTCACGATGACCACGGGCGCGATGTTCCTGATGTGGCTCGGCGAGCAGATCACCGAGCGCGGCGTGGGCAACGGCATCTCGATGATCATCCTGGGCGGCATCGTGGCCAGCTTCCCGAGCGCGGTCGGCAGCACCGTGCAGCAGATCAACACCGGCGAGATGTCGGGTCTCTTCGCGATCGTGCTGATCGTGGTCGTGCTGGCGGTCACCGCGTTCTGCGTGTTCGTGGAGCGCGCCCAGCGCCGCATCCCGGTCGACTACGCGAAGCGCCAGGTGGGCCGCCGCATGATGGCCGCGCAGACGACGCACCTGCCCTTCAAGCTCAACATGTCGGGCGTCATCCCGCCCATCTTCGCCTCGTCGCTGCTGCTGTTTCCGGCCACGATCGCAGGCTTCGCCGGTTCGAACGACGACACCTGGTGGGGCAGCGCGCTCACGACGTTCAGCGCGACATTCGGCTACGGCCAGCCCGCGCACATCGCCGCGTACGCGGTGCTGATCATCTTCTTCTGTTTCTTCTACACGGCGCTGGTGTTCAACGCGCGCGAAACGGCCGACAACCTCAAGAAGTCGGGCGCCTTCATCCGCGGCATCCGGCCGGGTCAGCAGACCGGCGATTACATCGACAAGGTGCTCACGCGGCTCACGCTGTGGGGCGCGCTGTACATCACCGCGGTCTGCCTGCTGCCCGAGCTGCTGGTCAGCCAGGGTGGCGTGCCGTTCGTGTTCGGCGGTACGTCACTGCTGATCGTCGTCGTGGTCGCGATGGACTTCTTCTCGCAGCTCATCGCGCACACGCAGTCGCACCAGTACGGCAGCCTCATGAAGAAGGCGAATCTCATGGGCTACGGCCGTGGCGGCCAGCCGCAAGGTCAATAAGGACTCATCGAAATGAAAGTACGTCCCTCGGTCAAGAAGATGTGCAAGAACTGCAAGGTCGTGCGCCGTCGCGGCGTCGTCTATGTCATCTGTTCCGATGCGCGTCACAAGCAGCGCCAGGGTTAAGAGGTAGAACGACATGGCACGTATTGCAGGCATCAACATCCCGATGAACAAGCATGTGGTCATCGGGCTCACGCACATCTTCGGTGTGGGGCGTTCGCGCGCGAAAGCGATCTGCGAGTCCACGGGTATCGCGCCCACGACCAAGGTGAAGGATCTCACCGAGGCCGAGGTCAACGCGATCCGCTCCGCGCTCGCGAAGGCCGCCGTCGAAGGCGATCTGCGCCGCGAGAACTCGATGAACATCAAGCGACTGATGGACCTCGGCTCCTACCGGGGCATGCGCCACCGCAAGGGTCTGCCGGTCCGCGGTCAGCGGACGCGCACGAACGCGCGCACGCGCAAGGGTCCGCGCAAGCAGGCGGTCAAGCTGAATGCTCCTCCGGGCAAAGTTTAAGTAGTCAGGTAAAGAAACATGGCTGAAGAAAAGAAGTCAGAAGCCGCTGCCGCGGGCGCCACGGGCGCAGCTGCCGCTGGTGGTGCGAAGAAACCGAAGAAGGCGCGCAAGAACGTCCTCGACGGAATCGCCCACGTGCACGCTTCCTTCAACAACACCATCATCACGATCACCGACCGCCAGGGAAACACGCTTTCCTGGGCGACGTCGGGTGGTTGCGGCTTCCGCGGTTCGCGCAAGTCGACGCCGTTCGCGGCGCAGGTGGCGGCTGAGAAGGCGGGCAATGCGGCGCAGGAACACGGCGTGAAGAACGTCGAAGTGCGCGTCGGCGGGCCTGGCCCCGGCAGAGAGTCTGCAGTCCGCGCCCTGAACGCCTGCGGTCTCAAGATCACGAGCATCTCGGACATCACGCCGATCCCGCACAACGGCTGCCGCCCGCCCAAGAAGCGTCGCGTCTAAGCAGGACACACAAGAATGGCAAAGTACACCGGTCCCAAGTGCAAGCTCGCGCGTCGCGAAGGCACTGATCTGTTCCTGAAGAGCGGCGTGAAGCCCCTCGAGAGCAAGTGCAAGTTCCAGGTGCCGCCGGGCGGCATCAAGGGCGAGCGCAAGCAGCGCCTGTCCGACTACGGCCTGCAGCTGCGCGAGAAGCAGAAGCTGCGCCGCATGTACGGCGTGCTCGAGCGCCAGTTCTCGAACTACTACGACGAGGCCGCGCGCCGCTCGGGCGCCACGGGTGAAAACCTGTTGAAGCTCCTCGAGTGCCGTCTCGACAACGTGGTGTACCGCATGGGCTTCGCCGCGACGCGCTCCGAAGCGCGCCAGCTCGTGTCGCACAAGGCGATCCAGGTGAACGACGGCGTGGTGACGATCGCGTCGTACCAGTGCAAGGCCGGCGACATCATCACGCTGCGCGAAAAGGCGAAGAAGCAGCTGCGCGTGCAGAGCGCGATGCAGATCGCCACGCAGGTGGGCCTGCCCGAGTGGGTCGACGTGAACGGCACGGAATACCGTGGCGTGTTCAAGACCGTTCCGGGCCGCGACGAGATCCTGCCGGACATCAACGAGAACCTCGTCATCGAGTTGTATTCGAAGTAATCGTTTCTTACGGACCGGCTGTCTTCAGCCGGTTGAAAGTGGCGCGCGAGCGCCTGAGGTATCTATGCAAGGTTCAGTCAGCGAATTCCTCAAGCCCCGAGTCGTGAAAGTGCAGCCGACGGCCCCGCGCCAGGCTCGCGTCGTCATCGAACCGTTCGAGCGCGGCTTCGGCCACACGCTCGGCAACGCGCTGCGTCGCGTTCTGCTGTCGTCCATGCCCGGCGCCGCGATCACCGAAGTGGAGATCGAAGGCGTGCTCCATGAGTACACCTCGATCGAAGGCGTGCAGGAAGACGTCGTCGACATCCTGCTGAACCTCAAGCAGGTCGCCCTCAAGATGCACACGCGCGACAGCGCGGAGCTGCGCCTGTCGAAGAAGGGTCCGGGCCCGGTGACGGCCGGCGACATCCACACGGACCACGACATCGAAGTCGTGAACCCGGAGCTCGTTCTCGCGAACCTCACGAAGGCCGGCGAGCTCACGATGACGCTGCGGGTCGAGCGTGGCCGTGGCTACCGCCCGGCGGCGCAGCGCGCCGCGTTCGAGGAGCAGAGCCGGCCGATCGGCCGCCTGCAGCTCGATGCCTCCTTCTCGCCCGTGCGTCGCGTGACGTACATGGTCGACGCCGCGCGCGTCGAGCAGCGCACCGACCTCGACAAGCTGGTCATCGACATCGAGACCAACGGCACGATCGACGCGGAAGAAGCCATCCGCAGAGCCGGCGGCATCCTGAAGGACCAGCTGTCGGTGTTCGTGGACCTTCAGGGTGAAGAAGAAGCCACCAACAAGGTCTCCGAGATGCAGTTCGACCCGCTGCTGCTGCGGCCCGTCGACGAGCTCGAGCTCACCGTGCGCTCGGCGAACTGCCTCAAGGCGGAGAACATCCACTACATCGGCGACCTCGTGCAGCGCACGGAAGTCGAGCTGCTGCGCACCCCGAACCTCGGCAAGAAGTCGCTCACCGAGATCAAGGAAGTGCTGCAGAGCCACGGCCTCATGCTCGGCATGCGTCTCGACGGCTGGCCGCCGGCGGGTCTCAAGCACGATGCCGACCGCGGAATGATCTGAGGAATTAGTTAGTTATGCGTCACCATCTTTCCGGTCGTCAGCTGTCGCGCAATGCGCCGCACCGTCACGCGCTGCTCCGCAGCCTGTCGGTGTCGCTGCTGCGTCACGAGACCATCCGCACCACGGTGCCGAAGGCCAAGGAACTGCGCCGCGTCGTCGAGCCGTTGATCACGCTCGGCAAGGAAGACAGCGAAGCCAATCGTCGGCTCGCATTTGCGCGCCTGCGCGATACCGAGATCGTGGCGAAGCTGTTCGACACCATCGGCCCGCGCTTCAAGGCGCGTCCGGGTGGCTACACGCGCATCCTGCACATGGCGCCGCGTCCCGGTGACAACGCCCCGATGGCGCTGATGCAGCTCGTGGAGCGCTCGGCGCCGGAAGGTGTCGCGGCTGAGCCTGCAGACAAGAAGACGAAGAAAGCCGAGGCGCCGAAGGTCGACAAGGCCGAGAAGAAGGCCAAGGCGGAGGCCAAGAAGGGCCGCGAGAAGGCGGCAAAAGCGGTGAAGGCGGAGAAGTCGGCGAAGGCCGCTGCCGTCAAGGCCGAGAAGAAGGCCGCGGCGCCCAAGAAGAAGACCACGGCGAAGAAAAAGAAGAAGTCGAAGTAGTTCGACTCCTCGTTCCACGAGCACGGGCGTCAGCGATGACGCCCGTTTTCGTATCCGGGGTCGATTTTTCCGATCAAAGCCGCCGCATCGGCGGCGCGTATGAAGGCCGCGGTGAGCGCGTCCAGGTCGTCGACCTGGTTGAAGCAGCCGTAGTTGAGGTAGCCCGCGCGGACGCGCTGGCCCTCGACCGCGCCGACGTGAAAGCCCGGATGGCCCGCGCGGCAGCCGAAGTGCAGGCGCCGGGACAATGCGCTGCGGACCGCGATCAGCTTCTTCAATTCGTAGTAGACGGACGGCATCGTCTGCCGCTCGACCACGCCCTGGCGCGCCGCGCTCGGCTTGCCGTTGAACATCACTCGGCCGCTCTCGAACACGAAGATCTCGTAGTCCGCGCCGCTCAGCACGACGAAGCTCTCGCCCGTCGTGATCGCGAGGGCGTCGTCGCGGCCGAAGGTGGGCTCCGGCGGATCGCGCATGAGAGAGCATCCGCAGAGCAGCAGGGCGACGGCAACAGCAGTGAATCGGCAGGTCACGCCCGGAATAGTGCGCCGCATGCCCGCGCCTCGCCAGCCGCCTATGCGCGCGCGCCGCGCTGACATAAGCTGCACGCGGCCAAAACAACAAACGGGGAGAAGGTATGAGTCTCGCGAAAGAATTCAAAGAATTTGCAATGAAGGGCAGCGTGGTCGACCTGGCCATCGGCGTGATCATCGGCGCCGCGTTCGGGAAGATCGTGACTTCGCTGGTGGAGGATCTCATCATGCCGCCGCTCGGCCACCTGATCGGAGGCGTGAATTTCTCGGATCTCGCGCTCCACCTGGGCGCCGATCCCGCCGGCAAGGACGTGATCCTGAAGTACGGAAACTTCCTGCAGATCTCTTTCCAGTTCCTGATCATCGCGTTCGTGCTGTTCATGCTGATTCGCGGCATCAACAAGCTCAAGAAGCCGGACCCGGCCGCGCCGCCGCCGCCGCCGCCCGCGCAGGAAGTGCTGCTGCGCGAGATCCGCGACCTGCTCGCGAAGAAGTAACCGCGAAAGCGTTCGATGGCCGCCGTCCGATACACATGGATGTTCCGGACGGCGGCCGTCGTCCTCCTGCTCTTCGGCGTGTTCTGGCTGCTCGACGCGACGCTGTTCGATCGCTTCGCCCGGTGGCGGCTGCACCTGGTCGGCATGGGGATCGTGGCGATCGTCCTCGGCGTGATGCTGTTCCGGCGAATGAAGGCGGCGATCGCGGTGTCCGCGCTGCTCGCCGCGCTGCTCAGTATCTCCGCTGCGGTGGCGGCGCCGCAGATGCGCGGGCCGGGCATCCTGCTGGTTGCCACGGTGGCGATCCTCAGCGGTCTCTATGCCGCGCTCGCGACGCGCGAGTTGTTCGACCCCGGCGCGTGAGCTCAGGTCTTCTCGAGGAAAAGCGCGTCACGCATGGAATGCCGCCCGCGTGAGGTTTTCCGAGCCGCCGTTCCGCGCGACGACGTTGTCCTCGATGCGGATTCCGCCGAACGGCTTCAGCTGTTCGACGCGCTTCCACTCGATCATCTTCCCCAGCGGCTTCGCCTTCGCTTCCTCGAGCAGCTGGTCGATCAGATAGAACCCCGGCTCCACCGTCACGACGAACCCGTCCTCGAGCTTGCGCGTGAGTCGCAGGAAAGGATGGTTGTAAGGCCGGTCGATGGTGCCGCCGACGGGCCCCAGCTGTTGTCCGCCGACATCGTGCACCTGCAACCCGAGCAGATGGCCGATGCCGTGCGGATAGAACACGGAGGTCAGCGCACTATCCACCGCCTCGTCCGCCGACACCCTGATGAGCCCCACCTCGTGCAGGTACTCGCTGATGGCCCGGTACGACCATTGGTGGAAATGGCGCCAGTCGACGCCGGCCTTCGCCCGGGCGCAGAGCTCGAGCTGCAGCTCGTCGAACCGGCGGATCAACTGCGCGAACTCCGCGTCGTGATGCGAGTGCGTGCGCGTGATGTCCGAGGCGTAGCCCGCGAATTCCGCGCCCGCATCGATGAGCATCGAGTGCAGCTCGGGCGGCCGGATGCGCTGCTGGACCTGGTAGTGCAGGACCGCGCCCCCTTCGTTGAGCGCGATGATCGGGTTGTAAGGCAGCTCGCGCTCGCGCTGGCCGCAGCCCGCCATGAAGGCCAGACCCACCTCGAACTCACTGGCGCCCGCGCGGAAGGCCTTCTCCGCGGCGGCGTGGCCCCGCGCGCCGAGCACGTTCGCTTCGCGCAGGCAGGCGATCTCGTAGGGCGTCTTGGCCGCGCGCGGGTAATCGAGGTGCGTGATCAGGTGTTCGGGGTTGATGGCCTTCACGCCCCACGAGACGAGCTCCTGGAAGGCGGCGCCGATGAACGCCGTGCGCGACAGGTCCTTCGGCAGCGCGGCGCGGGCGGCGGCCCGGTCCGCGCAGCTCACGATGTCGAACCCGGCTACCCAGTAGTCCTTCGGCGTCTCGGGAGACTTGTGCCAGTAGTCGATGGGCTGGTGGATGAGCAACACCGGCTTCCGGCCCGGCGTGAAGAACACGAACGAGTCGGGTGCGTCGCTCAGCGGCGCCCAGACCTTGAACGGCGCCTGCACCTTGAAGGGCAGGTGATGATCGTCCAGGAAGAGCAGCGGCGGGTTACCGGCGTGCAGGAGGAGGGATTCGAAGCCCGTCGCCTCCAGTGCGCTGGCGGTGCGCTTTTCGACCGCCTCCAGGTGGGGCGCGAACAGGTCGGACAACGACTCGGTGTTCTGTCGAATGGCGGGTGAATTCATGGCGCGATTCTAGTCGTGGCACGCTCGCGCAAGTGATTGACGCAACGCAACAATACGTCCGTTCGCCGACTCGCGGTGGTTGCAGGCGACGATCCGGGCTGTTGCGCGCCTAACCCTCGAATAGCTCGTTGTCGCCAGTTGCGGACAAAATTTGTACATGTTTCAAATGTTTTGCGGACTCGATAAAATCCCGCGCCGCGATGCGAATCGCGCAACAAACGTTTGTTTGATCTCACTTCACTAGAACTCTCTGGGGTACCCGATGAAATTGCACGTTGCTCTTGCCGCCTCGATCGCGGCTCTCGCGCTGATGGCCTGCAGCAAGCAGGAAGCCGCTGAAACGGCCGCTCCGGCTGCTGAAGCCGCCGCTTCGTCGGCTGATGCCGCCGCCGCTTCGGCCGACGCTGCTGCTGCCGCCGCCGCCACGGCGACGGATGCTGCCGCTGCTCCGGCTGCCGACGCCGCCGCTGCTGCGGCCGATGCCGCTGCTCCGGCTGCCGACGCCGCTGCCGCTCCGGCCGAGGCGCCGAAGCAGTAATCGATTCGATTATTGCTTCGAGCCAACTGGCTCACACATGGCCCGGGCAGTTCGTGACAACGTCTGCCCGGGCTTTGTCTTTCTGGGGGAATCGTGACCATCAGTGTCCGTGATGCACGCGGTGCGCCGCGCGACCGCGAATGGATCGAGAAGTCCTATCGCGACTACCTCGACGATCTCTCGCCGCTCAACACCGGCATCTTCAGCGCGACCTCGCTCGGCGAGATCGGATACAGCACGACCGACCAGCTTGCCCGCTGGTTCGGCGACTTCACCGTCAATCCACTCGTCATCGTGCGCGGGGCCGATCCCGTCGGCTTCGCGATGGTCGCGCGGGGCAGCGCCTCCGCCGGCCGGCCGCCCTGCGACTACCGCATGGCCGAGTTCTTCGTCTCGCGCACCTTCCGCCGCCGCGGCATCGGCCGAATGGCCGTCGAGCTCATCCTCAACCGCTTCGCCGGCCGCTGGGAGATCACCGAGTACCTGCGCAATCCGGCGGCCGTCGCCTTCTGGCGCCGCGTGGTGGCCAACTACACGCAGGGGCACTACCAGGAGCGCGTGATGAACGGCGAGGTGCGCCAGGTATTCGATTCCGGCGTCGCGCGCGCCGCGGGCAAGGCGAAGTGACGGCGTCGCCGGCGCGACGTCGCGCGATCCTCACGACACTCTCACTGGCGCTCACACTCATGACGATGGAAGGATCGGTCGCCGGGCCGCGTCCCAGCGGCTCGCGGGTTCCCACGCGCTCCGAGGTCATCGCCACGCACGGCATGGCGGCGACGAGTCACCCGCTCGCGAGCCAGGTCGCGCTCGACGTGCTCAAGCGCGGCGGCACGGCGGTGGACGCGGCGATCGCGGCGAATGCGACGATCGGACTCATGGAGCCCACCGGCAACGGCATCGGCGGCGATCTCTTCGCGATCGTCTGGGATGCGAAGACGAAGAAGCTCTACGGTCTGAACGGCAGCGGCCGTTCGCCGAAGTCGCTCACGCTCGACCGCCTGAAGGCCGAGCTCGAGAAGTCGGGCTCCGCGACGATACCGCCGCGCGGGCCGCTGCCGGTCTCCGTGCCGGGCGCCGTCGATGCGTGGTTCGAGCTGCACGGCAAGTTCGGCAAGCTCCCCATGAAGGAGCTGCTGCAGCCCGCCATCGGCTACGCGCGCAATGGTTTCCCGGTCACGGAGGTGATCGCCGAGGGCTGGGCGCGCAACGCGAAGGTGCTGGCGCAGTATCCGAATTTCAAGGAAACCTACATGCCCAACGGCCGCACGCCGCTCAAGGGCGAGATCTTCAGGAACCCGTTGCTCGCGAACACGCTGAGCGCCATCGCCGAGGGCGGCCGCGACGCGTTCTACAAGGGCGACATCGCGCAGCGCATCGAGAGTTACATGCGCGCGCAGGGCGGTTACCTCACCGCGGCTGACCTGGCCGCACACCGGTCCGAGTGGGTGGACCCCGTGTCCACCAACTACCGCGGTTACGACGTGTGGGAGCTGCCGCCGAGCACGCAGGGCATCGCGGCGCTGCAGATGCTCAACATCCTCGAGGCATACGACCTCAAGGCAATGGGCTTCGCGAGCCCGGAGTACCTGCACCTGTTCGTCGAGGCGAAGAAGCTGGCGTTCGAGGATCGCGCGCGGTTCTACGCCGACCCGGAATTCGCAAGAGTGCCCCTCAAGGCCCTGGTCTCGAAGCAGTACGCGGCGAAGCGGCGCGCGCTGGTCGATCCGAAGAAGGCCGCGCGCGAATATCCGACGGACGCGAAAGCGCTCGAACGGGGTGACACCATCTACATGACCGTCGCGGACGCCGCCGGCAACATGGTCTCGCTCATCCAGAGCAACTACCGTGGCATGGGTTCCGGCATGACGCCGACGGGCTGCGGATTCATCCTGCAGGACCGCGGCGAGATGTTCTCGCTCGAGCGCGGCCACGCCAATGTCTACGCGCCGGGCAAGCGGCCCTTCCACACGATCATCCCGGCGTTCGTCACGAAGGACGGAAAGCCGTGGCTGTCGTTCGGCGTCATGGGCGGCGCGATGCAGCCGCAGGGCCACGTGCAGGTGCTCGTGAACCTCATCGACTTCGGCATGAATCTCCAGGAGGCCGGCGACGTGCCGCGCGTCCGGCACGACGGTTCGAGCGAGCCCACCGGCGGACACATGCGCGACGGCGGCGAGGTCGTGCTGGAGAACGGTTACCCGGCGGCGGTGGTGAAGGCGCTCGAGAACCTCGGCCACAAGGTGACGGTGGCCAACGACGGCGACTTCGGCGGCTACCAGGCGATCCTCCGCAACGAAGAAGGCGTGTACTTCGGCGCCTCGGAATCGCGCAAGGACGGCGCCGCTCAAGGGTATTAGCGGCGACCGACGCTTCATCCTTCTGGCCGGGTTTGCCGGCGATCGCTGTTCTTCCGGGTAAGGGGCCGCCTCCCGGCCCGGGAGAACCGATGAACCGCCTCTTCATGCTCGCCGCCGTGTTGCTGGCCGCCCCCACGCAAGCCGCCGAACCGCAGCGACGCTCGCTGCTCGACGGCCGCGTCTCGATGCTGGTGCCGGTCGACTTCAAGCCGATGTCGAAGGACCTGATCGGCAGGAAATACCCGGCCGGCAGTGCGCCCAACTACGTGCTCACGAGCGACGACACCACGGTCAACATCGCCTACGACGTGAAGCCGCTGGACGTGCGTCCCGACCAGATGAACGAAGTTCTGGCTTCGCTGCGCCAGCAGCTGACGTACGGGAAGCTTCAGTCGAGCGGCGTGCGGAAGATCAACGGAACCGAGTTCGCCGTCATGGAGTTCGACGTGACGGTCGGCGACGGCAACATCCGCAACGTGATGGCGATGTCGTCACTCGGCGGGAAGCTGCTGGCGATTTCCTAAAACTGCATGTTGAACCGCGACGCCGGCTGCGGTGCCCTCGGCAAACGCCTGATCGAGTCGATCCGCCTCACGCCGGCTCACTGAATGGCGGGAATGCCCAGGTAGATCGAGTTCTCCGGCGTGCCGAACTCGGACGCCCGCGGACGGCGCGTCGTCGGAGCGAGCCGGCCCGCATGGATCGCGTCGAGCTTCGCATGCGACGCCTTCGCTGCGGCCACGAGCTCGGGATACGGGCGGTCCGTGACGTCGATCCAGCCGATGTTGTAGTTCTCGCCGTCGCGCCGGCCCGTCACGGGCTGGTCTATCCACTGGTACCAGTGAGTGCCGACGATCGCGGGATGGGCGGCCGCGTTCTCGACATAGTAGGAATACGCGACGCCGCGCTCCTGCTGGTTCAGCACCTGCACCAGCCCCGGCGCCATGCCGCGCTCGGGCACGCCGGCGTGGAATTCGCCGATGAGGATGGGCAGCTTCTGGATCGCGTACACGCGGTCGATGAATTCCTTCGGCGGCGTCCAGCGGTACTTGTTCATGCTGTACACGTCGAAGCCGCGCGCGAGCGCGATCACGTCGTCCGGCGGCGTGCCGCCGAAGCGGATGCCGAGATTGAGATGGTGGGGGTCGTGGCGTTTCACCGCGGCGTTCACGACCTGCAGGTACTGCGTGAACGCCGCGTGCACGAGCGCCTTGCGCGCGGCCGGTGAATCACCGGCCGCGAGGCCGGCCTTGAAACGCCGCTGGAGTTCCGTCGCGGGGCCATTCAGCACGAGGTCGACGAGCTCGCCCTCGCGCGCCGGCCACGGCGGCTCGTTGCCGATGAAGTAGCCGATCATCCACGGGTCGTCCCGGCGCGGGCCGAGTTCGCGCGCGACGTCGGTGTCCACCCGGCGCGCGAACGCCTCCGAGTACACGTCGGGCATGCCCATGATGGCGCCTTCGATGCGCTGCCAGCCGGCGAGTGGATAGACGTACGCGACGCGCCGCTCGAGCGACGTGCCGTATGCCGTGTTGAGTCCCCACGCGCGCATGCGCCGCGACGTCAGCGCCGAGTTCGGACCGCGCCACCCGCTGCCGAAGCGCTTGAGCTGGTTCGCGACGTAGAACGACACCGGGTCGCGCAACGGCTCCGGTTCCACGCCGGGGAGCTGGATCTGCGCCGCCGTCGGAATACTCGCGAAGAGCTTGTCGCGGCCGACGATCTGCGTGCGCGGCGGCTCCTCGCCCGTGCCGTTCACGCCGGCCGACCAGAACCGGCAGCCATCGGGATCGACGAACCACCAGCGTTCGGCGATCTTCTCCACGCGGAAAAAACCCGTGGCCCTGGCTTTCGGCGTCTGCCCGCCGTAGCGGCAGCCCTGCGGCAGGCCCTTCGGCACGAGCATGCGCTCCTCGGCGCGCCAGGCGCGTTCGAGCTCCGGGAGCGACTTCACCTTGTCGGGCCAGCCCCCATGGATGTACTGGCCGAAGTCGTCCACGAGCGGATTGCCGCCGTCCAGGATCGCGTCGCCGGGATCGGTCTCCGAGAGGCTCACCCGGCGGATCTCGACGGTGGCCGCGTGCGCCGGGTAGCGCATGGTCACGCTGATCGCCCGCACCGTTTTCACCGGCGCATGTCCGCCCGCTTCGATGTTGATCCAGTAGCTCCCGCGCGGCTGGTTCACGGTCGCGGAAAGCTCGCCCGCATCGCCGAGTCCCTGGCGGAAGAAACGCAGCGGGATGGACGCGCGCGTCCAGACGTTGGCGAACGGGTGGATGCGCTTCGAGACATGGCCCTCGTCGCTCACGAGGCCGAGCTCGAAACGCTGACTCGTCGAGCTGCGCCATTCCACCACCAGGAACTTCGCGTGGCTCCAGTCCGCGGGCAGCGCGGGGTCGATCTCCGCGAGCGTCCACTGCCGGGTGGCGATTTCGCCCGAGAGCACGGCCTTCTGCGGCGCCGCGCCCGCGCCGGTGGCGACGAGGATCCACAGGAACGAAACGGCGTTGCGCATGACTCTCCCGGCGTTCACCGGCGGGAGTTTACGGCGTCAGCGGCAACGTGATGCTGAACGTGGTGCCGATGCCGGGTTCGGAGGTGCAGCGGATCGTGCCCCCGTGCGCATCGACGATACCCTTGGCGATGTAGAGCCCCAGACCGGTGCCGGTCTTCTGATGCTTGGTGCTGGCCGAGTAGTACGGATCGAAGATGTGCGGCAGATCGTCCGCGGCGATTCCGGGCCCGGTGTCCGCGATCTCGATCTGGGCCTGCGCGCCGCGCGTGCGGCTCACGATGCGGATGCTGTCGCCGGCCTTGGTGAACTTGACCGCGTTGCCGACCAGGTTCTGGAAGAGCTGCATGAGGCGCGCGCGGTCGGCGTCGGCATTCATGACGTCGTTGCCCGAGTCGTAGGCGAGTTCCAGGCCCTTGTCGCGCGCCGGCGCTTCGTGCGCGGTCACGGCCTCCTTGAGTACGTCGTTCACGACCACCGGCTTCGGGTTGATGGAGAGCTGGCCCGAACGCAGGCTCACCATGTCCATGAGGTCGCCGATCATGCGATTCATGAGGTCGGCGTTGCGGCGGATGCGCTCGTGCTGCTCGCGGATCTGCTCGGGCGTGAGCTTGTACTTCGGGTTGAGCAGCATCGACGTCGTGGTGTGCACGACAGAGAGGGGCGTGCGCATGTCGTGCGAGACGATGGCGAGCACATCCTCACGCGCCTGCACCGCCTGCTTGAGCTCCTCGCGTTGCCGATGGAGCTCGAAGAACACCGCGGCCTTCTGGCGCAGGATCTCCATGTTGATCGGCTTGAAGAGGACGTCCACCGCGCCGGACTCGTAGCCGCGGAACATCGGCAGTGGCTCGTTCGGGCTCGCCGCTGTGATGAAGATGATGGGGATGCGTTTGGAGCGTTCCGTGCCGCGCATGAGCTCGGCGAGCTCGAAGCCGCTCATCGTCGGCATGTGGATGTCGAGGAACGCGAGCGCGAAGTCGTGCACCAGCAACAGCTCGAGCGCTTCGGGGCCCGACTTCGCCTTGAAGATCTCGCGATCCTCGCCGCGCAGCACGGCCTCGAGGGCCAGGAGGTTCTCCTCGACGTCGTCAACGATCAGGCATTTCACCCTATCGACCATCCAGTTCTCCGCTCCTCAGCAGTTTGGCCAGCGCGGGAATGTCGACCTCGATGCTTCCCGGCGCGGCTTCCAGCGCGGCCGCTGGCATGGCGATCATCTCCGCGCTTTCAAGGGACTGGACCACCGTGATGCCCCCCGCGGCCGCGATGGCGCGCAAACCGGCGGCGCCGTCCGCGTTCGCGCCCGAGAGGATCACTCCCATGAGGCGCTCGCCGTAGGCCTGAGCCGCCGATTCGAACAACACGTCGACGGCCGGGCGCGAGAAGTGTACGCGCTCGTCGACCGACAACGCGAAGGTCCCGCCGGCCTCGACCAGCAGGTGGTAGTCCGGCGTTGCGAAATAGATCGTTCCGGGCGCGATGGGTTCCTTGTCCTCCGCCACCTTCATCGGTGGCGTCCCGGGCACGGCCAGTATCTCGTGCAGCAGGTTCGGCCCCTCCGCGGGCAGGTGGATCACGATCGCCACCGCGCGCGGATACCGCGCCGGCAGTTGCGACAGCACCGCCCGGAGCACCTCGATCGCGCCCGCCGAGCCGCCGATCACGATGAGCTCGATTCGCTGGTTCACGCGATTCCCGCTTTTTTCCGATAGATGCGTTCGCGCATTGCGAAATCGGCGAACAGCGGCGCGGCCTCGGTGAAGCGCAGGCTTTCCTTGGAGCCGAGGCCGAGAAACCCGCGCTCGATCAGCGCCTCCGCGAACAGCTTCAACGCCCGCGTCTGCAGCGCGTGATCGAAGTAGATGAGGACATTGCGGCACGTCACGAGATGCACTTCCGAGAACACGTGGTCGGTGGCGAGGCTGTGATCGGAGAAGGTGACGCGGCGGCGCAGCGCGGCGTCGAATATCGCCGCGCCGGACGCGTCCGCAGAGCCGTGGTAGTAGTCGGAGAGCGAGGTGGTTCCGCCCGAGCGACGATGGTTCTCCGTGAAACCGCGCAACCGGTCGAGCGGATACACGCCGGCCGCAGCCTCGCGCAGCGCCTGGGCATTGATGTCCGTCGCATAGATGATCGAGCGGTCGAGGAGGCCTTCCTCGTGCAACAGTATCGCGAGCGAATAGGCCTCCTCGCCGGTGCTGCAGCCCGCGCACCAGACCTTGATCGACGGATACGTGGCGAGCAGCGGCACGACCTGCCGGCGCAACGCGAGAAAGAATTCCGGATCGCGGAACATGTCGCTGACCTGGACCGTGAGGTACTGCAGGAGCTGAGTGAATGCGTCGGGTTCGTGGAGCACGCGCTCCTGCAGGCCGGATATCGTCGACACGCCGAGGCGGTCGCAGGCCTGCGCGAGCCGGCGGCGCAGCGAGGCCATCGCATAGGCGCGAAAATCGTAGTGATATCGGTCGAAGATTGCCTCGAGCAGCAGGCGGATCTCCAGGTCCCGGCCGGTCGGCTTTTCGGGAACGCCCACGGACTATTTCGGCATCCAGATGCGGATGAGCGATACGAGCTTGTCCACGTCGATGGGCTTCGTGATGTAGTCGTTGGCGCCGGCGGCGAGGCAGCGCTGCTGGTCGTCCGGCATGGCCTTCGCGGTGAGCGCGATGATCGGCAGGTCGCGCAATTCCGG
>CADEED010000063.1:0-7145 GCA_902826225.1 uncultured Pseudomonadota bacterium | reverse complement strand
TCTTGCGGATCTCGTGCATGGCTTCGAAGCCATCCATCTCCGGCATCATGATGTCCATCAGCACGACGTCGGGGATGGGACGCGTCGACAGGCGTTGCAATGCCTCGCGCCCGTTGCGCGCGATCAGCACGGAGCCGCCGAGCGGTTCGAGGACGGACGACAGCGCGAAGATGTTGCGAACATCGTCCTCGACGATGAGGATGCGGCGACCCTCGAAGGCCGAATCGCGTCGCCGGGCCTCCGCGAGCATGCGTTGGCGATCGGGAGAAAGCTGCCCCTCGACCTGGTGCAGGAACAGGCTGACTTCGTCGAGCAGGCGCTCCGGCGACTTTGCGCCCTTGATGATGATCGAGCGCGAGTACTTGCGCAGCTGCTGCTCCTCTTCGGCGGAGATCGATCGCCCGGTGTAGACGATCACGGGTGGAAACGCGTACGCATCGTCGGCCGCCATGCGCTCCAGCAACTCGTACCCCGTGGCGTCCGGTAGCGACAGGTCGAGCACCATGCAGTCGAATGTCGTGGCGCGCAGCTGCCCGAGCGCTGCGGCCGCATTGTCGACGGCGACGACGCTCGTGGTGTCGCTCGCGAGCAGCTGGCGCACGCTTTCGCGCTGCAGTTCGTTGTCTTCCACGACGAGTACCGAGCGCCTCTCGTTCGCGAAGCGTGCCTTGAGCGCCGTCAACGTCGCGACGAGCGCATCGCGCTCGACCGGCTTCACCAGCGCGCCGGCGGCGCCCATGGCGCGCGCCGCTCGCGTGTTGTCCTCGGCCGAGATCACCTGCACCGGCACGTGGCGCGTGGCCGGGTTGTGTTTGAGCCGGTCGAGCACGGTCAGGCCCGAGTGGTCGGGCAGCCTGATGTCCAGCAAGACCGCGGCGAGCCGGAACTGCAGCGCGAGCTCCATGCCCTCGTCGGCGGTGGAGGCGACGAGACAGTCGAAGCCGAGTTCGTGCGCGAGGTCGTACAGCACCTTCGCGAACAAGGGGTCGTCTTCGATGACCAGCAATACGCGAGCGTCGTTCTCGATCGACGCACGGTCATCGGAAACGGATGCGGCTCGCGGGATCGCCGTGCGCGGCGGCGCCGCGGGCGCAGCATGCGACACCGGCGGCGGCTCGATCGATGCGCCCGCGGCGGGCAGCGTGCCCGGGTGCGCAGGCATCCACAGACGGAACGTGCTTCCCTTGCCGGGTTCGCTCTGGAGCGTGATCTGGCCGCCGAGCAGGCGTGCGAGCTCGCGTGAGATCGAGAGGCCGAGGCCGGTCCCGCCGAACTTCCGGTTGGTCGTGCCGTCCGCCTGGCGAAAGGGCTCGAAGATGACCTGCTGGTGTTCCGGCGCCACGCCGATACCGGTGTCGCGCACGGCGAATTCCACGCCGTTCTCGCGCGGCGCGATCTCGAGCGCCACCTCGCCGCGTTCCGTGAACTTGAGCGCGTTCGACAGCAGGTTCTTGAGGATCTGTGCAAGCCGCTGCGCGTCCGTATCCAGGCGCGCCGGCAAGTCGGCATTGCGAATCACCCGGAAGTAGATCTGCTTCTGCTCGGCGATGGGTTCGAACGTCTCCGCAAGCCGCGCGACGACGTCCGCGATAACCACCTCGGAACGGTTGAGGTCGACCTTGCGGGCTTCGATCTTCGACAGATCGAGGATGTCGTTGATCAGCGCGAGCAGGTCGTTGCCCGCCGCCGTGATGCTGCGCGCGAACTTCACCTGCTCGGGCGTCAGGTTGCCGTCACGGTTGTCGGCGAGCAGTTTCGCGAGGATCAGCGAGCTGTTGAGCGGCGTGCGCAGCTCGTGCGACATGTTCGCAAGGAACTCGGATTTGTAGCGGTTGGCGCGCACGAGTTCGGCGGCCTTGATCTCGACGTCGCGCTTGGCGTCGGCGAGATCGAGGTTGTGCTGGCGCATCCGCTCGGCGTGTTCCTCGAGCTGCACGTTCGTCTGTTCGAGCTCGGCCTGTTGGGTTTCGAGCCGCGCCTGCGACTCGCGCAGCTGGGTGCTCTGGGCCATGAGCTCCTCGTTCGCGACGCGCAGCTCTTCCTGCTGGGTCTGCAACTCTTCGGCCTGTCGCTGCGTTTCGTGGAGCAGATTCTCGCGTTCACGGCGCAGCACGCTGGTGCGGATCGCGATGGCGACGGGCTCACCGATGCTGGCGAGCAGCTCGATATCGGAGTCGTAGCTCGGATGCAGGAAGCCGAGTTCGACGACGCCGTGGGCGTCGCCGTCGATCGCGAGCGGCGCCACCAGCAGCGAGTGCGGCTGCCGGCTGCCGAGACCCGAGGAGATCCGCAGGTAGTCGGCCGGCAGATCGTCGATGCGCAACGCCTTTCGTTCCGCGACGGCCCGGCCGAGCAGGCCTTCCCCGGGTTTCACGTCCGTGGGCGCATCGCGATCCATGGAAGTGCCGATGGAGCCGACGCGCGAATAGAGTCCGCCCGGCTCCACGACGTACATCGCACCGGCCTGCGCACCCAGATAGTCGACGAGCACCTGCAACACGCGCTCGGAGAGCCGCTTGAGCGTTTGCTCCCCGCCGACCGCGTCCGCGATGCGCGTGCGCGCGACGCGCATCCATTCCTGCTCGCGCAGCTCGAGACGCGAAGTCAGCGTGGCGCTCGCGAGGACCGCCGCGCCCCAGGTCACGACCAGCCCGATGCCACGATTGACGAGCGCGATGTCGACGGCCACGCCGGCGGGCGAGACGAACCAGTCCACCACGATGAGCACGGTCGCCGCGCCGGCCACCACCAGCGGCAACCACGGGCGCGTGGTGAGGAAGCAGAGCAGGATCGGAACGAGATAGAGCATCCAGGTGGCGATGCCGATCTTGGTCTGCGCGTCGATGAGGAACACGGCGCCGACGGACAGGGCGATCGCCCAGTACATTCCCGGGTGGGTCGCGGATTCGAATCGATTCATCGGCCATTCACCGGCTTGCGCGTAAAAGGGCCGGGAAGTTTAGGGGGAAAGGACGGGCGCGCCGACGACGGACGATTCCAACGAGTGGCGTCAGGAATTTCCTACAGTTCTACGCGCAGGATTTCGAGGCGGATGGAATCGCGGACTCCCGGGTCACGACGGAATTCGGCGTCGCCGGTGTCACGCCGTGATCAGGGGCCGCAGGTATTGCGCCGTGTACGAACGGTCGTTCTTCGCGATGTGCTCGGGCGTGCCAGCGGCGAGGATGGTCCCGCCGCCCGCGCCGCCCTCGGGGCCGAGGTCGATGATCCAGTCCGAGGTCTTGATCACGTCGAGGTTGTGCTCGATGACGACGACCGTGTTCCCCTCGTCACGCAGGCGGTGCAGCACGTCGAGTAGTTGGGCGACGTCGTGGAAATGCAGGCCGGTCGTGGGCTCGTCCAGGATGTAGAGCGTGCGACCCGTGGCGCGCTTGGCGAGCTCGCGCGCCAGCTTCACGCGCTGTGCCTCGCCGCCGGACAGCGTGGTCGCGCTCTGGCCGAGCTTTATGTAGGTGAGCCCGACGTCCGTCAGCGTCTGCAGGCGCGAGCCCACGCCGGGAACGTTCTGGAACAGGCGCAGCGCCTCCTCGACGTTCATCTCGAGCACTTCGTTGATGTTCTTGCCCTTCCAGCGGATCTCCAGCGTCTCGCGGTTGTAGCGTTTGCCCTGGCAGACATCGCAGGGGACGTAGACGTCCGGGAGGAAGTGCATCTCCACCTTGATGAGTCCGTCGCCCTGGCAGGCCTCGCAGCGGCCGCCCTTCACGTTGAAGCTGAAGCGGCCCGCGTCATAGCCGCGCGTGCGCGCCTCGGTCGTCCCGGCGAACAGCTCGCGCAGCGGGCCGAACAGGCCCGTATAGGTCGCCGGGTTGGAGCGTGGCGTGCGGCCGATCGGACTCTGGTCGATCTCGATGATGCGATCGATCTCGGACAGTCCCGTCACCTCGTCGCAGGGCGCCATGTCCATGATGGTGCCGTTGAGTGCGTGATTGGCGTGCGCGAACAGCGTGTCGTTGACGAGCGTCGATTTGCCCGAGCCCGACACGCCGGTGACGCACGTGAAGAGGCCGAGCGGAAATTCCGCGGTGACGTTCTTGAGGTTGTTGCCGCGCGCGCCGACGACCTTGATGTTGCGCTTCGAATCGCGCGGCGTGCGCAACGTGGGCAGCGCGATCTTCCGGCGGCCCGAGAGATACTGGCCGGTGAGCGAGGCCGCGCTCTTCTCGATGTCCGCGGGCGAACCCTGGGCCACGACCTCGCCGCCATGCACGCCGGCGCCCGGGCCGATGTCGAGCACGGCGTCCGCGGTGCGGATCGCCTCTTCGTCGTGTTCGACGACGAGAACCGTGTTGCCGAGATCGCGCAGGTGCTTGAGCGTGGCGAGCAGGCGCGAATTGTCGCGCTGGTGCAGGCCGATCGACGGCTCGTCGAGGATGTACATGACGCCCGTCAGGCCCGAGCCGACCTGGCTCGCGAGACGGATGCGTTGCGCCTCACCGCCCGAGAGGGACTCGGCGCTGCGATCGAGGGTGAGGTAGTCGAGACCGACGTCGACGAGGAAGCGCAGGCGGTCGCCGACTTCCTTGACGATCTTGTCGGCGACCTCTGCGCGCCAGCCGGCGACGCCGAGCGAGCCGAACAGCTGCTTGGCGTCACCGACCGTCAGGTGAGCGATTTCCGGCAGGGAGTGCCGGCCCACGAAGACATTGCGCGCGGCGCGGCTCAGGCGCGAGCCGTCGCAATCCGGGCAGGGCTGCGACCCGAGGTACTTCGCGAGTTCCTCGCGCACGGGCAGCGAATCCGTTTCCTTGTAGCGCCGCTCGAGGTTGGGGATGATCCCTTCGAAGACGTGCTTCTTCTTCGACGTGCGGCCATTGCCGTGCTGATAACGGAATTCGATCTCGTCGTTGCCGCTGCCAAAGAGCATGACCTGCTGCGCCTTCTTCGACAGGTCTTCCCACGGCGTCTCGGGGTCGAACTTGTAGTGCCGGGCCATGGCGGTGATCAGCGCGTAGTAATAGGAGTTCTTGCGATCCCAGCTCTTGATCGCGCCGCCGGCCAGCGAGAGGTGTGGATAGGCGACGACGCGCGCCGGATCGAAGAATGCCTTGAGACCCAGCCCATCGCAGGTGGGGCAGGCGCCGGCGGGGCTGTTGAACGAGAACATCTTGGGCTCGAGCGCCGGCACGCTGTAACCGCAGATCGGGCATGCCTGGCGCGCGGAGAAGAGCACTTCGTCTTCTGCTCCCGCGGATTTCCCGGGCGACTTCTCGGCGTCATAGGGCGCGAGACGAGCGGTGCCCCCGGCGAGCTTCAGCGCGGTCTCGAGCGACTCCGACAGACGCTGCTGCGCGTCGGGGCGGATGCGCAACCGATCCACCACGACTTCGATCGTGTGCTTCTTTTTCGGGTCGATCCTGGGCAGTGCGTCGAGCTCGTGCACCCGGCCGTCGACGCGCGCGCGCACGAAACCCTGGCCGCGCATGCTCTCGAAGACCTCGGCGTGTTCGCCCTTGCGGTCGATGATCACCGGCGCGAGCAGCAGCACCGCCGAACCCTCGGGCATCCTGAGGATCTGGTCGACCATCTGGCTCACGGTCTGCGCCGCGAGGTCGGTACCGTGGTCCGGGCAGCGGGCGATGCCCGCGCGCGCGAACAACAGGCGCAGATAGTCGTAGATCTCGGTGACCGTGCCGACCGTCGAGCGCGGATTGTGCGAGGTGGCTTTCTGCTCGATCGCGATCGCGGGGGACAGGCCTTCGATGCTGTCGACGTCGGGCTTGTCCATCATCGAGAGGAACTGCCGCGCGTACGCGCTCAACGATTCCACGTATCGGCGCTGGCCCTCGGCATACAGGGTGTCGAACGCGAGCGAGGATTTTCCGGAGCCGGACAGCCCCGTGATCACGATCAGTTTGTCGCGCGGCAGATCGACGTCGATGTTCTTGAGGTTGTGCGTGCGTGCGCCGCGGATCTTGATGGTTTGCATCTGTCGAGCGCGATTTCCCGCGCGAATGTGGAGAAACCGCGAAGTGTAATCGGCGCGGGCGGTTCGAGCATAACCAGTGCCGTGAGCTCTCCGGACTGTATGAAAGCCGGAGCGAGAGGGCCGCGGGCGGGTCGTGACGCCCGCGCGGAAGGCTCACCGACGGTGCAGGATCGTATCGATATCGAGGACGCCGACACGCAACGCGTAGGCCGTGAGCTGCGCGACGGTGCGCAAGCCCAGTTTCCGCTGCAGGTTCGCGCGATGCTTTTCGACGGTCTTGGAGCTGCGGCGCATGTGCCGCGCGATCTCGGCATTCCGATACCCCGAGGCGACCGCGAGCAACACTTCGGTTTCGAGCGGCGTGAGCTGTTCGATCGGGACGGTCGCAGGCGTGGCGATGCCGGCCGACGCCAGCGCACCCGCCAGCGTCGATTCCGGATCGCGAATGATCACGATTCTCATCGACGGGACCTCGGCCGCGAACCGTGCCTGGGCCGCCTCGATGGAGGCGGAACCATAATCCCTCGCATCCCAGATCAGCAGGTCCGCACCGAGCTGCGGCATCAGACAGTCATCGAGCAAGGCTGTGGCGGCAACGATCCGGCTGCCGAACCGGATTCCGAGCCAGTCGGCGATGAGCTCCCGCAGCAGGTTGTGAGGGCTCAGGATGATGGCGGCATGGGGGCGGTACATTGCTCGTTAGACGTCAGGTCCACGCCTTCCCCATCGCGATCGCCTCGAATTTCAGTGTCCGATCTCGCGCAGCAGTTCGACGACCGCCTGACGTCCGTCGCTCCAGGGCGTATAGGGCAGGGCCAGGGGCGCACGGGGAAAGGACGCGACGACGACGCGCCCGGAAGCGACGTAGTCGAGCGCGGCGGCGTCCACAGGGTAGAGCGTGGTCGTCACGTGGGCGTCGTCCGGAGGCAGCAGCGCGCGGCTGCGCGCACCGCTCAAGGCCATGTCGGACGCGAGCGGGGCGAGCGTGAGGTCGCGGCCGTCGATGACCAGCAGCAGGTCGCCGCGTTCGGAACCCGTGACCCCGGTGGCACGCGAGTCGATCGTCGACCACACGTGGGCGGCGAGGACGAGCCGGCGCCGGCCGGCCTCGTCGATCTCCGCGGCGACCAGCGTCAGGTAGTCGCGTGCGTTCACGGCGACGTCGCGGCGCCCGCGGGCGAAAACCCAGGGACGG
>CADEED010000062.1 GCA_902826225.1 uncultured Pseudomonadota bacterium | reverse complement strand
GCGATGGCCGCCGCCGTCGCCAGAGCACGGGGGTTGATGTTCTGTCCCGGATCGGGAGCGCCCGGCGCCTGGTACAGCGGGAACTGTGCACCACCGGTCGAGGAGACGTCCGTCTTGACCCAGCGCACGCCCACGTTGCCACGCACACTGACGTTGCCCCACTTCGTGTCCTCGCCGCCGAACTTCAGCATGACGTATGCGGCACGGGTGTCTTCGGTGACATCCAGCATTTCCACGGGGCAATAGAGGCCCTTCGGACTGCTCGGATCCGCACAAGCACGCTGCCCCAACGCGGTCCACGAATTGCTGCGGCCGTTGCCGTAGAGATTCAGGGTTGCGTCGTAGTTGGAGACATTGCTGAAGCGCGGATGCAGGAACGTACCACCGCCGAAGACGCCGCCGCCGACGAGGTTCGCGCCCATGTCCTTGGCGAAATAGGTGTTCTGCCAGATGCCTTGAGTCAGGAAGAACGGGACGTCGGACTGCAGACCCCACAGCGGCTGTACCGAACCCCAGTTGTACGTCGACCAGTTCACTTCCTGTTCGCGATCGGCGCTGCGTACGCCCACGCGCAGTGAATCCAGCCATCCGGAATCCAGCTGAATGTCCGCATCGATGCGCGCGGCGAGTTCTTCACCCTTGCTGTCTTCGGTGTGCTCCATGGTCCATTCGTGGAACCAGTTCTGCGGGTCGGCGAAGCCGCCGGCCGTCCAGCCGTAGCCGGTCGGCTGGTGGAGCTCGAACGTGGGTTTGCCGTTGCTGATGTCGAGTTCGAGGTTCGCCGCCGTCTTGTTGTTGGCGCTGTTGTCGAAGTTGACGACGTCGGACCAGATCTTCTGCACGTCGAAGTTCAGGCCGAGACGTTCACTGACATCCCAGCGGAAGTTCAACGACAGATCTTCCGTCGTGTTCGTTTGACGCGACGCGCGCGTATCGGCCGAGAGGCCCGCGCCACGGGAGTCGGGGCACGGCTTGTTGGCCGCACCGCCCCACGAATAGCAGACCCAGTCCGGGCTGTTGCCCAGACCACCCTGACGCCAGCCATCCGGATGCGCGATCGTCGGGTTGTTGGTCGGGCCCGCCCAACCATCCGAAACATCGTTGATGATGCCGCGGACGAATACGCCGCGGCTGTCGAACTCGTACGCGGGCGTCCCGCTGGGATGCCGCGCGAATTCGGAAGTGAGGATGAGACCCTGCGGCTGCTGGGAATTACCCACGCCGGCTGTGAGCGAATACTCTTCCCAATCGTTCTGATACTCGGAGCGGTTGAACTGCAGCGTGCTCGCCAGCGTGTCGTTCGGGCTCTTCCACTGCAGCGCGAATGAGCCACCCTGCCGCGTGCGCGTATAGGTGTTGCTGCGGATATCGACGCCGCCGGGGATGTATTTCGTGCCGCCGCCGTAACCTGCGACGTTATCCGCGCGGAAGAACCGGAGCAGCTGGACGCCCTGCGATTCGGTGACCACTTCCGAGTAGGCGGCGTTCAGCATCACACCGAACTCGCCGATGCCGGTGTCCCAACGGTTGCTGACCAGCATCGAGCCGGCCGGCTTGGCCTGCTCGGCCAGGGTGCCGTAACCCAGAAAGTGAATGCAAATACGCAACGCTGGGACGCGGCCCTCGACGCGATCGGAATCGCGCTGCAGCATGACGCCGATTCGCGTTCCCTGAGATTGTTTCGAGCGACGTTGCTCGGCCACCAGGGCGCCGACCGCGACGCGCTCGCCGAGCTCGAATCGCTCGCGCGCGACTCCGCCGATTCGGCCGGATTGTTAGCGCACCTGGCAGTTCAGCTCGCCGCGGTCGGCCGCATTGACGAGGCGTCAGCGACGCTCGAAGCGGCGCTCGCGCGCTGGCCGACCGATGCCACCCTGCACGCGCAGCTCGCGCGCCTGCGCTGGCAGCATGGCGCCGGACTCGACGCGCTGCGCGCGCTCGATGAAGCAATAGCTAGTCATCCCGGCGCGCTGCAACTGCGCCTCGTCGCCGCGGACGTGCTGCGCTCGGCCGGTGAATCGCAGCGTGCGCTCGAGATGCTCGAGCGCGGGCTCGCGCTGGCGCCGGAATCCGCCACGTTCCGCACGTCGATCGGCGTCGTACTCGAAGGCATGGACCGCGTGGACGAGGCGCTGCCCTATCTACACGAAGCGGTGCGGCGCGCGCCGGGCTCGGAGAACGCGCGGCGCAACCTCCTGCCCGCACTCCTGCGCAGCGGCGCCGCGCGCGCTGCGCTCGCGCTCTGCGACGAGCTGCTCGCGCGGCATCCGGACGACCAGCATCTCGTCGCGCAGCGCGCGACCGCGCTGCGCGTGCTGCGAGATCCGGAATACCGCCGGCTGTGCGACTACGAGCGGCTCGTGCGCACGTGCGAGCCGCGCGCCCCTGCGCCCTGGACCGACATCCCCGGTTTCAACACGGCGTTGGCGCGCGAGTTGACCGCGCTGCATCGCGCGGCGCGTCATCCGCTCGAGCAGTCGTTGCGCGGCGGCTCCCAGACCGAACGCAACCTGCCGCGCGACAACCCGGTGTTCGCCGCTTTCTTCGCGATGCTCGAAGCGCCGATCCGCGAGTACATCGCGGCGTTGCGCGACGACCCGACGCATCCCGTGGATCGCCGCCGTCGCGACCACTACCGCGTGTCGGGTTCCTGGTCCGTGCAGCTGCATTCCGGCGGATTTCACGTGAACCACGTGCACCCACGCGGCTGGCTGAGCTCGGCCTATTACGTGAGCCTGCCCGACGTCTCGGATGCCGATTCACGCGCGGGCTGGTTGAAGTTCGGAGAGCCGCCGATGCCGATCGCAGACTGCGGGCCGGAATGGTTCGTGAGGCCCGCGGCCGGGATGCTCGCGCTGTTTCCGTCGTACTTCTGGCACGGCACAGTGCCGTTCGCCGCGGGACGGGCGCGGCTCACCGTGGCATTCGACGTGGTGCCGGCGTGAGCCGGCGGTATCAATGCGACCGCAGGACGGCCTGTTCCCGCAGTACCACCGGGCTGGTCCCGAGCTCGTATAGATAGTCGCGGCGCTCGGCGGTGCCACGGCCCAGCTTCGACAGCCTTGCCCGCTGCTCTTCCGTCAACGCGAACTCGGTGTACCCGCGCGTCTCCAGGCACGAGCGCAGCAGGTCCATGCGCGCGCGCTGCTCGAAGATTTCCTGGGTGCGGTCGTCCATCGCGGCGCGATTGACGAAATCCGCGGGCGCGCTGTCCCGGTAGGTGCCGCCGCTCAGCGTGGGCAGGTTGTTGGACGCGCTGCCTTGGGGGCCTGGCGCGGCCGAGGCCGAGCCCATGGCGTGCGATGACGCCGGCCCGGTGCTGTGCCCGACGATTCCTCCGGCAGAATTGGCCATCGCCGGGCCCGTCTCACTCGTTGCCGCCAACACGGCGCACTGACCCGCGTCGGTGCGGTAGTCGAGCATCGAAACGTCCGTCTTGCCCCACGCCGTGAGCGGGTCCTGCCGATTGATCGAGCATCCCGTGACCAGCACGAGCACGCAGAAAGTGGCGGTCGCGTATTTCATACCGGCTCCAATGCCCCCATCTCCGGCCCTATCTAGCTGCCGGACTTGATCGCGGGCGAACTCACGGCCTGGCCCTTCAGTACGGTCGGATCGGTGCCCAGTTTGTAGAGGTATTCGCGGCGCTCGTCGCTTCCCTGCTTCAGCTTCGACAGCTGCGCGCGCTGCTCGGGTGTGAGGGAGAACTCGACGTACCCGCGACTCGCGAGACAGGATTTGAGCGCTTCGTTGCGCGCGCGTTGCTCGGCCATTTCCTGGGTACGTTGCTGCATTGCCGCGCGATTCACGAAATCCGCGGAAGCGCTGTCGCGATAGGCGCCGCCACTCTGGGTGGGCAGGTTGCTCGATGCGCTGCCGCCCGTGCCTGCACCGCCCGACCCGGCGTTCGCCGATCCGGACGCGGCCTGCGTCGGCGCGGACGTGTTCTGGCCGCTGATGCCGCCTGCGGAATTCGCCGCGTTGCTGCTGTCCTTGCCGGTCGCCGCCATCACGGCGCACTGACCGCCATCGGTGCGGTATTCGAGCATGGTGACGTCCTTCTTTCCCCAGGCCGTCACGGGGGCGCTGCCGTTCGTGCTGCAGCCGGTAAGGACGGCCGCGATGGCCGCGACAACTGCGAATCTCATGGTGTTCTCCCTCTCGCCGCTCGGGCGCCTGTCGATCTGACGTGCGTCCCGCGAAAAAATTCCGCCGGCGCGGTGCGGAAGATACCCGTGTGCCGCGATGCGGTACAGATAGCCGCGTCACGGTCCCGCTGCGGCGCCCCGCGCGCGGTCGACGAGCGCGCACAGGTTGCCGGTCGCTGCGATGACGGAGGGACCCATGCGATCGATGCGCTCGTCGGCGTAGCTCACCAGCCGTTCGCGGCGTACCGCGACCAGCGCGGGAAATTTGCGCCACTCGTCCAGCCACGCCTGCGTGGACGCCGGCGGTCCGGAGGCGACGATGAGTTCCGGATTGCGCAGCAACGCGGCCTCGCGGGTGACGGCGGGCGCGGCCGTCTCGAGGTCGGCGAAGACGTTCTCGGCGCCGCACAGCTTCAATGCGTCCGAGATCACGTGCCGCCCGCCGATCGTGTAGATAGGCCGATCCCATATCTGGTACAGCACGCGGATGCGCGGACGGTCGCGGTACTTCGCGCCGAGGCGCTCGAGATCGGCGGCGAGCTCGATGGCGCGGGCGTCCGCGATGGCTTCCGTGCGCGTGAGCCGGCCGAGGCGGCGCAACGACTCCGGCATGCCGGCGAGCGACGTCACGTGGACTTCGTACACCGGGACGCCGAGCTGCCGCAGGCGGTCGATGCGCACGCGCTGCACCACGTCGACGGCGACCACCACCGCAGTGGGACGCGACGCGAGCACGCGTTCGAAGTCGAGAGTTTCTGCGTCGCCGACGATGGGCAGCCGCGCCGCTTCCGCGGGTTCCGTGCTGTGCGCGATGGTCCCGACGAGGCAGTGGCCCGCGCCCACCGCGTACAGCATCGCGGTGGTACCGGGCGCGAGCGACACCAGGCGGCAGCCGTTCGTCACGCGGACTGTCTTGCCCTCGTCGTCGGCGATTTCACGCGTGGCGGCGGGCGCGGGCGCGAGCGCGGCGAAGGCGAGCGCGGCGGCGACCCACGCGGCGGCGCGGGCGTTCACCGCGGCCGATTCGGCGGCCGGACGCCCACGTTGGCCGCGCAGCCGCTGCAGCCGCTGCCCGCGGCGCGCGCGATGCGCGGCTTGAGCGAGCGCTGGCGCCAGCCGGCGAGCATTGCGTGTCGGGCGGCGAACGCGTCGAGCGCCAGCAGCGCGCGCAGGCGGCGCCGTGCAGGCATGAGCTTCCACACGCAGAAGCCGGCGGCCAGCACGACGAGGACGCCGACGATTACCTGCTGTGTCACGAAAGCACGCGATAGGTGATGAAGGATGCCAGGTACGCGAGCGCGAATAGATAGCCCGCCATGATGAGCGGGTAGCGCCACGAGTTGGTCTCGCGCTTCACGACCGCGAGCGTGGACAGGCATTGCGGCGCGAACACGTACCAGGCGAGCAACGAGCCGGCGGTCGCGAGGCTCCAGCCGTGCGCGATCACGGGCTCGAGCTGGGTGCTCAGGTCGTCTCCCGTGGCGGACAGCGCGTACACGGTGCCGAGCGACGCCACCGCGACCTCGCGCGCGGCGAGCCCCGGCACGAGCGCGATCGAGATCTGCCAGTTGAAACCGATGGGCGCGAACACGTACTCGAGCAGCGCGCCGAGCCGGCCGGCGAAGCTGTACTGGATGGCCGGGCCCGTCGCGCCGTCCGGCGGCGCTGGATAGGTTGCCAGGAACCAGAGCACGATCATCAGCGCGAGAATGATGCCGCCAACCCGGTTCACGAAGATCTTCACTCGCTCCCACAGCCCGAGCAGCAGGTTGCCCGCATGCGGCCACTGGAAATCCGGCAGTTCGAGCATGAGCGGCGAGTAGCGCCGCGCGCCACCGAACTGCTTGAGGACGAAGGCGACGAGGAAGGCCGACAGGATTCCCGCCGCGTAGAGTCCGAACAGGATCAGGCCCTGCAGATTGAACCAGCCGACGTCGCGCGCCGGGATGAACGCCGCGATGATCAGGCCATACACCGGCAGTCGCGCGGAACAGGTCATGAGCGGCGCCACCATGATCGTCGTCAGGCGATCGCGCCACGCGGGTATCGTGCGCGTCGCCATGATGCCGGGGATCGCGCAGGCATGGCTCGACAGCAGCGGGATGAACGCGCGCCCGGACAATCCGACCCACCCCATGAGCCGGTCGAGCAGATAGGCAGCGCGCGGCAGGTAGCCCGAATCCTCGAACACGAGGATGAAGAAGAACAGGATGACGATCTGCGGCAGGAAGACCAGCACGGCGCCGGCGCCCGCGATGACGCCGTCGGCGAGCAGGCTCGGCAACGGTCCGTCGCCGAGCGTCGTCTTGACCCACGCACCGAGGTGGGCCATCGAGCCATCGATGCCGTCCATGATCGGCGTCGCCCAGCTGAACACCGCCTGGAAGATGAGGAACATCACCACCGCGAATACGACGAAGCCGCCCAAGGGGTGCAGCAGCAGCGCGTCGACGCGCCTTCCCCAGGCACTGTCGGCGGGAGCTTCGTAACCCACGTTGGCGAGCAGTGCGCGAAGATCCGCCTGTGTCTGTTCGGCGTCCGCCGCGCTCGGCGCCTGCCACTGCGGCGTGGCGACGGCCCGGAGGTCCATCCAGCGTGGCGCATCGATGACGGCGATCAATGCATCGGCGCCGCCGCGCGCGACGGCGACTGTCGGCACGACTGTCAGCCCCAGTTCGGACGACAGGCGTTCGAGGTCGATGCGCACGCCGCGGCGTCGCGCGACGTCCATGCGGTTCAGAGCGATCACGATCGGCACGCCGGCGCGCTTCACCTCGAGCGCGAGCCGGAGGCCGATCGGCAGGTGCACGGCGTCGACGACGCATACGACGAGATCGGGCGCGCTCTCCCCCGCGACGCGGCCCAGCAGGACGTCGCGCGTGATCGCCTCGTCGAGCGTCGTCGGGCTCAGGCTGTAGGTGCCAGGCAGGTCGAGTACGCGGATGGCGCGGCCGTCGGCCGCGGTGCGCTCGCCTTCGCGGCGCTCGACCGTGACGCCTGCGTAGTTAGCCACCTTCTGGCGGCTGCCGGTCAGTCGGTTGAACAACGCGGTCTTTCCGCAGTTGGGCACGCCGACGAGGGCGACGCGCAATGTCTTCACGGCGGCATCCACGTCTCGCCCTCAGGCGGTCGCGGACGCATTTTGCGGGATGCGGGTTTGTCCGGCGAGCGGTTGCTGCACGGGCTCGACGAGCACGGCGGAAGCTTCGGCGCGCCGCAGCGCGAACGTCGAGCCGCCGATCTTCACCACCAGCGGATCGCCGCCCAGCCACATGCGGGCGATGACCTGGCAGCGCGCTCCGCTCACGAACCCCAGGTCGCGCAGTCGCGCGAGCAGTTGCTGGGCCTCGCTGGCGGTCGCACCGGGCGCGGAGACGGCGTCGAGGCCGCTCACCCGGGCGAGCTCGCCCTCTCGCAAGTCATTCAGCGGAATGCATGAATTCACGCCCGGAAGTATGGCGTCCGGTACCGGTGGATGTAAATGCGATGGGTTCGCATTTGAGCGAGACGACACTTGTACACACTTCTATTGATTGACAAGCCGTCAATCGGCCGCCTAGGCTCCCCGCCCATGAATTACATCGTCGAACGCAGACTCGAAGAGAAGGAGCGCCGCCGGGCGGAGATCGTGGACGCCGCCGAAGCGGCCGGCCGGGACGTCGGGCTCGATGCCCTGACCATGGACGACGTCGCGCGCCGCGCGCGTTTGTCGCGCGCGCTGCTGTACGTCTATTTCCAGGACCGGTCGGATCTCATGTTCGGACTCGCCGAGCGCGCGATGACCATGCTCCACGCCCGCTTCGTCGAGGCCGCCGAGCGCCACAAGACCGGACTCGAACAGGTGAGCGCGATGGGCCGCGCGTACGTGGCTTTCTCGCAGGAATTTCCCACCCTTTTCGACGCGCTCGCGCGCTGCGAGCTCGAGTCTCCGGACCCGGCCGAATGCTCGCCGTCCGAGCAGGCTTGCCTCACGGGTGGCGACAGACTGCAGCGTCAACTCGTCACGTCGATCGAGGCGGGAATCCGCGATGGCAGCATCCGCGGCGACATCTCCTCGGCCATGCTCATGAGCGTGACGCTGTGGGGCTTCATGCACGGAATCATCCAGCTCACCACAACGAAGACTCACGCGCTCTCGCATCACGGCGTCAGTGCGAAGGCGCTCATCGACCACGCGATCAGCATGATCACGCGTGACCTGAAAGCCTGAGGCTCTGCGTCCGTCAACAGGGAACGTTTCGTCGCGAACTAGACATGCGTCCAGCCACTCGACAACTGAGAAAGTTCTGGGGATTTGCGGTCGCCATCTGCGCGTCGATGGCGCCGGCATTGCCTGCGCAGGACTCGTCCACGGACGCCGGCCGCCCGCTCGCGGCCGTCATCGACGACTACGTGCGCGAGGGACTGCGGTCCAACCTCGCGCTGCGCGCGCAGTCGCTCGAGGTCGAACGCGCACAGGCGGCGCTCGACGGTGCGCGCGCGCGCTATTTCCCCGAGGCGGGATTCGCCGCGCGCTACTCGCGGTCCGAGGGCGGGCGCACGATCGATCTTCCGCTCGGCGATGCGCTGAACCCCGCGTACCAGACGCTGAATGACCTGCTGGTCGCGCAGGGACAGCAGCCGCAGTTTCCCGTGGTGCAGAACGAGTCGATCGCGTTCCTGCGCGAGCGCGAGCAGGACACGCGCATCACGATCCGCATGCCGTTGATCAACGGGGCGATTCCCGCCGCCGTGCGTGCGCAGCGGGAGAATCTCAGCGCCACGGAGTTTTCGCACGAGGCGTTGGGCCGCAGGCTCAAGCGCGACGTCACCGTGGCATATCTCGGCTGGCTCTCGGCCGTGCGCACGCGCGGCATCGTCGACGCGTCCCTCGCGCTGCTCAACGAAAACCTGCGGGTGAACGACTCGCTGTTCCGCAACGGCAAGATCACGCAGGACCAGGTTCTGCGTGCGCGCGCCGAGCTGCTCGCCGTCACGCAGCAGTCGCGCGAGGCACGCAACGGCGCGGCGCAGGCGCAGAGCTACCTGAATTTCCTGCTGAATCGCCCACTCGACACGCCGCTCGAGAACGCGGACGTCGGCGCGGAAGTGAACGCGCGCACACGCGCGCTGGCGGAACTGCGGCAGGCGGCGCTCGACAATCGCCCCGAGCTCGCGCAGCTCGCCGCGCTCACGCGAGCGACGCAGGCGCAGACCCGCGTCGCGCAGTCCGAACGGTGGCCGACGCTGTCGCTCGGCGCCGATGGCGGCATCCAGGGCGAAGAGTACGAATTCGGCCGCGGCTCGAACTACGCCACGGTCTCGCTGCTGCTCAACTGGACGTTCTTCGACGGCGGCGCGCGCCGCGCGGCGGTGCGCCAGGCCGACGCGCTCGCCCGCAAGACCGCCACGCAGCTCGACGAGCTCACGCAGCAGGTGCAGCTCGAGGTCCAGCAGACGCTCGACCGCCTCGAGACGAGCGCCGATTCGCTCGCCACGGCCGACGCGCGCTCCGAGGCCGCACGCGCCGCGTTCCGTATCGCCAGCCGCAAGCGCGACGAGGGCGCGATCAGCCAGGTGGAATTCATCGATGCGCGCTCGAGCCTCACGAGCGCCGAACTCAATCTCAACGTCACGCGTTTCGAGGTGCTCGCGCGCCAGGCCGAGCTCGACTACGCCACCGCGGCCGGAAACCTGCCGCTCGGAACCGCACCATGAAAAAATCCGGAACTTTCGCCGGCGCCCTCGTGATCGCGCTCGTATTCTGCCTCGCGCTGCTGACGGCCTGCGGCGGCAACGACGCCCCCGAGGCGCCGAAGCCCACGCCGGTGCGCGTCGCGAGCTCGAGCAACGGTCCCGCCGTGCCGCCGATCGACACCAATGGCGTCGTCACGACGAAACACGAGATGCGCCTGTCGTTCAAGGTGGGCGGCGTCGTGCGCAGGATCCACGTGCAGGCGGGTGACGTCGTCAAGCAGGGCCAGCGCCTCGCGGAGATCGAACTCACCGAAGTCGGCGCGCAGGTCGAGCAGGCCCGGCAGATGGCGGACAAGGCCGCGCGCGATCTCGTGCGCGGCGAAAACCTCTATGCCGACCAGGTCATCAGCCTCGAGCAGCTGCAGGACCTGCGCACGCAGGCGGCGATGTCGCAGGCGCAGTTCAAATCCGCGCAGTTCAACCTGGGCTACTCGGTGATCACGGCGCCGCGGGACGGCACTGTCCTGCGCAAGCTCGTCGAAGAGCGCGAACTCGTGCCCGCCGGCGCGCCTGTGTTGCTGTTCGGCGAGAGCGGCCGCGGCTTCGTCGTGCGCGCGGCGCTCGCGGATCGCGAGATCGTCCACGTGAAGATCGGCGACAAGGGGCAGGTCCGCATGGATGCGTTCCCCGGCCAGGCGATGACCGGCACCATCGTCGAAGTGGCGAGCGCGGCCGACGAGAGGTCCGGCATGTTCCCGATCGAAGTGCGCTTCGACACGCCCCCGCCACGCCTGGTGAGCGGACTCGTCGCGCGCCTGAGCCTGGCGCCGACCAGCGATGCGCCACCGCTCACGTACGTGCCGATGAGCGCGCTCGTGGAAGGTGACGGCGATCGCGCGAGCGTGTTCGTCGTCGACGGGGAGACGACGCCCCTGAAGGCGGTCCGGCGCGACGTGCGCGTCGCGTTCATCACCGCGGACAGCATCGCGCTCGAGAGCGGGATCGTCGCCGGAGAGTCGGTGGTCACGGACGGCGCGCTGTTCCTCGAGAACGGTGAGCCGGTGGAGATCGTGCGCGAAGCCACGAAGCAGGCCGACAACGCGCCGGTGACGGTCACGGAAGGCTGATGACCTTTCTGGAATTTCCGATCCGCCGGTACCAGTTCACGCTGGTCGCATTCCTTTGCCTCGTGGCGCTCGGCTGGTACGCGTTCACCAAGGTGCCGCGCGAGGAGGATCCCTACTTCAAGATCCCGGGATACACGATCGCGGCCATCTACCCGGGCGCGGACCCGAAGGATCTCGAGCGCCTCGTCTCGAAGCCGATCGAGGACCGGATCGCGGCGCTCGACGACGTCATGAAGATGGAGACGTCGATCCGCGACGGCGTGTCGTTCACAGCGATCGAATTCGAGACCTTCGTCGATGCGGACAAGAAATACGACGAGGTCACGCGCGAGGTGAACGCACTGCGCCCGGAATTCCCGCCGGAGACGCAGATCATCATCCGGCGTTTCTCACCCGGCCTGGTGAACACCATCCAGATCGCGCTCGTCTCCGAAGACGCGCCCTATCGCGAGCTCGAGGACTACGCGCGCGAACTCAAGGACACGCTGAAGACCGTCGAGGGCGTACGCACGTCGGAGACCTGGGCGTATCCTGCGCGCGAGCTGCGCGTCGCGCTCGATCTCAAGCGCATGGCGGAGCTCAATCTCGTGCCGGCGCAGGTGATCGGCGCGGTGCAGAGCGAGAACGCGAACATCCCCGCGGGCTTCATCGATCTCGGGCCGCGCAGTTTCTCGCTCAAGACTTCCGGTAGTTATACGTCGCTCGACCAGGTGCGCGACACCGTGATCGCCGCTGTCGACGGCCGCATCGTGCGCATCCGCGACGTGGCGGACGTGAGCTGGAGCACCGCCGCGTACAGCTACACCGGCCGCTACAAGGGCAAGCGCGCGGTGTTCGTGACCGCGAACCAGAAGGACGGATACAACATCCTGCAGGTGCGCGAACGCGTGATCGCCGCCACGCAGAACTTCGGCGCGAGCCTGCCGAAACGCGTGAGCCTCGAGGTCGGGTTCGACCAGTCGGAAAACGTACGCAACCGCCTGGGACGGCTCTACTTCGACTTCGGCATCGCGATCGCGCTCGTCATGCTGACGCTGCTGCCGCTCGGCTGGCGCGCGGCGGGCATCGTGATGGTGTCGATCCCGCTGTCGCTGTCGTTCGGCCTCGCCTGCCTGTATTTCCTCGACTACTCGCTGAACCAGCTGTCCATCGCGGGCTTCGTGGTCGCGCTGGGCCTGCTGGTCGACGATTCCATCGTGGTCGTGGAGAACATCGCGCGGCACATGCGCATGGGTTACACGCGCGTTCAGGCCGCGCTCGCGGGCACCAAGCAGATTTTCGTCGCGATCCTGGGCTGCACCGCGACGCTGATCTTCGCGTTCCTGCCGCTGCTCGCGCTGCCGGGAACGCCCGGCAAGTTCATCCGCGTGCTGCCGATGGCCGTGGTCGCGACCATCATCGGCTCGCTCATCCTCGCGTTGTTCATCATCCCGTTCATCGCGAGCCGCGTGTTGACGGAGTCCACGCACGAGAACGTGTTCCTCAAGCGCGTCATGGGCGTGATCCACAACTATTACCGCCCGGCGCTGCACTGGTGCCTCGCGCGGCCGAAGGTCACGGTGATCACGGCCATCGGCGGCTCGTTGTTGCTGACGGTCGCCCTCGCGAGCGTGCTCGGTTCGAGCCTGTTCCCGAAAGCGGACACGCCGCAGTTCCTGATCCAGGTGGAGTCGCCGAACGGCACGTCGCTCAGCGAGACGGACCGCGCGCTGCGCTTCGTCGAGGACGAGCTCGCGCGCATGCCCGAGGTGCGCACATGGTTCTCGAACCTGGGTCACGGCAACCCGCAGATCTACTACAACCACATACAGAAGAACGACGCGTCCAACTACGCCGAGGTGTTCGTGCAATTGCACGAGTACGACACGGACGAGACGCCGGAGCAGCTCCAGGCGCTGCGCGCGCGGCTGTCGCGCTTTCCGGGGGCGCACATCTACGTGCACGAGTTCGCGAATGGCCCGCCGATCTCCGCGCCGATCTCTGTTCGCGTCATCGGCAACGATCTCAATGTCATCGAGCAGTTGAGTCACAAGGTCGAGGACCTCGTGAAGGCGACCCCGGGTACGCGCGACGTGAAGAACCCGCTGAACGTCGCCCGCACCAACCTCAAGCTGCGCATCGACTCGCGCAAGGCGCAGCAGCTCGGCGTGCAGACGGCGGAGCTCGACCGCGCGGTGCGGCTGTCGGTGGCCGGCTTGCCCGTCGGGACGTACAAGGACACGACCGGCGAGCAGTACCCGATCGTCGTGCGCACCCCGATCACGCAGCAGGCGGAGTTCGGTGCGCTCGAGCAGGTGCGCGTGCCCACGCTCGCGGGCTCCACGCTGCCGCTGTCGCAGCTCGCCGCGCTGGAGTTCGAGAAGGCGCCGACGCTCATCCAGCGCTTCAATCGCGAGCGCGCGATGACGATCGATGCGGACGCCGCGCCCGGCTTCAATGTCGCGGCGCTGACCAAGTCCATCACGAAGCAGCTCGACGCGATGCAATGGCCACGCGGCTATCACTACTCGCTGGGTGGCGAGAGCGAGGCTTCGGAGAAGGCATTCGGCGGGATCGGTATCGCCATCATCGTTGCCATCTTCGGCATCTTCGCGATCCTCGTGCTCGAGTTCGGCAACTTCAAGTCGACGCTCATCGTGCTGACCGTCGTGCCGCTCGGCGTATTCGGCGGCATGCTGATGCTGCTTCTCTCGGGCAACGACATCTCGTTCGTCGCCTCGATCGGATTCGTCGCGCTGGTGGGCATCGAGATCAAGAACTCGATCCTGCTCGTGGATTTCACGAACCAGTTGCGCGAACAGGGCGTGCCACTCGACGAGGCCATCGAACAGGCCGGCGAGATCCGCTTCCTGCCGATCCTGCTGACCACGGCCACGGCGATCGGCGGTCTGCTGCCGCTGGCCCTGCAGAACATCGGCCTGTACTCGCCCATGTCCTGGGTGATCATCGGCGGCCTCATCACCTCGACGCTGTTGGCGCGCCTCGTGACGCCCGTCATGTACAAGCTCATCCCGCCCGAAATTTCGGTTCAGCACCGCAGCGGTGGCACACTGGCCGCCCCGGCGGGCGCGCTCCCCGCGCCCGCCTCACGTCCGGAGTAGCGGGTTGAGCCAATCGAAAGCGGTCTTCCTCGATTTCGGCACCGTCAGCCACGACGACCTCGACACCGCGACACTCGAACGCGCACTTCCCGGCATCACGCTGCACGGGACATCGAGCGAAGCGGAGGTCGACCAGCGCATCGCGGGCTGCGAGTTCATCCTGACGAACAAGCTGCAGATCACGCGTGCGCGCATGCAGGCAGTACCGGGTCTGAAGTTCGTCGGCCTCACCGCGACCGGCACCAACAACGTCGATCTCGAGGCGGCGAAAGAATTCGGGATCGCCGTGTGCAACATCCGCGACTACTGCACGACATCGGTCGCGCAGCATGTGCTGGGGTCGATCCTGCTGCTGACGCATCGCTTCCGCGAGTACGGCGCGGCCGCAGTCGACGGCACATGGGCGCGGTGTCCGCAGTTCTCGGTGCCCGGCGCGCCCATTCGCGAGCTGACGGGCAAGGTGCTCGGAATCGTGGGCTACGGCACGCTGGGCCGCGCCGTGGCGAAGGTGTGCCGGGAAGCCCTCGGCATGCGAGTGCTGGTGTCCGAGCGGCCGGGAACCCCGCCTGGACGCGAACCGGACACGAACACGTCGATCGGTCCCGTGCGCACATCGCTCGATGAGGTGCTGCGCAGCTGCGACGTCCTGTCTCTGCACTGTCCCCTCAACGACGCGACCCGCGGTCTCATCGGCCGGCGCGAGCTCGGGCTCATGAAGCCCGAGGCGATCATCGTGAACACCGCGCGCGGCGCGCTGATCGATCTCGCCGCGCTCGCCGAGGCATTGAAAGACGGCGATCTCGGCGGCGCCGCGATCGACGTGCTGCCGCAGGAGCCCCCCATGGACGGCAGTCCGTTGTTCGATCCCGCGATCCCCAATCTCATCGTGACGCCGCACATCGCCTGGGCGGCGTTCGAGGCACGGCAGCGGGCCGTGGATGAACTCGCGCTCAATGTCGAGGATTTCCTGGCGGGCGGACGGCGCGGGCGCGTGGTGTGAGGGCGGCAGGCCCCGTCAGCCGATCAGGTCATGCGCCCAGCGCAGCACCTTCCGGAGCCGGTCGTTGACCAGCTGCTCCGCCGTCTTCCAATCGCACCAGCGCCATTCGTGATGCTCGGCTCTGCCGAGTTCGAGATTCACCGGCAGTGAGACGCCCTCCGTGTCCGTGCGCGCGACGTAATACCGCGCGCGCTTCCCGTCGCGGCCGTACGGCTCCGTCTCGGTGAACGATTCGCCCCAGGCGAACTCGAGATCGTCGAGTGCCGTCTCCTCGCGAACTTCGCGTCTGGCGGTCGTGAGCGGCTCCTCTCCCGGCTCGACGACGCCCTTCGGGCAATCCCAGTAGCTGTAGACGCGCAGCAGCAGCACGCGCCAACCCTCGTCCGTCTTCCGGAGGACGACGACACCGGCGGAAATTTTCGGGTTCTCGGTACTCAAAAGAAGAAGGCGCCTGGAATATCCAGGCGCCTATTCTGGCCTCACCGCGCGATCAGGCCGCGAGTTCAGGCAAGCCGGCTTGCACCGCCGGGACCTGCTCGTACTCCAGGGTCACCGCCACCGCGTGGATGGTCGCCGCGATGCGCACCGCGCTCTGGATCGATTCGCGTCCCACGTCGTGCGAACGCAACTTCTTCTCGTGCGAGGTCACGCACAACCCGCACCCGTTCACCGCCGACACGGCCAGCGAGATCAGCTCGAAGTCGAGCTTGTCGATGCCGTGATTCGCGATCACGTTCATGCGCAGTCGCGCGGGCATGCTCTGGTACTCGCTGTCCTCCACCAGGTGGAGGAAGCGGTAATAGATGTTGTTCATGCCCATGATGGCCGCGGCCGCCTTCGCGCCCTCGACCTCCACGTCCGCCAGGTGCGCCTTCGCCTGCGATTCGACGGCGCGCGCGAACAGGACGTTGCGGGAAGCGATGGCCGACGCGAGCGCGATGGACCAGATCTGCTTCTCGTTCAGACCCGGGGCGCCGGTGCTGGTGAGCACCGACCCCAGGTTCAACTTGAGATCGCGCGCGTAGTTGGGCAACTCGTCCCGAACGGCTTCGATGGTGGTCGGCGTGCTCATCAGGCGGCCTTGAGCGTCTCGTCGCCCTGCTTCCAGTTGCACGGACACAGTTCGTCGGTCTGCAGTGCGTCGAGGACGCGCAGCACTTCCTCCGGATTGCGGCCGACGGACAGATCGGTGACGTAGACGAAGCGGATCACTCCTTCCGGGTCCACGATGTACGTGGCGCGCTGCGCGACCCCCGCGTCCTTGTCGAGGATGCCGAGTTCAGTCGTGAGTTCGCGCTTGATGTCCGAGAGCATCGGGAACGGGAGGTTCTTCAACTCGTCCTTGGTGCTGCGCCACGCGTGGTGCACGTACTCGCTGTCGGTGGAGACGCCAAGCAACTGCGCGTCGCGGGCCTTGAATTCCTTGTCGAGCTTGCCGAACGCCGCGATCTCGGTCGGGCACACGAACGTGAAGTCCTTCGGCCAGAAGAAGACTACACGCCACTTGCCCTTGTTCGTGTCGGCATCGAACGGCTGGAACGCCTTGGCCTGGTCGTTCGACACGACGCCGGTGAGCGAATACTGGGGAAATTTCTGACCGATTCCTAACATTGCGTACTTACTCCTGTGAAAAACTGTCCATTGCCGCGCGCCGGCACCGGGCTGGCGTCAGCGGCGAGTCCGTTGAGTCGGGGTGTGGCGCGCATTCTCAAGGGAAAAGATGGTTTCGGCTAATCGATTGATTGGATAAACTCCATAGGCTGCATCTATGGCCGACCTCAAGCTCAAGGATCTCCAGTATCTCGTTGCCGTGGCCGACACGAAGCACTTCGGCCGCGCCGCGGAACGCTGCTTCGTGAGCCAGCCGACGCTCTCGGCCCAGCTGAAGAAGCTCGAGGAATACCTGGGCGTGCAGCTCATCGAGCGCGCGCCCAAGCGCGTCGCTTTGACGCAGGCCGGGCACGAGATCGTCGAGCGGGCGCGCCGGATCATCGAGGCCGGCGACGAGATCGTCGAAATCGCGCGTGGACACCGCGATCCGCTCGCGGGGCGCCTCAAGCTGGCGCTGCTGCCGACGATCGGCCCGTATCTCCTGCCGAACGTCGCCTCGAAGCTGCGCAAGGCGCTGCCGCGCCTCGAACTGATGCTCTACGAGTATCAGACGGACACGATGCTCGAGAAACTGCATTCGGGCGAGATCGATGTCGGAATCCTGGCATTACCGGTGGCCATGGACGGGCTCGATTCCCAGGTGCTCTATAAAGAGCCGTTCACGGTCGCCGTTCCCGCGTCGCATCGCCTCGCGCAGCGCAGCAGCATCCGCGTGGACGACCTGCACGATGAAACCCTGTTGTTGCTGGAGGACGGGCATTGCCTGCGCGACCAGGCGCTCGACATCTGCTCCAGCACCGACATCCACGAGAAGCAGGACTTCCGGGCAACGAGCCTCGAAACATTGCGCCAGATGGTCGCCGCCGGCGTGGGCATCACACTGCTGCCAGAGCTCGCGGGGCGCGGCGCCTATGGCAACGCGCGCGGCGTGGCGATCAGGCCGTTCGTGAAGCCCGTGCCGTCTCGCACAATCGGCGCCGTGTGGCGCAAGTCTAGCGCGCGACGCGAAGTCATCCTCGCGCTCGCGAAGCAGGTCGGGGCGCACGCGCTGTGAACGACGCCGCGAAGGATCGCGACGCGATCCCCGCCGCGCAGGAAGTCACGCTGCGCTGCGCGGACGGCCGCGAGCTCGCGGGCAACTGGTTCGCCGCGGACCGGCGCCGCGGCGTCATTCTCGTCAGCTCGGCCACCGGGTTTCCGCAGACGTTCTACTTCAAGCTGGCTCACTACTGCGCAGCCCGCGGTTACGACACGCTCGTCTACGACTATCGCGGCATGGGCTGGTCGGGCCCGAAGGACCTGGCGGGCGAAACGGCGAAGATGAGCGACTGGGGATTGTTCGACATGCGCGCCGCACTCGAAGCGGCAGCGGAACGCGCGCAGGGCGCACCGGTGGCGACGCTCGGGCACAGTGTCGGCGGCCAGTTCCTCGGGCTGCTGACTAACCACTCGCTCGCCCGGGCCCACGTGCAGATCGCGACCTCCGTCGGCTACTGGCGCTGGGAGCACGCACCGTTCAAGTATCTCGCCTGGTGGTTCTGGCGGGCCCATGGACCATTGATGCTGGCGCTCAAGGGCTACATCCCGAGTGGCGGAGGTTGGGCCGGATTACCGCTGCCGCGAGCCGTCTACGAGGAGTGGCGCCGCTGGTGCCTGCGTCCGGATCATTTCGGGCCGGACCTCGCGACATACCTCTCCGACAATGTGTTCGCGCAGATCCGCGCACCGCTGCTGAACGTCGGCTTCACCGACGATCCGATCGCGACGCGGCGCACCGTCGCCGCACTGTTGAAGTTCTTTCCGAATGCGCGGATCGAGTCGCGCTGGTTGACGCCGCAGGAAGCCGGTTCGCCGCGAATCGGACACGAAGGATTCTTCGCCTCTCGTCACCGTGGCACGCTGTGGCCGCCCGTACTGGACTGGATCGACCGGCAGCTCGGGGTGGCGCCGTGAGCGAGACGACGCCGGCGGATCACGTCACGCCTTACGATCGCCTCGCGCTCGACGAGGCGACGCTCATTGCCTTGCTGACGGCGTCGCCGCCGACTCCGGCGCTCGTCGAGTACTTCGGCGCCGCCCTGCATGCCGAACTCGTGAAGCTGGCACGCGCAACGCGGCGAAGGCGCGCAAAGCCAAAGCGCCGTGTCTACGTGTTGCCCGGGCTCATGGGGTCGCAGCTCGGGTTCATCCGCTCCGGCAAGCGGCCCAACGATATCCTGTGGCTCGACCCCATCGACATCGCCTTCGGGCGGCTGGTTGAACTCAGACTCACGCCGCAATCGCGCGTCGTCGCCCTCGGTGCGATGAACTACAGCTACCTGAAGCTCACGCTGAGCCTGCGCAAGGCGGGTTACGACGCCGTGCTGCTCGACTACGACTGGCGCCGCGATCTGCAGGCCCTCGGCCAGCGGTTGGCCGACCGCATCGATGCGGATGGCCAGGATGATGTCGCGATCGTCGCCCACAGCATGGGCGGTCTCGTCGCGCGGGCGGCGATGACCCACCCGGCCGGAAAGCGCGTGGCGCAGCTCGTCATGCTCGGCACGCCGAACTCGGGTTCGCTGGCCGCGGTGCAGGCGCTGCGCGGCACGTATTCGGTGGTGCGCAAGATCGCGATGCTGGACCTGCGGCACAACGCCGAGTATCTGGCGAGCGAGGTCTACTCGACGTTCCCGGCCTTGCACGAGCTGCTGCCCTCCGGCCCGGGCGTCACCGACATCGACCTGTTCGATCGCGCCTCATGGCCGCGGACCGGGCCGCAGCCCGATGCCAAACTACTCGCGGACGCAGCGAGCCTCGGCTCCCGCCTCGCACCCGCGGACGCGCGCTTCCACATGGTGGTCGGCTGCAATCGCACGACGGCCACGGGCCTCGCGCTGCGCGACGGCGACTTCGAGTACGAGTACAGCCTGCAGGGCGACGGCACGGTGCCGCTCGAGCTCGCGCGCATTGCGGGCGCGCGGCACAGCTACGTCGAATGCGGACACAGTGACCTGACGCTGGCCGCGAACGTCATCGCCGGCACCATCGACCTGCTCGACACCGGCGCGACGCAGCGTTTCGCAGCGGCGCCTCCCATGCGGCGCGGCACGCTCACGCGCGTCCGTGACGCGGAACTGCGCGAGCAGTACCAGGGAAAGATCGACTGGCCGCAGATGACGCCGGAACAGAGACGCCTGTTCCTCGACACGCTGAACGAGCCGCCGCGCGGCCGCGCGCATCGAAAGCCGCAGCGGCCGGCTGCCGCGAAGGCGCTCGATGTCCGCGTGCGCGTCGGCGACGTCTCGAATGCGCGGACGGCCGCCACCGCGGTCGCGGTGCTGCGCGGTGTTCCCGCGAGCGGCGCGGCCGCGGCCGTCGACGCGCGGCTCGGTGGCGTCATCGAGGACTGGCTGGAGCATCGCGTGGTGAGCGGCGACGCGGGCAGCGTCACGCCGATCCCGCGCGCGCTGCAGAAGCCGCGGCGGACGACGCGCACCGCGTTCCTGCTGGTGGGCCTGGGCCGCTTCGATCGCCTCGGGTTGGACGTCATCGAACTCGCGGCCGAAAACCTCGCGCGCTTCTCGGAAGCGCCGCCTTATCGGTCGCTGGCCACGGTCGCGTGGGGCGCGGGCGCCGGGGTCGACGCGGCCGACTCGTTCGCCGCGCAGCTGCGCGGCTTGCTGCGCGCGCGCTCCGCAGGCGCGACGAGGCTCGGCCGCGTGGATCTGCATGTCTTGTCCCAGGCCGAGGCGAAGCGTGTCCACGCGCGGCTCGACGACTTCGTGCGCGCCCAACCCGCCGGCGCACTGCGGCTCGCGCCGCTCTCCGCGGCATCCCGGGCAGGCGCCGCCGTGCGCACACGGCGGATACCCGGCACGGCTCACCTCATCATCGCCGCCGAGGCGCGGCGCGAACGTCGCGAGAGCTGGCGCGCGTCGCTGCTCACGGGTGGCACCTCCGCCGCGATCTTCTCGCAGACCCGCGAATTCGCCTCGAGCGCGCTCGACCGTCTGGACCGCGAGTTCGGCGCGTCGATGCTCACGCCCGCACGCGTCGCCGCGCTCGGCCGGAAGCTCGGTGACCTCGTGCTGCACCCGGAACTCGCGGCCGCGCTGTACGCGGCGCGCGGTCAGGCGCTGTCCATCGTGCACGACGCCGCGGGCAGCCGCATTCCCTGGGAAGCGCTCGAGATTCGCGGCTGGACGCCGGCGCTCGCGTCGGGACTGTCGCGTCGCTACTCGACGGCCGAGCTCGTTCCCGCGCGATTCGACGCCACGCGGCGCACGCAGCGCGAGCTCGCCGTCCTGGTCGTCGCCAATCCGACGCGCGACCTGCCGGGCGCCGACCTGGAGCGCGAACGCATCGCGGAAATCCTCGGCAAGAACCGCGGCGCGAATCTCACCGAGATCGTCGGAGAAGACGCGACAGTCGCGCGCGTCACTGCCGAGTTCGAGTCGGCTCGATACGACGTGATCCACTACGCCGGACACGCCTCCTTCGACCCCGCCCGCCCCGCCGAAAGCGGCCTCGTGCTCGCGGACGGCGAACTCACCGGCACCATTCTCGCGGCACTCCGTCGCCTGCCGCCACTCGTGATGTTCAATGCCTGCGAATCCGCGCGGCTGCGGCGCGGAGTGTCGGCGCGCGCGTCCGCCGCGCTGCGCGCCGCCGGCCTCGACCGCAATGTCAGCCTCGCCGAATCACTCCTGCGCGCCGGCCTCGCGCACTACATCGGCACGCACTGGGCCGTCGAAGACTCCGCCGCCGCCGCCTTCGGGACCGTCTTCTACCGCGAGCTGCTCCGCTCGAGCATCGGCGAGGCTCTAGTGAAAGCCCGCCGCGCCGTCCGCGCCCGCCGCTCCCCGGAGTGGGCGGCCTACGTCCACTACGGTGACGCCGAGTTCCGTCTCAAGGCGGAATGAAACCTGGCCTTGAGCCAGCGATCGAACCATTCGATGTTGCTGCGCATCCGGTGGACGAGGTAACTCGGAACGTCGAGCCCATGGTTCTGGCCCGGGTACACGACCAGGCGGGTGGGCACGCCCCGCGTCTTCAACGCCATGTACATCTGCTCCGCGCCGGCGCACGGCACGTTGTCGTCGTCCGCCGCGCATTGGAACAGGGTCGGCGCAGAGATGCGCTCGGGGTGGAAGAACGGATAGCCGAGCTTCACCCACGTATCGAAGTTCTCCCATGGCGGGCCGAGCTCGTTCACGTACTCGCGCGCGTACTGGTCGACACCGAACAACCCGAGCACGTTGGCCACGCCCGCACCGGAGATCGCGGCGCCGATGCGCTTGTCGCTGGCGATCATGTAGTCGGTGAGGATGCCGCCGTAGCTCCAGCCGACGACACCGATGCGCTGCGGATCGGCGAGGCCGCTCTCGATCGCGTCCGTGATTCCCGCGCTGATGTCCTGCGCGTCGAGATTGCCCCAGTCCGCGTAAATCGCGCGCGAGAACTCGGCGCCGCGGCCGGACGAGCCGCGTGGATTGATCGCAAGCGTCGCGTAACCCGCGGCCGCGAACAGACGCGATTCGATGTTGAACTCGTGGCTGTGCTGATAGACGGGGCCGCCGTGGATATCGACGACCAGCGGGTAGCGCTTGTTCGGGTCATGGTTCGGCGGCAGCGTCACGTAGCCGCGGATCTCCGCGTCGCCGCTCTTGAACGACACGTCCCGCACTTCGCCGAGCGCTCGCTCCTCGAGCCACGCGTTGTGATGCGTCAGGGGGCGCCGCGAATCGAGCGCGACGAGTTCGGCCGGCGCGTTCACGTCCGTCTCGAGGACGACGATGCGCCCGTTCGAAGCCACGGCGAAGTCGTAGCCGAAGCGCTTGCCCGACGTCAGGTAGTCGATCTCGTCGCCCTGGATGCGCGCGAGCCAGGTGTCGCGGTCCTGCTCGATGAGCGAGACGATCGAACCATCGGCCGCGAATCGCGGGTGGTAGAACCAGCGGTCGATGCGCGCCGGCCGGGCGACTTCACCGGTCGCGAGATCCGCGACGGCGAGCTGGGGCGACACGTAGTAGATCCACTTGTCTTCGTCACCCTCGAGCCAGAGCAGCCGGCGCGAATCCGGCGACCACGACGGACGCGCACCCCAGTCGGGATCATTGTCCGAATACGGTGCGGTGCTCACCTTCTTCGGTTCGCCCGCGTCGACGGGTTGCACGAAGATCTCGTAGTTGGTGTCGCGATCGGTCTCGCCACGGTCCTTCGCGGTGTACGCGACCGACGCGCCATCTGGCGACCACACCGGATGCCAGTGATCGCGCAGCCCCGAGGTGAGCTGCCGCGCCTTGCCCGACGCGAGGTCCACGACGAACAACTGCTGCGTGCGGTCGTCGAGGTAGCCCGCCCCATCGCTCTTGATCACGAAGCGCTCGGTGACGATCGGCGGAGGATTCTCTGCGTCGTTGCCGACGCGCGAGCCGACTTCGGCGAGAACGACGGCGCGTTTGCCGTCCGGCGAGAGGTCGTAGTCACTGACCCCTCCGGGAACATTCGTGATCCTGCGCGCGCGTCCCCCGGTGGCCGACATGCGCCAGAGTTGCGTGGTCTCGTCTTTCGCGGCATCGCCGAGGAAGAAGAGCGATTTACCGTCACGCGAGTAGCGCGGCTGCCACTCGCTGTTCTTGGGCGTACGCGTGAGTTGCCTCGGCTCGCTGCCGCTCCAGGCGACCACCCACAGGTCGCTGGTCGCCTCGTCGCGGTCCTGGTAATTCCGCGAGACGGTGTACGCGATGCGTTCGCCGGCCGGATCGAACACCGGCTCGGAGACGCTCGTCAGCAGGTAGAAGTCGTCGAGTTCGAAGGGTGTGGCCGCGAGTGCCGGCAGCGCCGCGGCCAGGAGCACCGCGGCGACACCGCCCCGCGCGGCCATCATCGGCCGGCGCCGCCGAAGTTCATGCGTGCGCCCGCATAAAAGTAGCGGCCCATCGCGGAAATCGGGTACGAGGTGTAACCGAACGCGGGCTTCTGATCCCACAGGTTGTTCACGCCACCGAAGATGTTCACGTGCTCGCCGATGTCGTACGAGACGTGGACATCGTGATCCCACTTCTCCTTCACGCTGAAATAGCGGGAGTCGGCGTAGTCGGGATCGCCGCGCAGCGTCTCGCGCGTGAAGCGATCCGTCTTGCTCGACCAGTTGATGCCGTAGGCGAGCGTCAGCGGCC
>CADEED010000061.1 GCA_902826225.1 uncultured Pseudomonadota bacterium | reverse complement strand
GGCGTGCGAGCGGCGGCGAGGATCTGGTCGGATTCGCGGTAACGCACCCGCAGGTCGGGGCGGCCGAGCAGCTGGTAGAGCTGTCCGCGGCGTTTGAGGGAGTCGATGTCCGCGAACAGGCTCTGCGAAAGGCGCGCGGTCTGGACGCCTTCGAGCACGAGCTCCTCACTGGCACGCGTCTGGCCGCGGATCTGGATGGCCGCGTCCACCACCGCCACGAGCAGGGGGCCCGCGATCAGCGCGAGGCCCAGCAGCATCAGGCTGCTCAGTGACTTTGGACGCGGAAATCTCACGCGGTGATTCCTACCAGGGCTCGCGCTGCAGCTTCTTTTCCCAATCGAGCGAGGTGCGCACGATGGTGTCGATGTCGTCGAGCTTCGGGGTCCAGCCGAGGATGCCGCGGACCTTGTCGCACCTGGCGACCAGCGACGGTGGATCTCCGGGGCGGCGTGGTTCCTCCCTGACCGTGAGCTTGAGCCCGGCGACCCGCTCGACGCTCGAGATGACCTCGCGCACGCTGTAGCCGTGGCCGTAGCCGCAGTTCGCGACCAGCGACTGGCCGCCACCGCGCAGGTAGTCCAACGCATTCAGATGCGCGCTCGCCAGATCCTCGACGTGGATGTAGTCGCGGACGCCGGTGCCGTCCGGCGTGGGAAAGTCGCTGCCGAACACGGACAGGTGAGGGCGCTTGCCGACAGCGGCCTCGCAGGCGACCTTGACGAGCAGCGTCGCGGCGCGTGTCGACTGGCCGATGCGTCCTCTCGTGTCCGATCCGGCGACGTTGAAGTACCGCAGGGCGACGTAGCGCAGCGCGGATGCCGCCGCGAGATCGCGCAACATCCACTCCGACATGAGCTTCGACGTCCCGTATGCGTTGATGGGCGCGGTCGGCGATTCTTCCGACGCGAGTCCGGCCGCAGGGATGCCGTACACGGCCGCCGTCGACGAGAAGACGAAATGCCTGACGTTCGCGGCCGACGCAGACTCGAGCAGCGACCGGGTCGAGCAGGTGTTGTTGCCGTAGTACTTGAGCGGGTTCGACACGGACTCGGGGACGATCGTGTGCGCGGCGAAGTGGATGACGGTGTCGACCTGGTGCTCGGCGAGAACGGCATCGACGAGCCGGCGATCGCCGACGCTGCCGATGACCAGCGGGACGTCGCGCACGGCCTGGCGGAATCCGGTGGATAGATCGTCGAGCACGACCACGCGCTCGCCGCGTGCGACCAGCTGCAGCACGGTGTGGCTGCCGATGTACCCGGCACCGCCGGTGACCAGGACCGCAGAACCTTTGCTCATTGGGATCGGATTTCCATCAGGTTTTGAGAGCGCAGGATTTTACATTAATGTCCCGCGGTGGCTGTGACGCATTCTGCACCCGCGCCGTTCGAAAACCTGCATCCGGGTGCGGTATTTTCCGCCGCGGAAAGCATCGGATTGGAGCCGTCGGGGCGGCTGTTCGCGCTCAACAGCTACGAAAATCGCGTCTACCAGTTGGGGGACGAGTCGGGCGCGCTGTGGGTGCTGAAGTTCTACCGGCCCGCGCGCTGGAGCGACGCCCAGATCGAGGAAGAGCACTCGTTCACCTTCGAGCTGGCCCGGGCGGAATTGCCCGTCGCCGCGCCGCTCGTGGTCGACGGCGAAAGTTTGTTTGCTCACGACGACCTGCGATTCGCTGCATTCCCGAACATGCCCGGCCGCGCCCCCGAGCTCGACCGGCTGGACACGCTGACCTTGCTAGGCCGAACGCTCGCGCGCATGCACGCCGTCGGTGCGCGCGGCCGGTTCGAGCACCGGCCGACGCTCGAGCTCGACCGGATGGGAGTGAAGGCGCGCGCCACCGTCATGGCGAGCGGCTTCGTCCCCGATGCGCTGACCGGGCAGTACGCGCGCGTGAGCGAACAGGTCATCGGACGAGTCCGACAGTGCTTCGAGAATTTCGGCCCGCTGCCCGGCCTGCGCATTCACGGCGACTGCCACGGCGGCAACATCCTGTGGCGGGAGACGGGGCCGCTGTTCGTCGACCTCGACGACTGTCTGTCGGGTCCGCGAATCCAGGATCTGTGGATGTTCCTCGCGGGCGACGCGGCGAGCCAGCAGGCGTCGTGGGCGGCGCTGATGGAAGGTTACGAGCAGTTTGGCGAGATCGACTTCGCCGAGCTCACGCTCGTCGAGGCATTGCGCAGCCTGCGCATCGTCCACCATGCGGCGTGGATCGCGAGCCGCTGGCGCGACCCCGCGTTTCCGCGCGCGTTTCCCTGGTTCGGTGAGGCGCGATTCTGGGAGCGTCACATCGGCGACCTCTTCGAGCAGCTCGCCGCCATGGACGATCCGCCGATACTGTCTCGCTAGTGAGGGAGAATTGCGTGCGATCAAGGACTTGCCTGTTAGTATACGGGCCGGGAGGCAGATGGATGGTGAGGACTCTTCGCGGAAACCTGCTCTACGCGCTCGTCGCGGGCTCGCTGCTTTGCGCGTGCGGCGATTCGCCTCCCGATCCCTCCGCCTCGTCGGCGACGCCTAACAAACCGGTTCCGCGCAAGGTCGAGGGCTTGCCGCCCGAGATGGTCGCGGCGGTCTCCGCCGGCAGTACGGCCACCGCGATCAGCGTGCACTTCGCGCTGGGCGCGACTCCGGTCGTGAACCAGGCGTTGCCGCTCGACCTGGCGATCACGCCGCACGGCGAATTCGACTCGGTGAGCGCGCACATCGACGGCCCGGACGGGCTCGCCGTCACCGTGGGCAACAGCCTCGACCCGGTTACGTCGATCTCCCCCGAGAAGATCATCAAGCACCAGCTCGTGCTGCTGCCGGTCCGCGAAGGGGTCTTCATGCTCACCGTGGGCATCGATACGATGGGCAAGGAAGGCAACATCACCCGCATCTTCTCGATTCCGGTGATCGTCTCGGCCGCGGCGCCTCCGCGGCCGGCGCCCGCGCCGGCGCCCGCCGCGCCCACCAAGCCCTGAGTCCCGCCCAAAACGCGAGGCGGTTCACGGGGATACGTGAGCCCCGGACATATCATGCGCATTGGTCCTGAAGCGCATTGTTATGTCAAAACAGGCCGAGGAGCCGTCCTCCCCAACGCCTGACCCCGGCACGTCGAGCACGCGGCTGGGGTTGGAAGACTTCGCCATGCGACGCCTGCATCCGCATTTGCAGGCACAGCTGCGGGAGTTGCGCGCGCGGGTCACGGGCGGGCGCGTGAGCGCGCACGAGCTGCTCGACATGCTCAGCCGCTACTACGACTCGATCGACGATGAGCGCCGGGCAATGGTCCGCTCGATGCAGCTCATGTCCGACGAGGCGCGCTCGCTCGGCGTCGAGATCGCGGAGCAGGGCGCCGCGCAGCTGCAGATCATCCTCGATCACATCAAGGACGTCGTCATCACGGCGAACTCCGAGGGCGTCATCGATCGCGCGAACCCGATGGCCGATCGCGTGTTCGAGTATTCGCGCGGCGAACTGATGGGACTGTCGATCGACGCGCTCATCCCGGACATCGCCGTCGACGGCTCGATCGGGGCAGGGCTCGCGAAGCTCGCCGGTTCCAGCGACACGTTCCGCGGAAAGCGCGAATCACCCGAGGCGACGGCGCGGCGCAGCAACGGCACGCTGTTCCCCGCCGAGATCGCCGTGAGCCGCGCGCGGCATGGACGCGGCGAAGTATTCGTCATCTGCCTGCGCGACATCTCGGAGCGCCACGCGACACAGCAGGAATTGCGGAACAGCGAGGCGCGCTATCGCTCCCTCGTCGACAATGCGCCGGAAGCGATCGTCGTCATCGATGCCGAGTCGAAGCGCTTCGTGGAGGCCAACGAGCCCGCGTTGCGGTTGTTCAAGCTCGCCCGCGATCGGATGCTCGCAAGCGATCTCGGCGCGGTGAGCGCGGAGATCCAGCCGGACGGGCAGTCGGCGATGTCGCCGAACCGCCAGCATTTCAAGCTGGCGTTGGCCGGCGAGTCGCAGGTCTTCGAGTGGACGCATCGCGACGCGACCGGGCGCGACATTCCGTGCGAAGTGCGGCTCGTCCGTTTGCCGGGCACCGCCTCGCACGTGCGGGCGAGCATCACCGACATCTCCGAGCGCAAGCGCGCGGAGATCGTCATGGAGAACGAGCGCGCCTTCTTTGCGCTGCTGGCCTCCAACGCGAGCCTGCCGGCCGTGCTCGACGTGATCTCGGCCATGGTGCAGGCCGTCTATCCCCGGTCGCGCTGCACACTGTCGGTGCTGTCGCCCGATGCAAGCTGCTTCTCGCTCACGATCGCACGGCAATTGCCGCCGATGCTCGCGGCCGTGCTCGAGCGGACACCGATCGAACCGCGCCGCGGCTCGTGCGCGGCGGCCGTCTACTCCGCCTGCGACGTGTTCGTCGCGGACGTCGCCAACGATCCGCACTGGGCCGACCGCCGCCAGGTGGTGCTCGAGGCCGGCTTTCGCGCCGTCTGGTCGATGCCGATCCGCGGCGCAAGCGGCAAGCTGCTGGGCGCCGTCGCCATCTACCGCCCGGAGCCCGGACTGCCCGATTCGCGCGAGCAGGTGCTGCAATCCCATGCGACCCGGCTCGCCGCGCTCGCCATCGAGCGCAATCTCGCCGAAGAAGCGCTGCGGGCCTCCGAAGCCAAGTTCCGCGGACTGTTCGAGGGCGTCATCGAAGGCGTCTACCAGAGCACGCGCGACGGCCGGCTCGTGTCGGTGAACAGCGCGTTCGTGAAGATGCTCGGCTACAGCTCCGCCGAGGAGATGTACGCGCTGCCGAGCTCCGTGATGCTGTTCTGGAATCCACACGACCGCTCGGAGTTCGTGCGTCGGGTGGACGCCGACGGCGAGGTGCGTTCCGCGGAAGTGCTGCTGCGGCGGCGCGACGGAACGCAGGTGGTGGCATTGGAGAATTCCCGCGGCGTCCGCGATGGCTCCGGCCGCATCGTGGGGTACGAGGGCACGATTTCCGACATCTCCGAACGCAAGCGGGTCGAACAGGCGATCTTCGCGGAGAAGGATCGCGCGCAGGTCACGCTGCAATCGATCGGCGATGCCGTCATCACGACCGACGCTGACGGCCACATCGACTACCTGAACCCCGTCGCCGAGCGGCTCACCGGTTGGCCGCTCGACGAGGCGCGCGGTCTGCCCATCGGCGAGGTGCTCAAGCTCATCGACGAGGCGACGCGCAAGCCCGTGGCTTACACGATCGAACGCGTGCTGTCGGGCGGCGAGACCTCGATGCCGTCCGATCGCAACCTTCTCGTCAACCGCCGCGGCGAGGATCTCGCGATCCAGGACACCGCCTCGCCGATCCGTAACCGCGACGGCGACGTCATCGGCACCGTCATCGTGTTCGGTGACGTCACGAAGGAAAGGCGCCTGAAGCGCGAGCTGTCCTACCAGGCGAGCCACGACGGGCTCACCGGGCTCATCAACCGCCGCGAGTTCGACGCCCGGCTCGAGAACGCCGTCACCGCCGCGCAACGCGGCGAGGGCGAGTACGTGCTGCTGTACGTGGATCTCGACCAGTTCAAGGTGGTAAACGACACCTGCGGCCACAGCGCGGGTGACCGGCTGCTGCGCGACATCACGAGCCTGCTGCAGACGCGCGTGCGCGCGTCGGACACGATCGCGCGACTCGGCGGCGACGAGTTCGGCATCCTGCTGGAGCGGTGTTCCATCGAGCAGGCGGAGCGCGTCGCGGACAGCATCCGCCAGGCGATCCACGCCTACCACTTCCTCTGGGGCGCGAACAGCTTGTCCGTCGGCGCGAGCATCGGCGTCGTGCGCATCGCGCGCGACACGACGAGTTCGGCCGCCGTGCTGTCCGCCGCCGATATCGCGTGCTACGCCGCGAAGGACGGCGGCCGCAATCGCGTGCAGGTTTACGAACGCGACCACGGTACCAGCCGCCACCGCGAGATGCAGTGGGTGGGCCGCATCGCACGCGCCGTCGAAGACGGGCGGCTCGAGCTCTACGCGCAGCGCATCGTGTCCATCGCGCCGGTGCCGCGCGATGCGACCGGGCACGCGATCCCGGGCCAGCCGTTCTACGAACTCATGGTCCGGCTGCGCGACGAAGACGGGACGCTCGTCCCGCCGAGCGAATTCATTCCCGCGGCCGAGCGTTACAACGTCATGGTGATGGTCGATCGTTGGGTCGTGAACCGCGCCGTCGAGCTGCTCGAACAGTCGCTGGGGGCGACCGGGCACCTGCCTTTGCTGGCCGTCAACATCTCGGGGACGTCGATCAACGACGAAGATTTCCTCGAGTTCACGCTGTCGCGGCTGCGTGACGATCGCGTCGCGCGCGCGCTGTGTTTCGAGATCACGGAGACCGCCGCCGTGGCGAGCTTGTCGAAGGCGACGTATTTCATGAAAGAGCTCAAGGCCCGCGGTTGCCGGTTCGCGCTCGACGACTTCGGCAGCGGCGTCTCCTCGTTCGTCTACCTGAAGACGCTGCCCGTCGATTTCCTGAAGATCGACGGCCAGTTCGCGGCCAATGTCGCCGCCGACCGGGTCGATCGGAGCATGGTCGAGGCCATCGCCAAGATCGGCCGCGCCATGCAGGTCGCGACCATCGCCGAGAAGGTCGAGAGCGCGGCGGTCCTCGAAGTCCTGCGGGAGATCGGGGTCGACTTCATCCAGGGCTTTCATCTCTCCGAACCCACGCCGGTCGACCAGGTCTTGGCACAACGGAGCTGACGCACCGTCACGAGTCGGGCATACAATCCCTCCAACGGGAGAGGGGATAATGAGAACGAAAGAACCCGCCTTTTCTCTGGGAATCGAAGAGGAATACCTGCTCGTGGACCTGGCCACGCGCGACCTCGTCTCCGATCCGCCTGCAGAGCTTCTCCAACGCTGCATCGCCGAGACCGAGGGCCGTGTCAGCCCCGAATTCCTCCGTTCACAGCTCGAGGTGAAGACCTCGGTGTGCGGCTCCGTCTCCGCGATGCGTCGCGAGTTGAGCCAGCTGCGGCTCAAGGTGTGCGAGATCGCCGCCGAGTACGGCATCGCGCCGATCGCCGCGTCGACCCATCCGTTCGCGAGACCCCACCAGCCATTGCACAGCGACGGGGAAAGGTACGCCGCGATCGCGCGGGAAGTGCAGGCGGGCGCGCGCCGCATGGTGATCTGCGGCATGCACGTGCACGTCGGGCTCGACGACGACGAACTGCGCATCGACGTCATGAACCAGCTCACGTACTTCGTGCCGCATCTGCTCGCGCTGTCCTGCTCGTCGCCGTTCTGGGAAGGCGACGAGATGGGCGTCCAGTCGTTCCGGCTCATGCTGCTGTCGTCGTTGCCGCGCACGGGGCTGCCCGAGCGCTTCGAGAGCTACGGCGAGTTCCGCCGCCATCTCGACGCCCTCGTGCGCAACGGCCTCATCGAGGACACGACGAAGATCTGGTGGGACATCCGGCCGAGCTCGCGCTATCCCACGCTCGAGACGCGCGTGTTCGACTGCTGCACGCATCTCGACGATGCCGTGTGTCTCGCGGCGCTCAACCTCGCGATCGTGCGGATGCTCTATCGGCTGCGCCGCGACAACAAGATGTGGCGGCCGTACCCGCGGATGCTGGTCGCCGAGAACCGCTGGCGAGCGATGCGCTTCGGGTCCGACGCGAGCCTGCTCGACCTCGCGCGGGGCGAGCTCACACCGTTTGCGGACCTGCTCGAGGATCTGTTGTCGCTGGTAAAGGACGATGCGACGGAGCTGGACTGCCTCGCCGAGACCGAGCACGCCCGCGTGCTGTTCAAGCGCGGCACGAGCGCGCACCAGCAGCTCGACATCTACCAGGCCGCGCGCTCGCAGGGTGCGACCGACGGGGAGGCGTTGTCCGCCGTGGTCGGGTGGCTGGTGAAGACGACGTCGGCGCCCCCGGCATTGCTGCAGTTCCCGACGTCCGCCGTCCAGCGCGCATGAACTGTCCCCGTTTCCAGCCCCTCAGCCGTTGCAGATCGCGCCGCGCACCAGCTGCGCCAGCGCCGCGCAGGCATTGACCGACAAGAAGGGTCCGCGCGTGGTGTCGTGCCTCACCGTGGACTGCTGCAGCAGCTCGCGCAGCCGCTCGATGTTGAGACGCGCATCCTTGGCCAGCAAGAGCGCGACGACACCCGTGACTTGCGCCGTGGCGAGCGAGCTGCCGGATGCGAAGTCGTAGTGGCCATTCGGCACCAGCGTCACGAGATCGCGCGCAGGCGCACGGAGAATTCCGCCGGCGCCATCGGCCCCGGAATCTTCGGCGCCCCCGACGGGCAGCACGCGCGGCAGTTTGGCCGGGAAATCGAAGCGTGGATCGGATGACGCCGCGCCGACGACGATCACTCCGGCCTCGGCTGCTTTCGCCACCAGCGCTTCGAGCAGGGGATCGCTCGGACCGACGAGGCTCAGGTTGATGACCTGCGCCTTCGCCGTCAGCGCGTCCGCCAACGCCTGCGCGAGCGTGAACGAATTGCACCGCCCGGAAGCCGCGGCCGAAGGCTGCCAGCAGGCCTTGTACGCCATGAGCCTCACGTCGGGCGCGACGCCCACGATGCCGATGCCGTTGTTGGGCGAGGCGGCGATCAGCCCCGCGATTTGCGTGCCGTGGCGATCGCTGCGAAACACCGCGTCGTCGTCATCGATGTAGTTGCGCGTGATCTGCGTGCGGCCGGCGAGGTCTGGATGGCGCGTGTCGACGCCGGTGTCGATGATCGCGACGCGGATGCCGGCGCCGCGCGAGAGCAGATGGGCCTCGGCCACGTCGAGTGTGCCGACGTTCGCCTGCAACTTCGCGTACGGATCGTCGAACGTCAGGGCGGTCGCCGATTCGAATTCATTGAGCGGCTGCACGATGAGCACGCGCTTGTCGTCGCGCAGCTTGTCGATCATCGCTTCGCGCGTCGTGCCGGGCGGGATGCGGAACAGCACGCAGTGCATCTGCAGCTGTTCGATCGGCCACTCGGAGACCAGCGTGAGCGAGTACTGGCGCATGATCTCGCGGATCTGGGCCGCGGCCGACGCGCTCACGCGGTAGTTGGTCGTCGAGCCGTAGCCGTGCGCCGTGCCGCCGACGGCCGCGGGCCGGGCCGTCACGGGATTCGCGATGGCGACGACGATGAACTGCGTGGGCTGCGTGCGCACTTCGACCGGCGTGCGCACGGGTGGCTGCGCGCCGCGCGCCGGACTCCACGCGAACGCGGCCAGCGCCAGGGCGACGAGGATCGCCGCCGGCTTTGCGAGCTCAGCGAGCGATCGGCTGAGCGAAACTGACATTCGGATCCTTCGACATGACGCCGGCGACGGATTCCGCCGACGCGCCGGAGGCTACCGCATCCGCGGAAAGGATGGCCGTGAAGTTTCCCTGCGTTCCGGGGCCGTCGACGATCTGCAATCCCTGGTGTTCGAGCAGGGTGTTGATCGTCTCGATCGATGCGGCCGGCGAGAACACGATGCGGACGGCGGGCGCCCTCGAGCGGTTCGGGCGCGCCTCTTCCTTCGTCACGGTGACGAATTCGGGCGAACGCATCGCACCAAAGCCCAGCACACCGAGACCGATGGCCTGCACGACGACGGCGGCGGCGAGCCAGCGCACCATCGGCGGCGCGCGCCGCCCGGCGCCCGGGTTCGCGTTCGTCACCGGTGCCGCGGCTTCCGAGGCCTCGATGCGCGACCAGAGCTTGTTGAACGAACGTTGTTCGTCGTTCGCTGCGCTCGCCGGGGCTTCGGCGGCGTCGCGCTGCATCTGCGTCGCCACCCGTTTCTGCGCCGCGAGTTCGGTTCGGCATTCAGCGCAGGACTGCGCGTGGGCTTCCACCCATTCACGATCGGCGGTGTCGAGGCGGCCGTTGGCCAGCCACGGCAGCAGCGCCCAGGCTTCGGCGTGGGTGTCAGGGATACGGGAGTTCATGCGTGGTCTCCGGACATGCCCGCCAGGCGGGGCAGCACTTGTTTGAGAGTCTCTCGTGCGCGGAACAGGCGCGTCTTCACGGTGTTCACCGGGCAGTCGAGGATCGCCGCGACTTCTTCGCAGGAGTGGCCGAGCGTGTACGTGAGCTCGAGCGCCATGCGCTGTTCGACGGGCAGGCGCTCGAGGCCGAGCGAAAGCCATTGCTGGTTCGTCTCATCCTCTTCGCTCGATTCGACCGAGATGGAATCCTCGTCGAACTCGTGGTCGGCGACCGGGCGCAGCTTTGCGCGGCGCAACGCGTTCAGCGCGCGGCGGTATGCGATGCCGATGATCCAGGTGGAGAGCTGGGATGCACCGCGGAACTCGCCGGCCTTCGTCCACACCACCCAGAACGTATCGTTGATGACTTCTTCGATGTCCTCGCGCCGCACCGACATCCGCGTGAGGAGGCGCGACAGCCGCTGGTAGTAGCTGCCGTACAGCGTGCGAAACGCGGCCTGGTCCTGCGACTTTGCGATCCGATCGAGCAGCGCCCGTTCGGAGGCATCGGACGGCGGCGTGGCCAATCGGAGGGCGGGATTCTCAATACTCTGATTTTCAACGATTTTCAGGGGCACGATCTCGACTCTGGAAGTGACCGACTGCCCATGAGTACCGGGTCTCGGCGTTCCGGTTCCGTCGTCAGCGCGAGTTGGAGAATCGCCAGAGGGCGGTCAATGCCACCCGGTTCCCCGTGGTGTCGGCATCGAAATGCCGGTCGGCGTCAGGGTCCACGCCGAGAAAGGCGAGCTGGATCTCGAATGGCGCGATCGTCGCCGTCAACGTCGCGTTCCAGTAGTGGTAGCTGTCCTGATAGACCTCGTCGAGGCCGTAGTGGCCTACGCCCGCGGACACGGCCCAGCGTTCGTTGAATGCGTGACGGCCGGAGAGTTCGACGGCCCACGCGTCGCCTTCCTCGTATCCTGGCGACGACGCAAGTGCGTCGGTATTCGGCGAGTAGATAGCCGCGATATAGAACGCGTTGCGGAATCCGAGCGTGGCAGTGAACTCGGTGCGGTTGTAGTTCCGGCGGCGCGGATCCTCGGGATACGTGTACTGCGACAGCCGCAAATCTGCGGAGAAGCTCTCGGACAGGCGCCAGTAGCGGCCCAGCCAGGCGTCCACTTCGAAGTGGGGGCTAGGGCCGTCGTTCGGATCGGCCGTGGCGACGAAAGCGCCGATGTAGAACTCGTGCGGGAACTCGACGTCGAGCGATGCCTGCGCCGCGGGCTTGCCGCGCGTCAGCGAGAGACCGCGAAACACGAAGTCGGACGTGCCGCCGACCGTGCCGCTCACCACGCTCGCGCCCTGCGCGTGCGCGTGCCCGCCGGCGGCGAGGGCAGTGAGGGCGAAGCCGATCGTAAGCGTGCGAAACACGTAAGGTTTTCTCTTATCCGGAAACCGACGGGACTATGACGAGTCGTCCCCCGGCTCGCAAGCGGCCCGGACCGCGTAGCGGCGGACATCTGCCGCGCGGGGTGTGACTGCGCTTCGCGCTCAGGGATTGCCGATTTGCCAATATTCGACGCTGGATATGACCGAATGGACTCGCAATTTCCTGGGCCGCCACGCGCGCGCGCTGATCGTGTTCTGTGTGGCGTACAGCCTGGTTTGCGCCGCCACATTCTTCACGGGCTGGGGTGGACCGGTGCTCACCGAGTTCGCCGGGGCGTGGTATTCGCACCCTCTCGACGTCGCGATCCTCGTGATGCTTCTGCCGCTGCTGCGCGATGGCGCGTTGTCGCGCCGTCGCCGTCTGGCCTGGACCCTCGTCTTCGCGGCCGTTGCGCTCGATCTCATCGCGAGCACCGGCTGGGGTTACAGCGCGCTGACGGAGGACGTCACTTTCGGTTCCTGGCCGGATGCGGTCTATCTTTTCTATTACCCGCTGGCCGCCGCGGCCTGCGTCCTCTTCTACATCGATCTCGGCGGTCGCTTCACGACCCTCCGCTCGTTCGTCGACTTCACCACGATCGTCATCGGGTTCGGCTCGCTGCTGTGGTTCACGGCGCTGGCGCCGCTCGAGTCGATGTCGGCGGCGCAGTTCGCGGCGAACTGGTCCGTGGTCGGCTACGGCATCGGCAACGCCGTGGCGCTCATCGCGGGTGCGATGCTCGCGATGCAGATCACCGACTGGCGGGCGGAACGCTCACTCGTCTGGCTGCTGGCGGCGATGGTCTTGACGCTCGTCGCGGACCTCTTGTGGGTCAACGCGGAACTGCGCGGCGCCTACGAAGTCGGCACGCCGATCGACACCGTGTACCTCGCCTTCTACATGAGCCTGCTCATCGCCGCCCGCTACCAGATCGTCGATCGACAGAGGGCGAGCGCGTCGATCGGGCTCACCGGCGACCTGCGCGGCTCGCTGCCCATCGTCGCGCTCATGGTTGGCGCGATCGCGCTGCTCGACGCGAAGCTCGGCCTCGCCAGCGTGCAGTCGCCGCTGCTCGTCGCCGTGCTGGTGAGCGCGGGCCTGCTCGTCATCGTCGGCCAGATTTTCGCGACGCGCGAGACGGCAGGACTGCATCGCGAGGTCGCGACACGCCGCTTCGACGAGCGGCTCACCGAGCTCGTTCGCCGCTCGAGCGACATGATCGCGATCTGCGACGACATGGGCGTCATCCGCTACGCGAGCCCGTCCTCGGAATCATTGCTCGGCATTCCGCCGGGCGAACTCGCGGGGCACCGCATCGAGAACGTGCTGGGCGAGGAGGGTGGCACCGTGCACGCGGTGTTCGAAGCAGTGCTGCGCAGCGCGCACTCCGAGCAGATCACCCAGTTCTCCATCGGGCAACCCGACGGGGAGAAGCGTTCCTACAAGATGGTGATCGCGAACCTGTGCCACGTGGACTCGATCCGCGGCGTGACACTCAACATCCGCGACATTTCCGACGCCACGCGCCTCAACGACCAGTTGCGCACGCTGGCCTTCCATGATCCGCTCACGCTGCTCGCGAATCGCAGCCTCTTCTCGGACCGCGTGCACCAGTCGCTGCGACACTTGCCCGACGGCATGACGCCCGCGGTGTTGTTCATCGACCTCGACAATTTCAAGACGATCAACGACAGCATGGGACACGGTGCCGGCGACGCGCTGCTGCGCAATTTCGCGCATCGCCTCGTGCAGTGCACGCGTGCGGGCGACACCGTCGCGCGGCTCGGCGGCGACGAGTTCGCCGTGCTGCTCGACCACGCGCCCGACGTCGACGCGGCGCTTGCCGTCGCGAGGCAGGTCATCGACGCCTGCCGTCAGCCGTTCGAGATCGACGGGCAGCCACTGCGCATCGCCGCGAGCATCGGCGTCGCGATCGCCGATCGCGTGAGCAACGTCGAACGCCTGCTGCGCAATGCCGACGCCGCGATGTACTCGGCCAAATCGAGCGGCAAGGGACGGGCCGAAGTGTTCGCGCCCGAGATGCTCCGCGCCGCGCGTCGCCGCATCCGCCTCGAGAACGAACTCGCGTCCGCCATCGAGCACCAGCAGCTCGAGGCGCATTACCAGCCGATCGTCGATCTCACCTCGCGGCACCTCATCGGCGTGGAGGCGCTCATGCGCTGGCGGCATCCGACGCGCAGCACCGTCATGCCTGGGGATTTCATCGCGCTGGCGGAGGAGACCGGCCAGATCGTGCCGATGACGCAATGGATCCTGCGGCGCGCGTGCGCCGACATCGCACGGCTGCAGCGCGACGTCCCGCACGGCTCCGGCCTGCGCGTGTCCGTCAACGTGTCGAGCCGCTATCTCAACCACGGCCAGGTCGCGACGGACGTGCGCGAGGCCCTCACCACGAACGGACTCACGGCCGATTGCCTCATCCTCGAGGTGACCGAGAGCCTGCTGCTCGAGAACACCGCGCGCCTCGAACGCACGTTCAAGGAACTCAAGATGCTCGGCGTGCGCCTGGCGCTCGACGATTTCGGCACAGGCTTTTCGTCGCTCGCCTACCTGCACCGATTCCCCATCGACATCCTCAAGATCGATCGCTCCTTCGTCGAGCGGCTCGCGAGCGAGGAGCCGGGCGCGGGCGCCGATGCTGCCGCACTGGCGAAAGCGATCCTGTCGCTGGCCGATGCGCTGGGACTCGACACGGTCGCCGAGGGAATCGAGCTCGAAGAACAGCGGACGACCTTGCTGGCGATGGGGTGCAAGACCGGGCAAGGGTATTTCTTCGGCAAGGCGATGCCGGTGGGGGAGATTTTCGATGCGGCGGTGACGCGGCGGCGGAGTGTTCTGGCGGGGAACCTGCCGGGGCAGATCGAGTTCTCTGCCACGGGGCGGTTTCGGACCATGAGTGATCATTGAGAAGAGGGGGCGGCGCGGCGTGCGGATCGCACGCGACCTGCATCGGATCGTCCGGCGCCCGCCCCGCCATCACCCACCCGGAAGCGCATTCATCCCGAATGACATAACACCCCGGAATGGTTCTCATAACTCCCCGACGGCCAATCCGGCCCCCCGCATGCCCGAAAAGCTGAGAAGTGCGTGGGCTTTCCTCTTAGGGCGCTCGTCTACTCTGATGCTTCGCAACGGTCGGCGAAGAACGAGTGTTTCCTGGAGTACCGGTGAAGTCGGCAGAAATGAAATTGCTCGAAGGGGGGCAGCCCGAGCGCAGCACGGAGAGCGTGTTGCGGGCGGTGTGCCTGCGTCTGGGTTGCACGGCGGCCACCGCGGTGTTCCCGCGCGAGGAGTCGCGCGTGGTGTGGGGCCGGTCCGAGGCGGACTTCGAATTCGCGCGCGAACAGCTCACCATCGCGGGTGACGAACTGGCTCGCCGCACGATCGAGACCAAGAAGCCGATCGCCACCAACAAGCTGCGTCACACCAGTGGCGCGCCCATCGCCTGCAAGCTCGTCGCGGTGCCGCTCATCGCGCGCGGCGGGCCGGCCGGCGCACTCATCATCTTCAATCGCGCCGACGAGCCGAGCTTCGACGAACACGTCGTGAAGCGCCTCGGCCGCTTCGCGCGTCTGCTCGCGCGCAGCGCGACGGAGAATCTCGACTCAATGACTGGCCTGCTGTCGTGGGAAGGGTTCAAGACGCGCGTCGAAGCGTGGCATCGCAACGCTTCGCCGGGCGCGATGGTCTCGATGCTCTACGGCGACATCGATCGACTGCACCTGGTCAACGACATGGCCGGTTTTTCGGGCGGCGATCGCGCGATCGCGCGCTGTGGAACGGCGGTCCGGCGTGCGATCGTGGGCGCCGAGAGTTTCGCGTGCCGCCTGTCGGGCGACCGGTTCACCGTGTTCCTGCCGCACATGAATCTCTCGCAGGCGCGTCAGCTCGCCGAAAGCATCTGCAAGGAAGTGAGCGCCGGCGTGTCGGCGCAGGCCGAACCGACGCAGCCGATCTCGATGTCGTGGGGTGTGGTTTCGACCCAGGCCGCCGACCTGCACCTCGACCATCGCATCGCCGAGGCGGAGATCGCCTGCAAGACGGCGAAGGATCGCGGCCGTGGCCGCGTCGAATGTTTCCAGGACACCGATCTCTCGATGGTCCGGCGTCACGACGAGATCGGGCTCGTCTGCAGCGTGCGCGATGCGTTGCGCGACAAGCGCCTGGTGGTCTACGCCCAGCCGATCACGCCGCTGATCAACACCAGCCTGCCGACCACGTACGAACTGCTCGTGCGCATGGTGGACGCGAAAGGCAACATCGTCGAGGCCGCGGAGTTCATGTCGGCCGCGACGCGCTACCAGATCCTGCCCGAGATCGACCGCGCCGTGTGCGAGCGGGCCTTCGAACAGCTGAGCGCCAACAAGTCGGCGAGCGGGCCGCTGCGCGTGTCGATCAACCTCGCGGGGCCGACGCTGTCGGATCCGGGCTTCCTCGAATGGCTGTTGTCGGCAATGGGCAAGTACGGCATCGACGGCACCAGCCTCGTGTTCGAGATCACCGAGGCCGCGGCGGCCGCGAACCTGCAGGTTGTGCAGCAGTTCATCCGCCGGCTGGCGTCGCATGGCGTCAAGTTCGCGCTGGACGATTTCGGCACGGGTGTTTCTTCGCTCGCATATCTCAAGAACCTGGAGATCTCGACCATCAAGCTCGACGGTTCGTATGTGCGCGACGTGCTGACCAACACGCGGTCGCAGGCGCTGGTGCGCGCGATCGTGCAACTCGCGGACGCGATGGGGATCACCACCGTCGCCGAATTCGTGGAGTCGAACGGCGTGCGTGACCGCCTGGCGGCGCTGGGCATCCAGTTCGGCCAGGGCTTCGCGCTGGGCCGGCCCGGCCCGCTGGACGATGTACTCGCGGCGGTGGCGGATCGCGCGGCGGAGGGTCGCGAGCGGCCTTTCAACGAGCCGAAGGCGATCACGACGCCGAGCGGAATCCCGATCATGTTCAAGCACGCGTAGGGGATTGGCCCCAAACGCTGCTTTGGTGCCGAGCCTCTACGAGGTCTTCGCCATCTCGATTACCCACTCGGGATCGCCGAATGGTTTCTGCCGATCTATGCACTCCCGGATCGCGGCCAGTTCGGCTGCCGTCTGGGGCTGGTTGACGAACTCAGGCCAGCAGGTCGGCAAATCGATCGGCGGCTTTGTGAGGGACATGGGTGCCCACGCGTTTCCGCGCCAGCGCAGACTTCCCCACTGCCAATCCTCCGCCCGGCCGACCAGACGCGCCGTGAGCGCATTGCGCTCTACGTATCGCATCACAGTCAGCAGATAGAGGTCCGTTTGCACGAGGCACGCCTTGTATGGGCCCTGCCAGAGTCGGCCTGACGTACCGTACTTGGCGTGATAGTGATTCACATGCGTCGTGCACAGCCAGTGAATCCAGCGCGAAATGCTCGTGGCTCTCGCCGGTCGGACCACGAGGTGAAAGTGGTTGGGCATCAAGCAGGCCGCCAGAATGGGTAGCTCGTCATGTTGCTGGGCTTTCATCATCAGTGCGACGAAGGCGTGGTAGTCGGCGGGCTCGTGGAACACCTCCGCGCGCCGGTTCGCGCGATTGAGGATGTGATAGCAATGATTGGCGACGATGGCGCGTGGGCGACGGGGCATCGCGACAGGCTAGTGGAAATCACCGCGAACACCGGGCTGGATATCTGGCGAGTGCGAATCGATTTGGCCAAGAGACCCGATCGATTGCCTGCGAGGTTCGGCACCAAACAGGCGTTTGGGGCCAATCCCCATTACACTCGCGCGCCATGCTCAGACTGACGCGCTACCAGTGGACCGTCTTCGCCGCCGCCTGGCTCGGATGGGGCTTCGACATCTTCGACGGCCTGCTCTTCAACTTCGTCGCGCCAAACGCCATCCCCACGTTGTTAGATCTGCCGATCGGCGGGCCCGAAGCCAAGGCGGCTCTGCCGTACTGGACCGGCATCCTGAACTCGCTGCTGCTGCTCGGCTGGGCCGCGGGCGGCGTGTTGTTCGGTCCCATCTCCGACCGCTTCGGCCGCAAGCGCGTCCTCATGATCACCATGCTGCTATACGCGATCGGCACCGCGGCGTGTGCCTTCGTCACCGAGATGTGGCAGCTCATCATCTTCCGCATCATCGCGAGCCTGGGTATCGGCGGTGAATGGGCGGCCGGCTCGTCGATGGTCGCCGAGGTCGTGCCGGAGGACCAGCGGGTGGAGGCGGGCGCCTTGCTCTATACGTCCGCGCCGCTCGGCTTGTTCCTGGCGATGTTCGTGAACTCCGAGGTCGCGGGCGACTGGTTCGCGCACGACCCCGCGATGTCGTGGCGCTACGTGTTGCTGTTCGGCCTGATTCCCGCGGGCGTCGCGTTCGTCGTGCGCGCTTTCGTGCGCGAGCCCGAGCGCTGGACGGCGGCCACGGCGAACAAGGCGCCGGCCCGTCTGCGCGAGATCTTCGCGCCCGGGGTACGCGCTCGCACCGTCAGCGCGTTGATCGTCACGCTCGTCGCGCTGATCACGTGGTGGACCTGCAACGCCTTCCTGCAGGCGCTCGCCAACAGCCTGGCGGGCGCCGAGGCCGTCACGCGTGGACTCGACGCCGCCGCGTCGGCAGCGCTCAAGCAGGAATGGATCAAGCTCGGTACCACGTGCTTCAACTGGGGCGGCCTCATCGGCACACTCCTCACCATCCCGATCGCCAAGTACCTCGGCCGGCGCAAGCTCTTCGCCATCTACTTCGCCGGCAGCGCGCTCGCGGTCATGGCCGCCTGCGGCCTCGATCTGCCGTCGGAAACGCGCCTTTACCTGTGGTTCTTCGTGGGGCTCACCGTCTTCGGCGTGTTCGGCTGCTTCCCGTTCTATCTACCCGAGCTGTACCCGACGCGCCTGCGCTCCACGGGCAGCGGTTTCTGCTACAACATCGGCCGCGTGATTACCGCATTCGGCGTCTTCGGCGTGGGCTACATCGCGCAGAACGCGAAGGGCGACCCGCAAGTCATCCTGCAGACGCTGTTCGTCATCGGCTTCGTCCCCGTCGTCGGCCTGCTGCTGCTTCGCTGGGTCATCGAGACGCGCGGGCAGACGATGCCGGACTGAGATCAGGGCTGGTAAGAGACGTAGTCGTCGAAGTTGGCGGCGGTCTTGAACGTGACTACGCCTCCGGCGCCGCTCACGTGCGACGAGTCGGTCGCCTGAAGAACGAGATTGCCGTTCACGTACGCGCGCAGCTGGTTGCCCACGGCCTCGAGCCGCAACGAGTAGCTCGTGCCGGGCGTCGATGCGAACGGGGCGCTCGCGAGCGGCGTGACGACGCCGTTGACGAGCTTGCGCAGTGACACCGTGTTCGAGTTGCGCAGCGTCAGGTAGTAGTAGTTGGTCTCGTTGCGATAGCGGGCCAGCAGACCGGACCAGCGCTCCTGCGCGCCCTCCGGTGCGGCGTACGCGATCGGCTGTACGCGCGCGGCGACGACCTGGTCGCCCGTCGCCGTGCCGATGTAGGCGCGCGCATCGCCGGCCACCGAGTTCTGCGAGAACGCGCCGTTGGCCGTCCACTGGCCGGTGCCATTGCGCGTCCATGCGCCGGAAGATTGGCCCGCCGTGAACGTGTTCGCAAACAGCGTCGTGCGCGGGCTCGGTGAGACGACGACGTTGTCGAAGTCCGCGCGCGACTGGTAGGTGAGCAGCGCCGCGTTGCCCGCGGGAAGTCCGGCAGGGTCGTCGACGTCGAGCACGCGGACCCCGTCGACGTACACCCGCAGCGTCTCGCCGATCGACTCGAGGCGCACGCGGTAGCCGCGCCCGGCGGTCACGGCGAGCGGGGCGGACGCGAGCAGCGCGAAGACTCCATCGCGCATGCGCTTGACTTGCACGCTGCCGGAGTTGCGCAGCGTCACGTAGTAGTAATTCTGTGCGTTCGAGTAGCGCGTCGCCAGCCCGACCCAACGGTCGTTCTGCGCGAACTGCGTCGGCCGGATGTCGGCTTCGATCGCTTGGTCGCGCCACGACACACCGCCCAGCACCGCGTGAGCGTCGCCCACGAGACTCGACTGGCGATACACCCGGTTCGCACCCGTGGTCGCGACTGCGTACTGCGCGCCCGCGCCGGGCGTCCAATTCGTCGCGACGCCGCTCTCGAAGTTCTCCTGCCGCGGCGTCGGGATCGCGAAACTCGCGGGCAGCGTGAATTCGTGCACGGTCGTCCCGGCGACGTCGCTCGCCAGCACGACGTTGCCGGCGACGTCGAACGATGCGCCGAGATTCGCGCCGCTTTTCGCGACGAGCTTGGCGACGTAGGCGTAGTCGCCCGTCGCCGTCGGCGCGCGGTAGACGTTGATGACGTTGACGCCGAGGTCCACATCGAACTCGCGCATGAGGACGAGTTGACCGGTCTTCTCGATCGTGGTGATGTCCGCCCCGACGTTGAGCGCGCCCAGCGATCGCAGCCGGCCGGCCGGAAACTGTGTCGATGCGAGCCGCCAGTAGTAAGCCCCGCCGCCCGACGCGACGATCGCGTCGCCGCCGCGCAGCGCGACCTGGGCGCCGAGCCGGTACACGTACTGCGGAACCTGGAGCTTCGTGAGCAGAGACCAGCTGCCCGGCGCCGCGCGCTGGTAGACAGGAATCTCCTGGGGTTCGAGATCGTAGGTGTACGGCGTGCCCAGGATCGCGAAGTTGCCCTCGAGATCGACGGGGCCGCCCCAGAATTCGTCGTCGTTGCCGCGTGGCTGACCGCGCAGAAACGTCGAACCCCAGGTCCCGCCGGTTCCGCGCTCGGCAACACTCCCGTTCCACAGCCCTTCACCGACTCCGGCGAGCACCGCGGTGCCGTCGGTCTCGACGTCTTCGGTCAGGTCGCCGCCGAAACCGGTGTCGTTCCATCCCGTCGACGTGAGCTCGTAGACCTGGAAGCCGCCCGACAATGCGACTGCGGCGAGGTTGCCCTTCATCGCGAAATTCACCGGGTAGGTGTAGCTGTCGTAGTACTTGTAGAACTGCCGCAGCACGCGCTGAAACGTCCATTGTCCGTTCACGCGGCGGTAAAGGAAGGCAGCGTAGTTGAGGTCCCCGTTGGTGGGGCCGTTCAGGAACCCGCTCACGAGCGCGTATTCGCCATTCGTCGCGACCTCGTACCCGAACACCGGCCACGCGACCGGATCGGGCGACGCGAAGCTCGCGTTGGATTCGACGACGATCGGACGGCCGAACGCCAACGCCGTCGTCAGCACGAGCGACGCGGCGCAAACTACTCTCAGTATGGTCATGGCGTTTCCTTGTGCGGCGGAAGCCGGACGGAAGTGGTGGTCACGGCTGGGTGACGATGAGATTCCCGAACCGTGCCGCGGTGCTGAACGTCGCGTACCCGCGCCCGAGTGTCGCGTTGAACGCAACTCGAACGATGAACATGGCAATCCTTTGCGCCAGCTTGGGCAGCCGGGGTTGGTGTGGTCAGGGCTGTATCGATGAATAGTCGTCGTAGTCGACGGCCGCCTTGAACATGACGGGGCCGGCGGTGCCGGTGGGGTGCGCTGCGTCGGTCGCCTCGACCAGCAACCGGCCATCCACGTACCCCCGAATCTGATCGCCCACGGCGTCGAGCCGCAGGGAATACCATGTGGCAGGACTCACCGGGAGCGTGGCGGTATCGAGGACGGTGACCGCACCGTTCACGAGCTTGCGCAGCGAGACGGTGTTCGAGCTGCGCAGCGTCAAGTAGTAGTAGTTGCGCTCGTCGACGTGCCGCGCCATCGGCCCGACGCAGGTCATGTCCAGCATCCCGGTCGCGCGTGGAGGGGCGGCGCAATCGGGCCGAACCGGCGTGCCTGTGTGCCGCTGGGCGTCGCGAACGTGTCGGGCCGCGCGCGCACGCGCACGATCTGGTCGTCGGTGGGCGTGCCGATGCTCGCGCGTGCGTCGCCCAGGATCGAACTCTGGTTCCACAGCGTCGACTCGCCGGTCCAGAAATTCCAGAACCCCAGCCCGGTCCGCGTCCAGAAGCCCGGGTCGGCCTGGTTGCCGTTGGAGCTGAAATCGGTTTCGTAGATGGTCGCAGTTAGGCTCGGCGTCACGACCACGTTGTCGAACTCCGCGCTGGCGCGATCGGTGTACAGCGCGGCGAAGCCGTGGGTCGCGCCACCGATGTCGAAATCGAGCAGCAGGCGTCCATCGATCGAGACGCGGTGCAGGGTGCCGACAGATTCCAGCCGCACGCGGTAAGTCCGGCCGATCGCAGCCGAGAAGGCCGCGCTCGCGAGCACGCGCAGCGTGCCACCCGCGCTGCGCCTAAGCTCGACCCGACCGGTGTTGCGCACGACGACGTCGAACCAGTTTCCCGCCGCCTGGTAACGCGTGGTAAGTCCGGCCCCGGCGCCGCTCGCGCCGAACGCGGTGAAACGCAGGTCCGCCTCGATGGCCTGACTGCGGAAGTCACTGCCGGCGAGGACCGCGCGCGTCGTGAGGGTGGTGTTCGACTGGCGCAGCGCGCGCGAGCCAGCGACCGTCGCGACGGCATACGAGCTGCCCGCGCTCGGGGTCCAGCCGGTCGAGTTGCCGTCCTCGAACGTGTCCTGGAGTCGCGCAGGCGTCACGAACGACGCCGGGAGCTCGAAATATTCGAGGTCGCCGCTGGACGAAGGCACGATCACGCGGCGTCCACTGATGCCGATGCTCGTTCCCAACGATTCACCGTTGCGCCCCGCCAGGATGGCGACGTGCTCGTACGCGTTGTTCGCGTCGCGGCGAAACACGTGGACGACCTGCGCGCGACGATCGTAGCTGTAGGCGTTGTAGAGCAGGAAGCTGCCGTCACGGCCGTAGAAATACGCGGCATTGCCTCCCGTGAAGCCGTCGACGGTCTGGATGCGGTCTTCGATATTGAAACCGAACGCCGGCGTCTCGCGATAGACGAACGAACCGGTGTCGAGGCCTCCGCTGACGATGACGTTAGGACCGTGGAATGCGACGTCGTTGCCGAACGGATAGAGAGGATCCCGGGCGTTTTCCGCGGGAGGACGGGCCTCGCTGTATGGGTTGAGGTACCAGCCCTGCGTGCCGCCGTAGTCGCGGAAGATGAAGGCGCGCTTGATCCCATCCTCGGGATTCGGCTGGTTGACCACGGCGAAATTGCCCGAAATGTCCACGGCGTCTCCGTCGAATTCATCATCGCATCCGTCGGAGCGCGGCACGCCGACGAGCAGGGCCTGCGTGCGCCAGGTGCCCGTAGCGTCGCGAGCAAATACGCGCCCGTTTCGGCCGCAGCTGCCTTCACCGACGATCACGCGGCCGGCGTCGATTCGCATCCAGCGATCGGGCGCATCACTGCCTACGTTCTCGGCCGGCGCCTGCGTCCAGCCCGTTGGTCCGAGCTCATAGAAAGCCATGGCCCCGCCCGTTCGCAGCGCAGCGATGCCGTTCTGGGCCGCCGCGGCCGCGGGACGGATGTAGTCGAAACCCAGCTGCACTCGCTCGGGAAACTGCTGCACCACGACCCAACGAAGGCCGTCCCGCCTGAACAGCCAGAATGTCTGGAAGTGCTGGTCGTTGTTGTTGTCGCCGTCGGGCGAGGGCACGTACCGGTACCCGGAGACGAACGCGTAGTCGCCATTGACGGCCACCTCGAAGCCGAAGCCCCCGGCATACGCCGGATCGGGAGCAGAGATGACGGACGTGCTTTCTAGAACGACGGGACGAGCGAGCAGGAAGCCCGGAAAAAGGGCGGCGGCGAGGAGGGCCGCGCGCTGCAAGACGTGCATGAAGACCTGTGGCGATTTCGCCGCGTTTGTAGTTAGTCGAGCGGATGCAAGCGACGGGCCACGCGGCCGGCACGCACGGCGAGTGCCCGCGCCCCGGGAACGCGGCGAGACTGGTTCTCGACCGGGCAAGAATTACCGGCCGACTCAGAAATATTTTCTGCCGCGCCGCGGCGGCCCGCGCAGTTCCTACAGCGCCTCGAGGCGCAGCTAGTTAGCCCCTCTGCCTCACCTCCTACAGCGCCGCCGAGATTTCCGCTGTGCAGGTCCGCCGCGCGTACGGGTGGAGCGCCCAGTAGTGTCGTTGCCCGGGTCCTCCGCGGCCGGCACCGCGTCGCGCGACTCCACCTTGATCGTGACCTGCACCTCTCCCGCGTTCTTGAACAGCAGCGTGAGCGGGATGTCCTCGCCGACCGTCAACGGTTTCCTCAGGCCCATGAGCATGAAGTGGATGCCGCCCGGCGCGATGCGGATCGTTCCGCCGGGCGGAATCGCGAGCTGCGTCAGCGGCCGCATGCGCGCAATGCCGTCGCTGGTCACGGTCTGGTGCATGTGCACGGATTCCGCCGCCGGCGTGCGCGCGCCGAGCAGCAGCTCTTCGCCGGGGCCGTTGTCCGTCACGGTCAGGTATGCGACGCCCGTCGGGATGCCGGCGGCGACGGGCAGCGACCAGGGGTGGCCGATGAGTAGATAGCCGCTCGTGAAGTCGCGAGCGGGCGTGGAGACGGGGACCGCGCACGCCGTGATGGCGAACGCGAGCCACGAGCAAAGTTTTCGTGACATGAAAGCACCTGAACGCAGGACGCGTCCGTCGGGGACGCGGAATCGACCCATCAGGGTCGTCTATCGCGGGACGTCAGGCAGCGGGCGGTGCGCGCGCGGAGGGAGCCCGGGCGGGCGTGAACTCGGAAATCTGCGCGGTGACGTCGGCTGGCGGGAGGTCCGGCAGCGACCCGGGAATGCGGTGCGTCTGTGCGAACGGGGCG
>CADEED010000060.1 GCA_902826225.1 uncultured Pseudomonadota bacterium | reverse complement strand
GTGGGCCGCAGGCGGAACCGGCCCGCATGCATGAGGGCGTCCTCGCGGTCGATGCCACGCTTCTCCTCCTCACGCGCCGCATCGAGCAACAGGATCGCGTTCTTCGCGACGAGACCCATGAGCATGATGACGCCGATGAAACTCATGAGGTTGAGGGATCCGCGGGTCAGCACGAGCGCCAGCACCACGCCGATCAGCGACAGCGGCAGCGACAGCATGATCGCCACCGGCGCGGTGAACGAACCGAACTGCATGACGAGCACGAGGTACATCACGCCGATGCCCATGAGCAGTGCGATGAACATCTCGGAGAACAGCTCGGCCTGGTCGCGCGACGAGCCGCCGAGACCGACCCCGAACCCCGCCGGATAGTCCATCGCGTCCGCGATTTCTTTCGCCTTCTTGCTGACCGTGCCGGCATCGACACCCTGCACGTTCGCCGAGACCGTGACGGTGCGCTTGCCGTTGTAGTGCTGGATGCGCGATGGGCCCTTGTCCATCGAGATCGTCGCGATCTGTTCGAGCGGCACCATCATGTTGGTGCCCGCCACCGAGATCGGCAGGTGCTCGATGTTCGAGGCATCGAGGCGATCGCGCGGCTGCAGACGGACCGACACGTCGCGCGACTCGCCCGTCGGATCGACCCAGTCGCCGACCTCGACGCCCGCGAAGGCCACGCGCAAAGTCTGCGCGGCGTCGTTGACGGAAATCCCGAGTTGGTTCGCGAGGCCGCGATCGAGCTCGATGCGCAGCTCGTCCTTCGGATCCTGCTCCGAGAGACCCACGTCCACGGCGCCGGGGATCTGCCGGACCTTTTCCATGAACTGGTTGGTGATCTCCATGAGCTTGCGCGAGTCCGCGCCGTAGAACTGGATCTGCACCGGCTTGCGCGCGCCGTTGTTGAGATCGTCGAGCACGACGTACTCGGCGCCGACCAGCGCCTTGAGTTTCCCGCGCAGGTCGCCTGCCAGATCCTGCAGCGAACGGTCACGCTCCGTCTTCTTGCCGACGTCGACCCACACGCGGCCGCCCGTGGAATTCACGCGGCCGTCCGTGCTCTTGGTTTCGGGCATGAGGCGCGCGAGTTCGGCGGCCTTTTCGACCTTGCTGCGCGCGTACTCGAGGCTGGTGCTCGACGGCGTGCGGATCTCGATGGCGAGCGTGCCGTAATCGGACTTCGGCAGGAATTCGCTGCGGCCGATGGTGAACTGGTACACGAGCGCGGCCACGAGGATCGCGAACGAGCCCCACGTGATCACGCGGCGGTGATGCAACGCCCAGTCGATCACGCGGCTGTAGCCATCGGCCTTGTGGTCGAACCACGTGTTGAAGCGCGCGAACACCTTGGAGATGCCTTTTTTCTCGGCCGTTGCGTGTTCCGGCGGATCGCCCCAGTACGCCGACAGCATCGGGTCGAGCGTGAACGAGATGAACAGCGAAACCAGCACTGACGCCACGACCGTGACGGCGAATGGCCGGAACCACTCGCCGGCGCCGCCGCCCATGAAGGCGACGGGCACGAACACGGCGACGATCGAGAACGTCGTCGCGGTCACCGCGAGACCGATCTCAGCGGTGCCGTTGCGTGCGGCGGTCATCCGGTCCTCGCCGCGTTCCATGTGCCGCACGATGTTCTCTCGAACGACGATGGCGTCGTCGATGAGCACGCCGATGGCGAGCGAAAGACCGAGCAGCGTCATGAAATTCAGCGTGAAGCCGCACAGCCAGACCGCGATGAACGCGGCCACCGCGGACGTCGGCAGCGACAGGCCGGTGATCAGCGTCGAGCGCCAGGAATTCAGGAACGCGTAGACGACGAAGATCGTGAGACCCGCGCCGAAGATCAGCGCGTGGATGACGTTGTTGAGGTTGTCTTCGGCCTCTTCTCCACCGTCGCGGGTGATCTCGAGCTTCGTGCCCTCGGGCAGCGTCTTGTTGATCTCCTTGACCTTCTCGCGGATGCGCTCGGCCACGCTCACGGTGCTGGCCTCGCGCGAGCGCACGATGGACAGGCCCACGTTCGGATTCGCGTCGCGCAGACTGTAGCTGCCCGGCTCCGCAAACCCGTCCTCGACAGTCGCGACCTGGCCGAGCCGCACGACTTCGTTGCCCTGGCGCTTGACGACGATGTCGTTGAAATCGGCGGGACGCTCGATACGGCCGACGAGCCGGATGTTCTGCTCGTCGAGCTCGCCCTTCACGCGGCCCACGGGCGCATTCGTGTTCTGCGCGCGCAGCGCGCTGACGACGTCGCCCGCGGACACGTTGTACTCGCGCAGCTTCTGCGCGTTCAGGAGCACCGACAGCTCGCGATGCAGCGCGCCGTCCACGTTCACTTCCGAGACACCGTCGATCGTGCGCAGATCGTCCTCGAGGACGTCTTCGGCGTAGCGCGAGATCTCCGCGTGCGTCTGCTTGGTGGAGGAGAGCCCGAGATTGACGATCGGATCGGCGGACGGATCGCGGCGCCACAGCACCGGCTCGCGCATCTCGATGGGCAGCTTGTACTGCACCGACGCGATGGCGTTACGGATCTCGTCGGTCGCGGCGGACATGTCCTTCTTGAAATCGAAGATGATGGTGAACTGCGCGTTGCTCTCCGACGCGTTCGACCACATCTCGTAGACCTGCGGAATGCTCTGCAGCGGCTTCTCGACGCGGTTGATGATCTCGCGCTCGACGGTCTCGGGGGACGCGCCCGGGTACGGGAAGTTCACGGAGATCACCGGGTTCTCGACGTCCGGGATCTGGTTGACGCGCAGGTTCTTCAGCGCGAGCAACCCCAGGCACATGAGCACGATGATGATGGCGACCGTGGTGACCGGTTGCTTGATGCTGAAGTTCGACAGGAACATGGAGTTTCCCTCGCCTGTTCGGCGCTTATTTCTCGGCGACGCGCGCTGGCTGGTTCGTGCCGACCGTCTGTACGGCCTGTCCGTCCTTCAGGGTGGAGCTCGGGAACCGCAGGATCTGGTCGCCTTCGGCGATACCGCCGCGCAGCGCATACGCGCCGGTGCGGGAGTCGCGTTCGCCGAGCTCGAGCTTGGCCTTGTGCAGTTTCGCGTCCTTCACCTGCCACGCGTAGGCGTTGTCGCCTTCGCGGACGATCGCCCCGTTCGGCAGCATGAGGCTCGCCGTCGACTGCGTTTCGACTCGTCCTTCCGCGTACAACCCTGCCACATTCGGCTGCTGCTTCGGATCGGCGAAGCGCACGAGGACTTCGACCTGGCGCGTCGTGACGTTCGCCGACGGGTTCACGCGCATCACTACGCCCTCGAACTCGCGCTCGGCGAAGCCGTGGATGCGGAACCACACGTGCTGGCCGGTGGACACGTTGCCGATCGCGTCGGCGGACACGAGACCTTCGAAGCGCAGGCTCGTCGGGTCGATGACCTTGAGCAGCTCCTTGCCCACCTGCGCGGTGTCGCCCGCCGAGACCTTGCGATCGCTGACGATGCCGTCGAACGGCGCGCGCACTTCCGTGCGCTCGAGCTGCTGGCGCGCGGTGACGACGCGCGTGCGCGCGGCCTCGCGCTCGCTCTGCGCGGAGTTGCGCTGGATCTCGACGTCCTCGAGCTGCTGCGCGGAGACGACGCCCGTCTCGCGCAGCGTCTTCATGCGCTGGAACTGGCGCTCGGCCTGGTCGAACGCCTGCGACGCGGCGGCCATCGACGACTGCGCGGCCGTGAGGCTGTCACGGATCGAGGTGGGATCGAGACGCACCAGCAGATCGCCGCGCTTCACCGGGTCGCCGTTCTCCTTGAGAACGGAAAGCACGACCGCCGAGACCTCGGCGCGCAGGTCGGCACGGCGCTCCGGCTCGATCGAACCCGTGATCGAAGGACCGGACGTCAGCGCGCTGTTGCTCATCGTCAGCACGTCTTCGCTCGCGAGCTGCAGCGGGGCGGTTTGCTCTTCGACCTTGCCGTCGGACTTCTTGCACGCGGTCAGCAGGGGGATCGACAGGAGAGCGGCGGCGAAAGCAACAAGAATCGTCTGGGGTCTGGTGATCACGCGAGAATCCTCTGGCAACTCGACATACGACGTTCGAACCCCTCTCGGGGTTGCAGTCGAGCTGGTTAAAAGCACTGGTATTGGATTGGGCGCTCCGGGGCCGGTGACCGGAACGCGGCGCGTATTCTAGGGGCGCACGATACCCCCTCGCGAGGAAATCGCAAGCCATTGATCCGCTTAAGGGACGGGACCCTGCGACGAAGCGTTAGCCGCGCTGGAGGGCCGCGGCCGCGGCCGGTGCATCGGGCCCGACGATCACGTGCCAGGTCGCGTCGTTCACCCGCATGACTCCCCGGAAGCCCGCCGTCTCGAGTCCGGCGGCATCGACGGCCGCCGGATTGCGCAACGTGATGCGCACGCGCGTCGATTTCGCGTCGACCGCGGCAAGGTTGTCCCGCCCACCCAGCGAGGCGAGCAGCGCGGCAATGTTTCCGGTTGCAGTGCCCGCAGCGCCCGAAGAACCGGCCTGGCGCAACGCCTGGCGCAGGTCGCCGGCGAGCTGGTCGGCGATCGGCCCCACGACGACCTGCAGGGTGTTGCTGGAGGGACGGATCGTGCCGCGCGCGCCGAGGCGCTTGAGCGCCGCTTCGTCGACGATGCCGGAGTCCTTGAGCGTGAGGCGCAGGCGCGTGGTGCAGGCATCGATCACGTCGATGTTGCGGATGCCGCCGAGCGCGGCTATCCAGTCGCGGCCGGCGACGGCCGCCCCTGTCCCGACCGGCCCGGCCGCCGGCGCATCGTCGGGCTCGCGCCCGGGCGTGCTGAGATCGAATCTCACGATGGCCCAGCGGAACACGACGTAATACAGCCCGAAGTACGCGACGCCGATCGGGATCAGCAGCCACGGACGGGTGGACAGGCCGAAGTTCAGCACGTAGTCGAACAGGCCCGCGGAGAAGCCGAAGCCCAGATGCACGCCTAGCCAGTGCATGACGACCATCGACACGCCGGTGAGCACGGCGTGCACGGCGTACAACGCCGGCGCCAGGAACATGAACGCGAACTCGATCGGTTCCGTCACGCCGGTGAGGAACGAGGTGAGCGCCATCGACATGAGCAGGCCGCCGACTGCCTGGCGGCGCGCGGGCCGCGCGGCGCGGTACATCGCGAGGCACGCGGCCGGCAGGCCGAACATCATCACCGGGAAGAAGCCGCTCATGAACGCGCCCGCCGACGGGTCCCCGGCGAAGAACCGCTTGAGATCCCCGGTGGCGCCGTTGTAATCGCCGATCACGAACCACGCGAGATTGTTTGCGATGTGGTGCAAGCCGGTCACGATGAGGACGCGGTTGAGCACGCCATAGATGAAGAGTCCGGCCTCGCCGGAATTCAGCACCGCGCGGCTCAGGCTCTCCATGCCGTGCTCGAGCGCCGGGAAGCCGTAGCCGAAAGCGAACGCCATCAGCAGGCCCGCGACGCCGGAAACGATGGGCACGAAGCGCCGGCCGCCAAAGAACGCGAGATACGCCGGCAGGCGCATGTCGCTGTACCGGTTGTAGAGCACGCCGGAGACCAGACCGGACAGGATGCCCGCCGGCACGCTGAGCTTGGCGATTTCGCCCGCGCGGAACGCGTTGGCGGCCAGTGCCGCGCTCGTCTCCGCAAGATTTGCGGTGACCTCCGGCGGCACGACGAGCAGGATCTGCGCGCCCTTCGTCGTGATCAGGTAGGCAACCACGCCGGCGAGTCCTGCCGCGCCATGGTTCTCGCGCGCCCAGCCCACGGCGATACCGATGGCGAACAGCAGGCCCAGATTCTGGAAGATGGCGTCGCCCGCCGTGGCGATCGCCGGTACGTCGAGCAGATCGGGCTGACCGAGCCGCAACAGCAGCGCGGCGACCGGCAGCACGGCGATGGGCAGCATCATCGCGCGGCCGAGTTGTTGCAGGCCGGCGAAAAGGTTCTTCATGGGGGAACTCCGATCGACGCGCGCACGGCGGCGGCCGACTCGAGCTCGAGCGCCCGCCGCGCGAGCGCGCGGCAGTCTTCGAGCGTGGACTGCGAGACCAGCGCCTTGAGCTGCGGGATCATGGCGGGCACGGCCGACAACTCGGTGACGCCGAGGCCGAGCAGCACCGGCACGGCCGTGGCGTCCGACGCGAGACCGCCGCACACCGCGACGGGCCTGCCGTGTTCGCTCGCGCCGTCGACGACCGCGGCGATGAGATGGAGCACCGCGGGGTGCAGGCCGTCGATGCGCGCGGCGAGCTCCGCGTGGCCGCGATCCATCGCGAGGGTGTACTGCGCGAGATCGTTGGTGCCGATCGAGAGGAAGTCGACCTCCCGCGCGATCTGCGCGGCGAGCATCGCGGCCGCGGGCGTCTCGACCATCGCACCCAGCATCGGGATGGGAGTGTTCATCCCGGCGGCGAGTTCGCCCAGCATGCGCTTCACCGCGCGGATCTCCTCGATGTCCGTGATCATCGGCAGCAGGATGCGGTACGCGCCCACGGGACGCGCGGCCAGCAACGCGCGCAGCTGCACGCGGAACAGGTCGGGACGCCACAGGCTGGCGCGGATGCCGCGCAGGCCGAGCGCCGGGTTCTCCTCGGCCGGCAGCGGTAGATAGGGGATGGGTTTGTCGCCGCCCACGTCGAAGGTCCGGATCACGAGCGGCCGGCCGCCGAGCACCGCCGCCACCTGCTCGTAGCAGCGGACCTGCTCCGCCTCGTCGGGCGGCGTCGCGCGGTCGAGGAACAGGAACTCCGTGCGCAGCAGCCCGCAGCCTTCGGCGCCCTGCTCCACGGCACGCTGGGCGTCGGCGACTGACCCGGTGAGATTCGCGAAGATCTCGATGCGCTCGCCGCTCGCCAGGCGGCAGGCGGTTTGGGCGGCGGCCCGTTCGCGCTCCGCGCGCGCCTGCGTCTGCGCCACGCGCTGCTCGAACGTGCGCCGCTCTTCCGCGGCCGGTTTCACGCGCAACACGCCGGTCTCGGCGTCGAACAGCACGGTCTCGGACTCGGCGGCATCGAGACCGGCGCCGAGCGCGACCAGCATCGGCACTCCCTGGATTGCGGCCAGGATCGCCACGTGCGAAGTCGGTCCGCCGCGCTCCAGTCCGATCGCACGCACCCTGGCGGCTTCGAGCGAGAGGTATTGCGACGGCGTGAGATCGCGCGCCAGCACGATGGCGCCCGCGGGGATGGTGACGTCCTCCGGCGCGCCGCCGTGAAGGGCGGCGAGCAGCAGCCGGTCGAGGTCCTCGAAATCCGCGCCGCGTGCGGCGAGCCGCTCGTCGCCCGTGGCGGCCAGCGCCGCGGCCGCGGACCGGGTCGCGCCGCGCCACGCGAATCCCGCGCTCTTGCCGTCCGCGATCGCGCGCTGCGCCGCCTCCACGAGTCCGGGATCGTCGAGTAGTTCGAGGTGGGCCGCCGCGATGTCGCGCGCGGCGCGCGAGCCGGCGGCCGCACGTGCCGTGAGATCGGCGCGCACGCGGCCGCGCGCGGTCTCGAACGCCCGGGATTCCTCGGCTGCTCCCGCGCCGCGCTCGACGACACGGACTTCGGCGGCACGCAGGTAGAAAACCTCGCCGATGGCGAGGCCGCGGCTCGCGACGACTCCCGCTCGGCGGTCGGGATCCTGCACGGCCGCGGGCGCCGGTTGCGCGGCGGTGCGGGGCCCGGCCGGCGCGGCGCGCTCGAGATGGCGGACGATGGCCGCGATCTGCGCGACGCCGGCAGCCGCCGCCGGCTCGAAGCCCGCGATCACGAGTTCGTCGCCGCCGCGGACGCCGAGCGACATGAGCGCGACGGCGCTCGACGCGTTCGCGCCGCGGCCGCGCGCGCGGACCTCGAGTGGATAGGGCAGCCCCTTCGCGGCGCGCGCGATCAGCGCGGCTGGCCGCGCGTGGATGCCGTGCGCGTGCTCGACGACGACTTGTTCGCTGACCACGGGTTCGCGCGCGCCCGGATTCGCGGGGTGGGCGGCGGACTCGACCGCCGCGCCCTGCTCTTCGAGTTCGAGGATGACGTCCCCCGCGGCCACGCGCCGCCCGCCATTGGAGAGCGCGATGCGGAAGCGGTCGCCGTTCGTGACGATGATGGGCGTGACGAGGCTCGGCGCGTTGCGCGCGAGCGCGTCCGCGTCGAATTTCAGCAACGCATCGCCGGTGCGCACGCGGTCGCCTTTGCGCACCTGCAGTTCGAAGCCTTCGCCGCCCAGCGAGACGGTATCGATGCCGACGTGCAGCAGGATCTCGGCACCTTCGGCCGTGCGCAGCGCGACCGCGTGGCGCGCGGCGGCGGTCGAGATGACTTCACCGTCGCAGGGCGCTCGCAGGACACCGTCCAATGGATCGATGGCGACGCCGTCGCCCAGCATCCCCTCAGCGAATGCCGCGTCGGGGATCTCCGCGAGCGGCAGACACCACCCCGCGAACGGCGCGTTGATCCGGATTCGCGTCACTGCGCCGGACCGACCAGCTCGACGCGATCGATGACCCACATCGGGTCGAGAGTCGCGCGCGTGAACCGCAGGCACAGATCGCGCTTGCCGGAGACGCCGTCGAGCTTCGCGTCGGGCAACGTCGTCGTGGCGAAGTTCTTCGCCGCGGGAGCGAGCGGCAGCACGGCGACCGGGGTGCCCTCGCACTTGCCGTCGTACACCTCGAGTTCGCCATCGCGTGTCGCGGGCTTCGGCAGCTTGATCCCGTCCTTGTCCTTGCCGATCTGGAAGTTCCAGGGAATCTGGCCGACGGTGGCGCGCAGCGCACCGCCTGCCGCGATCTCCGCGCCCTTGAACAACCAGCACGGGTCCGTGATCGTCACGAGGAACACCGCGCGCGGACCTGCGATCGGTGCATCGTCCTCGAGCGAAAGCAGGTACCCGCCGCCGCACTGCGCGAGTTGGTGGCTGCTGCGATTCATCGCGCTGGGCGGAGGCGCGGCGATTTCCTTCGCGTATCCCAGGCCCAGGCGGTCGTAGCGGGCCAGCTGCGCCGGCATGCGCTTCTGAAAATTCTCCCAGTCGATCTTCGCCGGCTGGGACCACGCGACCTCGGCGAGCGCGGCCGCGCGCGGGTACGCCTGGTACGTCACGCGCGCCGCGGAGCGCATCATCTCGGCCCAGAGGTTTCCCTGGATGCCGAGAATGTGCTTCGCCTGCGCGGCCGATATCTTCTCCGGCACCGGATTGAACTTGTAGACCATCTCGAGCGACAGCAGGTTGCTGCGGCCGGGAGAGGTGTCCGCATCGCTCTGCCAGTGATCGAGATACAGATCCGGGGCCGGCGACAGCACCGTATCGTGGCCCGCGTTCGCCGCGGTGACGGCACCGTCGATGCCACGCCACGACATCACCGTCGCGTCCGGCGCGATTCCGCCCTCCAGGATCTCGTCCCAGCCGATGAGTTTGCGGCCCTTGCCGCTGATGAACTTCCCGATGCGTGTGATGAACCAGCTCTGCAGCTCATGCTCGTCTTTCAGCCCGAGCTGTTTGATGTGCGCCTGGATCTTCGGGGACGCGATCCACTCGTCCTTCGCGGCCTCGTCGCCGCCCACGTGGATGTACTCGCCCGGGAACAGATCGATGACTTCGCTCAGCACGTCCTCGAGGAACGAGAACGTCGCGTCGTCCGTGTTGAACAAGGTGGTGAAGACGCCCCACTCCTCGGGCACCGCCGTCGGCAGATTGCGCGAGACGCCGAGCCTGGGATACGCGACCACCGCCGCGCTCGCATGGCCGGGCATCTCGATCTCTGGAACGATGGTGATCTGTCGCGCCGCGGCGTACGCGATGATCTCGCGTACCTCGTCCTGCGTGTAGAACCCGCCGACCATGCGCGGCTTGCCCGTCGCGGGATCGATGTTCTTCTGCGCCGCCTGCCCCGCGGGGACGCGCCACGCGCCGACGCTCGTGAGGCGCGGATACTTCTTGATCTCGAGGCGCCAGCCCTGGTCGTCCGTGAGATGCCAGTGCAGGACGTTGAATTTGTGCAAGGCCATCCAGTCGATGAACTGCTTCACGTACTGCGGCGACTGGAAGTGACGCACCGAATCGAGCATGAGCCCGCGCCACTTGAAACGCGGCGCGTCGGTGATGCTGATCGCCGGAATGGTCTTCGCGTCCGCCTTCGCGCTCAGGAGTTGCCACAACGTCACGGCTCCGTAGAAGAGCCCGCGTTGATCCCGCGCCGCGACGACGATGGACTCCGGCGTGACGCGCACCGAGTAGCCTTCCGCCGCGTCGTTCGGCGCGTCGGGATAGACGCCGAAGACGATGGTGTCGCTCGCGGTGGGCGAGTTCGACACGGGCAGCGTGATCTGCTGCGTGCGCTGCGCGAGCTCGGCGAAGTAGCGCGCGGCGGGTTCCGCGGCGGCGCCTTCGAAGGCGATCTGCGTGCCCGGGCCCAGCGCGAACGCGCCGCCCGCGCCAACGACTTCGCTCGGCGCCGGGATCACCTGCGCGAGCGGTGGATTCGCGGCCGGTCGCGGTTCGTCCTTCGAGCACGCACCCAGCACCAGCGTCGCCGAGAGCGCGCTCAACAGGATCGACACGTGACATCTGCCCATCTGAAGTCCTCCCTCGCCGTCCATATACCAGACCCGTCCGCCGGGTCCGCGCCGGCGACAGCCGGGTCGCCGCCACAGTCGGCCTGAAACCGGCGCTCGTGCAACGAGCTTATCGAATTGTTGTTTGCGCGCGGGTGAGGCGCGTACGCCGGATCGCGTCGTGGGCGGCCGATCGGAAAGAGGGCCCGCAGTCCGGCATGGGACTGCGGGCCCCGGGCTCACGCGGCTCTCAGAACTTCGCCCGGAGGTTCAGGTAGAACTGCCGGCCATTGTTGTAGAACGCCGTGGGGGCGGTCGGACTCTGGTAGTAGTTCAGTTCCGGGTTGTTCAGGTTCAACGCATCCAGGCTGACACTGAGCCAGTCGTTCGGCTTGTAGCTGAGCGTCAGCGACAGCGTCCCGAAGTCGTCCTGGTAGTACGGATTGGCCCCCGACAGGCCGATCAGGAATTCCGTGCGATACGTGTAGTTCGCGCGCGCCGAGAACATCTGGTTCTCGAAGTACGCGCCCACGTTGTACGTGTTTTCCGACGTGCCCACCAGGTTGTGGCTGCCGTCAGCCCACGTGTGGTCCGTCTCGCCATCCGCATAGGTGTAGTTGGCGTTGATGCCGAACGAATCCCCGATCGGCTGCTCGTAGACCAGCTCCGCGCCCTTTACCTTGCCGTTCGAGTTGACCGGTACGGAGACGAGATAGGTTTCGAGCTGGTTCGTCAGCTCGCTGAACAACTGGCGGTTCTCCGTGCCGAAGGCGACGTAGTCGTCGAGGTCCAGGTAGAAGGCGCCGACCGACACGAGCCCGCGCTCCGTGAAGTACCACTCGAAGTTCGCGTCGAGGTTGGTGGACACCACTGGCTTCAGGTTCGGGTTGCCGCCGCCTCCGGTCCGGTTCAGGTCCGAACCCCAGCTCGAAGCGCCCAGTGCCGAGAAATCCGGCATGGTCCTCGTCTGCGAGCCGGCGAAGCGGAGCACCATGCTGTCGTTCAGGTTGTACCGCAGGTTCGCGCTCGGCAGCACCTTGTCGTGCTGATTGTTGGTGTCCTGGTAGATCCAGTTGCCGAACAGACTGCTCACGTCGGCGTTCGCCGCGTTGGCCACCGCCTGGTAGGAATTGATCTCCTGGTCGATGTCGACGTAGCGCAGGCCAAGGTTGCCGCTCCACGCCTCGCCGCCGAAGTTTGCCTGCACGTACGCCGCGAGATTCTTCTCGCCGACTTTCCACTCGCCACCGTAGTTGTGGCGGCCGGTCGGACCGTCGTTGTCCGCGAGCCAGGTGGAGTTCGCGAGGACGGCTTCCCGCATCGCGGCCGTGGTGAAGTACCACAGGTTGCGCGGGAAATCGCCGCCGATGTTGCTCGCGAAGTCGCCCGGGTAGGAAACGATGGCGCCGTTCTGCAGATCCGACCAGATGTCGCCGGGGCTCGCGCCTTCGGGCGACTGGGCCTCGCGCTCGTGGTCGGCGTAGCGCGCGCCGAAGTCGAGCGAGCTCAGGGGACCTGCTTCCAGGTCCTTGCGGAAATCGAGGGTGATCCAGTCTTCCGAGTCCAGGGCGGTGACTTGCTGATTGCCCCAGGTTCCGAAGCTGGTGACGCCGGTCGGCGTGCTGTCGCCCCCGACGCTCCAGTCGAGCGGTGCACTGATGCCATGGCTCGTCCAGCTCGCGCCGCCGCCACGGTTCGTGGTCACTTCGGCGATGAACTGCCGCGCCGTCGAGCCCTCGCCCTCGGTGGTGCCGAGTTGCGTCGTGAACGTCAGCGAATCGGTGATCTTCCAGTTGGCATCGAAGGTGACGTAGCTGCTCTTCGCAGTGGCTTCGCGCGAGATCATGTCGTAGACCGCATAGTCGCGGCCGGCCACGCCCGCGTACGTCGCGCTGGTCAGCACGCCGTTCTCGATCGTGTATCCCGGGTTCGGCGCCTGGGCGCGCGCGAAGTTACCGCCCCACAACATGAAGTTGCGGTTGTAGTTGTTGGCGTCCATGTCCGAGAGGAAGCCGCTCAATCCCAGGGTCAGGTTGTCGGAGGGCTTGAACTGCAGTTCCAGCAAGCCGCCTTGGCGATCGCGGGTCTGCTCGAAGAGGGTCGCGCCGACGAGGCCGGGGGCCTGCACGCCGACGAGGTCCGGGTTGCTGATTCCGGCCGGATCGGTGGCCGAGATCGTGAAGAAGCCACCGGGGATCTCCTGCGCATCGCGGCGCAGCGAACGCTCCTGCTTGAACACCTGCAGCAGCACGCCGAAGGTGCCGCTCTCGTTCTTGTAGTTGAACAGGCCGGAGATCTGTGGATCGTAGGTATCCGCCTGATCGGAATACACGCTGCCGAGCGACGCTTCGAACGTCACCGACTTGTCGAACTGGAACGGCTTGCGCGTGATGATGTTGACGGTGCCGGTGGTGCCGCCTTCCTGCAGGCTCGCGCGCGAGGACTTGTTGACCTGCACCGAGTTGACCAGCTCCGACGGCAGCAACGTGTAGCTGACGCTGCGGCCGACACTGTTGCCCTGGCTCAGCACGAACCAGTCGGCCGAGCCCACGCTGTGGCCGTTGATGAGCGTCTGGGTCAGGCTCGGGCTCGTGCCGCGCAGGCTGACGCGGTCGGATTCGTCGAAGCCGCCTTCATCGGCGCTCGCCGAGCTGATGTTCACGCCGGGCAGTCCGCGCAGGGCGTCGGCCACGTTGCGGGCCGGTAGTTTGCCCACCTCCTCGGCGGTGACGACTTCCAGGCGCGCGTCGGCATTGCGCTTCACGTCGAGCGACTTCTCGAGGCTCGCGCGAATGCCGGTGACGATGACTTCGTCGAGTTCCTCGCCGTCAGACGGACCTGCCGGCTCCATCTGCGCGAATGCGGACTGGTGACACAAGGCGAACGCAATCGCCGTACCCAGCAACGTTGAACGTCTGATGTTCATAGAGATTCGTACCCCTGTTGTTTTGTAAGAGGACCAAGTTGAGGACCACTTGGTATCCAATATAGAACCACTTGGATACGATTGCCAAGCCCATTTTTGACAACTCCCGTGGCTGCGATGCCTAGAACCCGGGTTTCCCCACGAAAATATGCTGCTTCGCCACAACACATTGGTATTGTATTGGTCATACTGTGGTGGCATTGTTGCGAGCGCAAAAGACCGTGAGGATGGGCCAGGGGGGCTGATGACGCTGTCTAACTATCTGCAGAAGCTCGATGAATCGAGCGATCTGCCGCTTTACCAACAACTACAAAGATCGCTGCGCGCCGCCATCGAGAAGAGAGTCGTCGGACCGGACGATGCCCTTCCCCCGGAACGGGACCTGGCCGACGAGCTGTCCGTCTCGCGTATCACGGTGCGCAAGGCGATCGACGGCCTGGTCGACGAAGGACTGCTGGTGCGCCGCCAGGGCGCGGGAACGTTCGTCTGCGCGCGCGTCGAGAAGAACTTCGCCAAGCTCACCTCGTTCTCCGAGGACATGCGGGCGCGCGGCCGCAAGCCGCGCAGCATGTGGATCAACCGGTCCGCGGGCACCGTGTCACCGGAGGAGTCCCTCACGCTGCGGCTGTCGCCCGGAACGCCCGTCTACCGCTTCCACCGCCTGCGCTTCGCGGACGACGCGCCGATGGCGCTCGAGTACGCGACGGTGCTCGCCTCGTGCCTGCCCTCGGTGGAAGCCGTCGAGACCTCTTTGTACGAGGCGCTCGAGAAATCGGGCCACCGGCCCGTGCGCGCGCTGCAGCGGCTGCGCGCGGTGTTGCTGACGTCCGAACAGGCCAAACTGCTGAAGGCGCACGAGCGCGACGCCGGCCTGCTCGTGGAGCGCGTGGGCTTTCACGCCGACGGCCGCGCCGTCGAGTTCTCCCAGTCCATCTACCGCGGCGACATCTACGACTTCGTCGCCGAGCTGAGCGCGTCCGCATGAGCGCGCGCAGCCGCATGCAGGCCGAGGCCGCGGAGAGCTCCGCGGTCGTGCGCCACCAGATCGCCGCGAATGCCGCGCAGTTGCACGCGCTCGGACGGGCGTTGCGCGCTCGCGCGCCCCGCGCCGTCGTCACCTGCGCGCGCGGCAGCTCCGACCACGCCGCGACATTCGCCAAGTACCTGATCGAGACCCAGGCCCGGTTGATCACCTCCTCGGCCGCGCCTTCGATGAGCTCCGTCTACGATGCCGCGACGGATCTGCGCGACGTCGTGTTCATCGCCATCTCGCAGTCGGGCAAGAGCCCCGATCTGCTGGCCGCTGCCAGGAGTGCGCGGGAGTGCGGTGCATTGGTCATCGCCCTGTGCAATACCGCCGACGCACCGCTCAACGAGGTCGCGCACCATGCGATCGCGCTGCACGCGGGGCGCGAGACCAGCGTGGCCGCCACGAAGTCCTTCATCGCGTCGCTGTCCGCGCTCGTGCATCTCGTTGCCGAGTGGAAGCAGAACGCGGAGCTCGGCGATGCGCTGCACGCCGCGCCCGGACAGCTCGCGTTGTCCTGGTCGCTCGACTGGAGCAATGCGCTCGACACGCTGCGCGGCGCGCGCAACCTGTTCGTGATCGGCCGCGGCTATAGCCTGGGCATCGCGCAGGAGGCCGCGCTCAAGTTCAAGGAGACGTGCGGGCTGCACGCCGAGGCCTTCAGCGCGGCGGAGGTGCAACACGGACCGATGGCGTTGGTGGGGCGCGGATTCCCGATCCTCGCGTTCTCGCAGTCCGACGACACGCGTGACAGCGTCGAGAGCATGGAGCGGGAGTTCGTCGCGCGTGGCGCGCACGTGCTCGCCGCCGGCGGGAACGTCGCGGGCACCACGGTGCTGCGGACGATCTCCGCGCACCCGGTCATCGAGCCGATGCTCATGATCCAGAGCTTCTACGGAATGGCCGCGACGCTCGCGTTCGCGCGCGGCTTCGATCCCGACGTGCCGCCGCATCTGCGCAAGGTCACCGAGACCGTCTGATGACGACGGCGCTGATCAACGGCCGCGTCCTGCGCGACGGCGGGTTCGCCGCGGACCTCGCCGTGCTCGTCCACGAGGGAAGCATCGTCGACGTGCTGCCGCGTGACGACGCGCGCGTACGCGCCGCAACGGCGCACGATCTGCGTGGCCATCGCCTGCTGCCGGGATTCATCGATACGCAGGTGAACGGCGGCGGTGGCGTGCTGTTCAACGATGCGCCCTCCGTGGCCTCGATCCGCGCGATCGGCGCGGCGCACCGTCGATTCGGAACGACCGGCTTCCTGCCGACGTTGATCAGCGACGACCTGCACGTCATCGCATCGGCGCTCGACGCGGTGCGGGACGCCATCGCGGCGCGCGTCCCGGGAGTCCTCGGCATCCACATCGAAGGTCCCTTCCTGAATCCCGAGCGCAAGGGCGTTCACGATCCGGAGAAGCTGCGCGCGCTCGACCCTGCGGCGATCGAGCTGCTCTCTCGGCCGACGGGTGGCCGCACCATGGTCACACTGGCGCCCGAGATGACGACGCCGGAATCCATACGCGCTCTCACCAGCGCCGGGATCGTGGTGTCGGCGGGCCATACGAACGCGACCAGCGCGCAGGTGCGCGCAGCGCTCGATGCAGGGATGCGCGGTTTCACTCACCTCTTCAATGCGATGTCGCCGCTCGGCAGCCGCGAACCCGGAGTGGTCGGCGCGGCGCTCGACGATGCCGGCAGCTGGTGCGGCATCATTGTCGACGGCATCCACGTGGATCCGTTGACGCTGCGACTCGCGCTGCGCTGCAAGCCACGCGAACGCTTCATGCTCGTGTCGGACGCGATGTCGAACATCGGCAACGGCAATGGCGATTTCTACATCCAGGGCAAGCGGATCCGCGTCGATGGCGGGCGGCTCGTGGACGAGGACGGAACGCTGGCCGGCGCCAACCTCACGATGGCCGGCGCGGTCGCGAACGCGGTCAAACTGCTCGGGCTCGACGTGGCGGAGGCCGTGAACATGGCCAGCGCGAATCCGGCGGCGTTCCTGGGGCTCGAATCCGAGCTCGGGAGAATCGCGCCGGGACAGCGGGCGAGTCTCGTCTCGGTCGACGACGAACTCCGCGTCGTCGACACCTGGATCGACGGCGCTCTGGGCGGGCGGCGCTAACTAGAGGGTCGGGCGGAGGAGTTGGTGCCGGCTGCAGGGTCCGAAAACGCGGGCTAAGTGGCTGACGCGCAAAGGCGATTCACCGCGCCCGGCCGTCGCGTACCCCCGCGAACACCCCCACCCGCCGGCCACGCCGGGCTAACTTGCCCGATGTGCGGGCCGGAGCACACTTTTTGATGTGCCGGCGCCGCCCTGGCCTTGAATTCGCCCTGGTCCGTCCTCATTCGCCAGCTCCAGGTCCGGTGGGCATTCCCGCCCGTCACCTCATCGACAGGAGAGCGAATAAGGAATGAAGCTGGTTACGAAATGTCTCGTGTGTGGCGCCGTCGCGTGCAGCGTCGGTTACCACCACTTCCATCCGACGATGACCCTGAAGCCTGAGATGGCCGCACTCGCGCGGCCCAACTACCCGCATCCGGAAACGCCGGAGCTGGGCGAACACGTCCGCGAGCCACAGGTGGCGGCCGTCACCACCGGCAGCAACATGCCGCCCGGTCACTTCTCCACGAGTCCGTTTCCGGGTCAGCCGGCACCGATTCAGCCGACGATTCTGAACCCCAACTGGTTGCTGGTGTACGGCACGCCCACGGCGGTGAGTTCCAGCTCGTAGCTCGGCAGGCGTGAGGGTAACCGCGCGTCCGCCGGATTGGCCGACGGCGCGCGGTTAGTTCCGACCTTCGCCCATTAGCTCCCTCCAACGCCCCACGAGATTGTCACCCTCGCCTTCAAACTCTTTGAGAGAGAACCGCGCGAAAACCGGGTGAAGGGCGAAAACAAAAACGCATGCCAGCCCGGCGAGGGTGTCACTTGTCGATTCGAGTTGCGGCCCAAACTGCAGGGATGCCGTACCACCTTCCTTCTCAGAAAAGTGCCGAACCAGAGACGCGAGCGAGGTGTGTGCAGCGTCGTTAGAGGTCGGCCGGAAAATCAGGTTGTAAAGGTGGAGTGCGTTACCTTGCTCAGCCTCCTTCGCCACATTCAGCTTCCTTGCGCTGGCCGCACTGTACTCAGCGTCAATCTCGGCAATGGCCCGCTGGAGTTTCTCTTTGTCCTCCGTGGTGGCCTCGGCCATAAATCCAGGGTCACGCAAGAACGCCAAAGCGCGGTTCTTGCGGTAGTAGGCGTCGTTCTCCACCATCCGGTCCTTGAGCGTCGGGTCCTCGGACATTCGCTGGAGAAAAATTGTCGTCTCGGCGGCTGCGCGGAGCGCGCTGCGCGCGTCTGCCTCCATGCCACGCTCCGCCAGCAGGATGCCGGCTTGCAGCGACTGGACCGCGCGGGCAAACAGCACCGCCTCTAAAAGTCTCTGGTGGTCCTCATCCGGCACTTTCAAGTTGGGCATTAAGCGCATCGCGAGATTGTTCATCGGCCCGAGCAAGTCGAACCACGGAATCAAATTCGCGCGCGAACGAACGCCGGCAATCGTTTGTCCGATGTCGGCAGACAGGAACCCGTCGGGCATTTTTCTCATCGGCCAATTGTACCGGCGCTGTACAGCAGTGACGCGCGCCGCGTGCTGGATGGACGGCCGCAACTGGCGACGGCACGCTTCGCGCCATGCCCGCGCCAATCACGAAACTGTCGGACCGCTTCGCCGACTACACGCTCCAGATTAAGTGCCGCAAGTGCGGCCACGTTCGGACCACGGAGCCGCACGTCCTCGCCAAGTTCCTGGGCTGGGAGACGCCCCTAACCACCGTCGCGGAGCGGATGAGGCGCTCAAAGTGCCAGGCGCGCGGTGAGTGCGAGCTAACTGCCATTAACACGCCGAAGCCGAGAAGCTACAGGAGAGCGCGTTAAGTGTTGAGCTTTAGCGGCTTACTTGGCCTTTTGCGCAACCAATCGAAGTACGCGCGCACTGCGCGCCGCCAAACAGGCGGACGGGACAGCTCAACGGTTCGGAAGCTCTTTCCCGGCTCCAACTTCTGCGGTTGGAATTTCACAAAGCGCCGCGATGGAAACTCAAACCGCAGCACCGCCAGGGTTTGCTTTTGTAATTCGATGATGTCGGCAATCGTTCTCGGAATGGTTTCCACTTGGCCATCCGTCGTTGAGAGGAGCTGCGCCCAAAGCTTTGGGCCGCAAATCATTCGCAAGTCCCCGACCGTAACCTCCGCTCCTGGAGGGATTTGGGCCGCCTCAATTTTCGACTGCATTTCCAGGTGTAGTTCCGAGCGGACCTTTTCCGAAATCAGGTGTTGTCGGAAGGAGGAGACGATTAACCCGAGCCGATTCGGCAAGTCTGGGTCTCGGCTTCTCAGGAGGAACGAAAGGCTGGGAACGTCCAGCGCAATCGCTTCCTCCGGCATTGGTGAGGTTGCGCGCACTTCATTTGGAAACAGTGGACGGTCCGCCAACTTCGCAGCCGAGACTGGCTCCTCGTACAGTTGATTCCACAGGTTCTGAAGGTTGGCGTACATCTGTGCCAGGGAGAGGAGCGCCCGATTAGCAATGTCGGACTCCTCGCGATGGCGGTCCTGCTTGGCGCGCACCCAGTCGACCGCAAAAGCCAGTGTGGCGCCGACAAATGCGCTAATTCCTTCGCTCCAGCCAAATCCGCCGTCCGCCATTGCCTGACACTCCACGCCTAATGACTACTTTTCGGGGTCCGGCGGCCGTGGCGCGGGTTGCGCATCGCTCATTTTCTCCAAGCCAAGCTCCGTCAAATCCTCAAACTCTTTGTCAAGCCAATCCCACAGCGTTGTCACATCGGACTCGCGCTTGTGTGCCGTAGCTTCTTTGAAACGCTCGTAGACGCGCTCTCTGTCATTGGCGATTGACACTGCGCGTTCGACGGCTTCGCTCTTTGCAGTGGCTTTCGACACCTTGACGGCAAAGTGCTTCAACGCATGCGAAAACGTGCTGTAGAGAAGCACATTGCGCTTTCGGCTTAGCCGCTCCTTGAACTCCTGCTTTAGGTGGTCGTTCAAGTACATCTTGTTTCCGATGAGCGGGCCAAAGTCCTGGTCACGAGTCAGGATGACAAGCTCGGCCTGCCGTTCCTCGGCGCACCTAACCATCCACTCCCAGTTGATTGCGTCGCCCATTGAGGTGTCCCCCACCTTTCGCGGTGGGCAGCCTAGGAAAAACCGGCGCGTTGCCTTTTCACGAATGACACGCTTGAGCTTCTTGTCCGAGTCCAGTCTCAGGACCAAGCCGTCATTGCGGCGAAAGATTCTCTGAAAGGATTGGAAAACCGGGTCGTGTTGGGATGGGTCATCCAGCGCGTTGTTTAGTCGCGCGCGAAGCTTCTTGAGCTTCTTGCGCACCTCAGTGAGGTGTTTCTCAATTGCGCGAGCCGGCGCGGCCTGGGAGAAGATCCCATGCGTCGCGAGTCGCGGCGGGTCCTGCAACTCTTTGAGTCCGTCGACGATGGCCGATTGTCGATTTTTCTTGTACTCCATTTCGAGTACGTGGGTGCCAATGATTTTGTCCTTGATGCTTTCAAGGTGGCCTAACAGCTCCACAGCAGCGTCGGACTTCCGGGTGCGGTAGAAGTCCAGCCAGATGTTCGTGTCCACGAACAGAAGTTTCTCAATGCCCGGCATGCGTCTCCCGTCGCTGGCCCGAGGTTGAAGCATTGTCGCGCCAATTTAGTTAGGGCGCACCACCAACAGTCGCGAGCGGGGGGACGTGGTCCGCAGTTTTCCAAAATGTCCAGTAACCACGGCGTCGGCCCTCCGGCGCTGTGGCCTTGAGCTTGTCCAAGTAGTCGCTCCAACTCTGCATCATCGTCACCCGCTCCGTGAGTCGCTCCGCACGGTTGTAGGCTCCGCACACTTTGTCCCGCGGCTTGTGCGCGAGCTGCAGCTCAATGAGGTCCGGCGCGACGCCGCGCTCGTTAAGGAGCGTGCTCGCGGTCGCGCGAAATCCGTGCGCGCAATGCTCCGTCCGCGTGTTGTAGCCCATCCGGCGCAACGCCGCGTTGAGTGTGTTCTCCGAGATTGGCCGGTCTGCCTTGCTCAATGCCGGAAACAGGAACGCAAAGTGGCCGGTGTGCGGCCGGAGCTGGCCGAGCAACTCCACAACCTGGCGCGTCAGCGGCACGATGTGTTCGCGGCCCATCTTCATCCGCTCGGCCGGGACGCACCACACTTTGGCGGCCAGGTCGAATTCCTGCCAGCGCGCAGCGCGCAGCTCGCCGGGCCGGACAAACAGGTGGTGCGCGAGCTTCAGCGCGAAGGCCACCGCCGGCTGGCCTCGGTAGCCGTCGACCGCGCGCAGCAGTGCGCCCACGGCGCGAGGCTCAGTGATTGCCGGGTGGTTAGTGGTGACGATGGGCGCCAGTGCGCCGCGAAGGTCCTGCGCCGGGTCGCGCTCGCATCCGTACAGGCCGGCCGCGATGGCGTAGCGAAACACCTGGGATGCGCGCTGCCGCACGCGGTGGGCCGTGTCATGCGCGCCCTTCGCCTCTACCTTGCGCAGCTCGCGCAGGAGGTCGGGCGCCGTGATGCTCGCGATGGGCCGGGACTTGAGCGCCGGCAGCAAGTAGTCCGTGAGCATCCATCGTGCTTTCGCGAGCGTGACGGGACTCAGCGTCTTGGTCTGCTTGCTCAGCCACTCCTCGGCGACGGCGCCGAATGTTGCGGCCTCGGCCTCCGCTTGGGCGGCCCTCGCGCTCGCCGGGTCCACGCCGTTGGCCAGGAGTGCGCGCGCCTCATCGCGCCGCTTGCGCGCTTGCTCCAGTGACAAGTCGGGGAACGCGCCGAATGACAGCAACTTCTCCCTGCCCTGCACTCTGTACTTCAGCCTCCACAGCTTGCCGCCGGACGGCGTTACGAGGAGGTAGAGCGCGCGCTCATCGGCGAGCTTGTAGGCGCGCTCGTCGGGCTTGGCGTTGCGAATCTGCGTGACAGTGAGCATTGGGGGTACGCGTGGCGGCCATTGCGGCCAATGCCCCAAAAGTACCCCCAGTGCGCGCGAGATGTACAGAGACGCCATGGAACGTCCGGAGAGTGAAAAGGCTTTAAATCAAGCCATTTCGGGACGTCTTGGGACTTGCTGGGATGGGTAGATGGTGCCGGCTGCAGGGATCGAACCCGCGACATCCAGTTTACAAAACTGGCGCTCTACCAACTGAGCTAAGCCGGCGTGGCTCGGAGGCCGGAATTCTAGGCGCGTGGGCCGCGGTATTCCACGCCGACCAGCGCGTCGCGGCTACGCGGGCGGCGCAGCGGCGGGCGCGGGCGCGGGCGCGGGCGCGGGCGCCGGACAGGGCCGGAATTCGAGCTCGGTGTCGCCGGCGGGGAATTTCTGCCCTTCGAGCGGTGGCGCGCCGGACTTCAGGGTGAGGTCCAGCCAGATCGAGGTGCCGGACTTCTCCCGCGCTTCGATCTGCGGCAACAGTTGCAGGCGCGCGACGCGCTCGGACTGGGCGGCCGCGCGTGCTTCGTCGGAGAACACGCCGAGCGAAATGCGGCGCGCGGCGCCGAGCTCGCCGACGGCCGCCGCATCAGAGATGCCGCCGCGCCGCAGACGCTCGAGGAGCCGCCGCTCGCCTGCCTCGGTGGGCGGGCTTTCGAGATACACCCAAAAGCCCTCGAGCGCCTTGCTCGACTCTTCGCGCGGCAACGACGGGTAACCGCTGTCGTTCAGCGTCTGGCGCGCGCGCGCCGCCAGCTCGTTGTTCGCGAACGGCCCGACGGTGACGCAGCGGCCCTGTCCATCGGCGGCGATCGTGGTTTCGGCGGCGAGCTGCAGGCGCGGCGCATCGACCTTCGGCGACATGGGCGATTGCGCCTGTTCCGGCGCGAGCCATCCCATCCACGCGAAGAACGCGAGATTGGCGAGGAGCAGTACGAGTAGAGCGGCACGCAAGCGCTGTGAGTGTAGCAAGGCGCGCCCGGAACTAGCCCGATTGATTGTCCACGAGCGCGGCCAGCCCGCGCAGCACCAGGTCGGGAACGATGCGGTGCGCGCTCTCGACGTGCGGCGCGAGGTCGCGGGCGCCGCCGCCCGTGAGCAGCAGGACCGGTCGCACGCGCAGGACTTTCGCCGCCTCACTCACCGCCCGGTCGATGAGCGCCGCACCCGCATGCGCAGCGCCGGCCGCGAGCGCGCTGGCGGTGTTCGTCGCCAACAGCGCCCCGCCGGTTGCCCTGCCGCCACGCGCACGGCGACGAATTCCGTGAGTGCCGGACAGCATCGTGTCGATCATCGCCGCGGCGCCCGGCACGATGACGCCGCCCAGGTGCTGGCCCGCGGCGCTCACTGCGTCCACCGTGAGCGCCGTGCCGGCATTCGCGACGACCACCGCCTCGCCTTGCGCGACCGACCACGCGCCGATCGCGCCGACCCACCGATCCGCGCCGAGTCGCCATGTCTCGTGGTAGCCGTTGCGGACGCCGCCGGCCTGGCGTGTGGAGCGGATCACCTCGACGGGCAGCTCGAAACGTTCTCGCGCGGCCTTCACCAACGCGCGCTCGAAGGCCTTTCCAGCGACATTCACGGCGACGATCCGGCGGATCCCGCGGGGCGCGCCGAGCAGGATGCGCCGCGCGACGGCCGGATCGCTTTCGTGCGCGATGGCGCGCACGCGTCCCAGGCGCATTCCGCGCTGCACCGTCCATTTCACCCGGGTGTTGCCGATGTCGATGAGCAGGTTCATTCCGCGCGCACCGTGACTTCTCCCGAGACGAAACGCAGCACGCCCGAGGGCGTCTCGACCAGCAGGGCACCGTGCGCGTCGATGCCGCGCGCGACGCCGCGCGTGATCTCTCCCGCGTTCTCCACGCGCACCTCGCATTCGCGCAATGCGTCGCAGTCGCGCCAGCGCTCGAGATGCGGCGCGAGGCCCTGCCGTGGGAATTTCCCGAGCGCGGGCACGAGCCGCGCGAGTAGTTTGGCCACCACGGCGTTGCGATCCGGCGCCGGCGAGCGCTGGGCCTGCAGGTCGTCGGCCGTGTTGCCCGCCTGCCGCACCGCGGCGCGCGCCGAGTCGTCGAGGCGCACGTTGAGCCCGATGCCGACGACGACGTGCACGGGACCACCCGCCTCCGCGCGCATCTCGATGAGGATGCCACCGAGCTTCCCGGCGGAGGTGACCAGGTCGTTGGGCCACTTGAGGCGCGCGGTGACGCCGAGCTCCGCCAGCGCCTCGACGACGCACAGCCCGACGACGAGGCTGAGCGCGGACAGATCCGCGGGCAGGTCGGGGTATTGCCACGCGAGCGACAGGCAGATTGCGCCGCCCGGCGGCGCGATCCAGCCGCGACCGCGGCGTCCCCGTCCGCCGGTCTGGTGCTCGGCGAGCACGACGGCCGCGTGGTTCGCGCGCGGCGGCAACGATTCGAGCAAGCGCGTGTTCGTCGACTCGAGCGTCCACTCGACGAGCAGCGATTCGATGCGCGTCCGCACTTCCGCCGGCAACGGATCGAGGATGCGCTCGGGCGACAGCGCGCTCACGCCGGGTGCGAGCCGGTAGCCGCGGTTGGACTGCGCTTCGAGCGCGACGCCGAGTTCGCGCAGCTGCTCGACGGCCTTCCACACGGCCGCGCGCGTGACCGCCAGGTCGGCCGCGAGCGCCTCGCCGGAGCGATAGTCGCCGGCGTCCAGGCGCTGGAACACGCGTTGGGGTAACGGCGCGTTATTCACGCCCGAACAACCACAGCCGGCGCGCGCGCGGTTCGCTGCCCGCGCGCATGCGCCGCACGTTGCCGCGATGCGTGAAGGCGACGAGCGCCGCGCACGCCAACGCGAAGCCGAGCTCCGGAGTCAGGCTCGGCCCGTCGCGGATCAGCAGATAGAATGGCAACGCGAGCGCAGCCACGATCGAGGCGAGCCCGACGAACCCCGACACCAGGACCACCGCGAGCCAGCTCGCGAACAACGGCAGCAGCAACCACGGATCGAGTCCGGCGAAAGCCCCGACGAGCGTCGCCACGCCCTTCCCGCCGCG
>CADEED010000059.1:1093-24584 GCA_902826225.1 uncultured Pseudomonadota bacterium | reverse complement strand
GGGCGAGCATCTCTACGGGCGCTGGGAAGCCGAGCAGTTCTTCAAGGCCGACGCGCTGCAGTTCATGCAGGCCGATCCGGAGTGGTGCGGCGGCGTGAGCGAGACGGTGAAGATCGCGAACCTGTGCTCCGTGCACGGCGTCAAGCTGCTGCCCCACTGCCACAACGTTCACGCGGCCCTGGCCATCGTCGCCAGCCAGTCGCCTGCCGTCTGTCCTTTCGGCGAATATCTGATCAACTACGTGCCCGAGAAACTACACTTCATCAAGGACCCGCCGCTCACGACGAACGGCCTCGTGCAGTTGTCCGAGAAGCCCGGGTTCGGCATCGAGCTCGATCCGGCGAAAGTCGAGAAGCAGGAAGTCCTGACATCCGTCTGACCATCTCCGAGGAAATCATGCGTCGTACCCTGATCACCGCTCTTGCCCTCTCAACACTGTCGACCGCCGCGCTGGCTGCCGGCATCACGGAGAGCCGCCAGACCGCGGCCTCCAGGGCGGCACGGGCCGGAGAAACGGAATTCCGCGCGCTGTACAAGGAGCTGATCGAGATCAACACGACGCTGTCGGTCGGTTCGTGCACGAAGGCGTCCGAGGCGATGGCCGCGCGACTGAAGGCCGCGGGCTTTCCGGATTCGGAGGTGAAGATCATCCAGCCGGCGGAGCGTCCGCAGGACGGCAATCTCGTCGCCTGGATCGCGGGCACCGACCCGAAACTCAAGCCGGTGATGCTGCTCGCCCACATCGACGTGGTCGAAGCGAACCGGGAGGACTGGGAGCGCGATCCGTTCAAGCTCGTGGAGGAAGACGGCTTCTTCTACGCGCGCGGCGCCTCGGACGACAAGGCGATGGCCGCCATCTTCACGGACTCGATGGTCCGCTTCAAGAAGGACGGCTACAAGCCGAAGCGCGGGCTCAAGCTGGTGCTCACCTGCGGTGAGGAATCGCCGAACGTCTTCAACGGCGTGAAGCATCTCATCGAGAACCACCGCGAACTCGTCGACGCGGCATTCGCGCTCAACGAAGGCGGCGGTGGCCGCTACGACGCGAAGTCCGGCGAGTACCGGTTCAACGCCGTGCTCGCCGCGGAGAAGCTGTACCAGGATTACACGCTGACGGCGCTCAACAAGGGCGGCCACTCGTCGCGCCCGACGCCGGACAACGCGATCTACCAGCTGGTGCACGCGCTCGGGAAGATAGAGAAGCACTCCTTTCCGATCGAGTTCAACGACACCACGCGCGGTTACTTCACGAAGTTCGGCAAGATCGAGGGCGGCGACAAAGGCGCCGACATGATCGCCGCGGCGACGACCAATGACGCCGCCGCGATCGAGCGGCTGCGCAAGGATCCGTCGATGAACGCGATCCTGCACACGAACTGCGTGGCGACACAGCTCGCGGGCGGTCATGCGCCCAATGCGCTGCCGCAACGCGCGACGGCGAACGTGAACTGCCGCATCTTCCCCGGTCATTCGCCCGAGAAGATTCGCGACGAGCTGGCCGCCGTCATCGGCGATCCGGGCGTGAAGGTCGAGCTCCAGTCACCGCCGGAGACGCCCGGAGCGCCGCCGCCGTTGTCGAAGGAGATCATGGGCCCCATCGAGGCACTGTCGAAGGACATGTTCCCCGGTGTCGCGGTCATCCCGACGATGGCGGCCGGCGCGACCGATTGCCGTTTCTTCACACCGGCCGGCATTCCCTGCTATGGCGTGTCGGGCTTGTTCGGCGACGGCGCGACCAGCGGCGCGCACGGACTCAACGAACGGATCCGCGTCCAGTCGCTGATGGAAGGCCGCGAGTTCCTCTATCGACTGACGAAGACCTACGGCGGCGGGAAGTAGGACCGGGGACCGTCCCTTTATCCTCGAGCCCTCAGTACCCCCGCTCGATATCCACCACCGACAACATCTTGTCGCCGGCGACGAAGCGCCGGATCTGCTCGCGGATCACGATCTCGCGCGAGCGCACGCCGAGTTCCGAATGACCGGACACGTGCGGCGTGATGATCACGTGGCGCGCCTTCCACAGCGGATGATCGGGCGGCAGCGGTTCGGGCTCGGTCACGTCGACAGAGGCCCCTGCGATCACGCCATCGTTCAACGCCTTCACCAGATCGTCCGTGACGACGCTGCCGCCACGGCCGACGTTGATGAAATACACCGTCTTCTTCATGCGCGCGAACATCTTCGCGTCGAACAGGTTGGTGGTCGCTGGGGTCAGCGGCAGCGCGGACACCACGACGTCGGCCTGGCCGATCAGCGCCGGCAGCTCGTCCGACAACCCGACGTAGCTCACGTAGTCAGGCTTCTCGCGCGAGCTCGCGCGCGTGGCGATTACCTTCATCCCCAGCCCGTGCGCACGCTTGGCGACCTCGAGACCGATGCCGCCCAGTCCGACGATCAACATCGTCTTGCCGGTCATCGATTGCAGCTGCACGCCGGACCTCCCGCCGGTCAGCGACTGCCAGTTCACGTCCTGCGGGTTGTTCCTGATCTCGCCGCCCGTGGCCTGGCGCGCGATGAATACATCGAGATTGCGCGCCAGTGCGTAGGTCACCGCGATCGTGTGCTCGGCCATCACCGGGCCCGACAACGCACGCGCATTGGTGAGCACGATGTCCTTGCGGTCGAAGATACGCTTGCCGAGACAGCCTTCGACGCCCGCGGAATACGACGCGAGCCAGCGCACTTTTTTCGCGGCCGCGAGCACGGCATCGTCACAGATCACGGAGTCGCCGCTCAGCAGCGCGTCGGCGTCGGCGGCCTGGGCTGCCATCTCGGCCGCGCTCCTCACCACCACGAACTTCACGCCGGGAGCGGCGGCCTGCAAGGCCTCGAGGGGCCCCATGGGTGTGAGGACGATTTTCTTCGGCGGCTTCCAGCCGCGCGCCGCGCGCATGGCGGTGGGCGCTTCGACGAGTCCGTAGTCGCGGATCACGTCGAGCGCCTGCGGCGTCGCCGCGATCGGCTCGTCCTTGGCGACCACGCCGCCGGCAAACAAGGTTCCCGCGGCGGTGATGGCCGCCAGAGTCAACTGCTGGCGCATTCTCTTCCCCTGATCGACGAAGAGGCGACAGTGTACCTCCTACTGAACCAGGCCGGCCTTCACCTCTTCCTGCGACATCAGTTCGACGTGCAGCGGCTTCACCTTCCAGATGTCCTCGCAGTACTCCCGGATGGTGCGATCGGACGAGAACTTGCCCGAGCGCGCCGAGTTCAGGATCGACATCCGCGTCCAGAGCTCCTTGTCGCCGTAGGTCTGGTCGACGAGCGCCTGGCAGTCCGCGTACGACTGGTAATCCGCCAGCACGAAGTACGGGTCGTGGAAGACCAGGTTGTCGATGAGCGGCAGGAACTGGCTGGTGTTGCCGCGCGAGAAGAATCCGTCACGGACGAGGGTCAGGATGGCCTGGAGCTCTTCGTTGCCGTCGATGAAGTCGCCGGGCCGGTAGCCGGCCGCGCGCCGCGCGGCGACCTCGTGCGCCTCGAGGCCGAACAGGAAGAAATTCTCGACCCCGACTTCCTCGCAGATCTCGATGTTCGCGCCGTCGACGGTGCCGATCGTCAACGCGCCGTTCATCTGGAATTTCATGTTGCCGGTGCCGGACGCTTCCTTGCCGGCCGTCGAGATCTGCTCGGACAGATCGGCCGCCGGGTAGATGCGCTGGCCGTTCGTCACGTTGAAGTTCGGCAGGTAGACCACCTTGATGAGATCGCGCACGCCCGGATCGCGATTGATGATCTCGGCGGCCGCGGTGATCAAGCGGATGATGAGCTTCGCCAGGTGGTAACCCGGCGCCGCCTTCCCGCCGAAGATGAACACGCGCGGTTCCATCGTGAACTTCGGGTCGGTCTTGAGCCGGTGATAGAGACCGATGACGTGCAGGATGTTCAGGTGCTGGCGCTTGTACTCGTGGATCCGCTTCACCTGCACGTCGTAGATCGCGTCGGGGTTCACGAGCACCCCGGTGCGCTGCTCGATGATCGTCGCGAGCGTCGCCTTGTTCATGTGCTTGATGCGCCGCCACACCGCGCGGAAATCCCCGTCTTCGGTCAGCGGCTCCAGCTTTCGCAGCTGCGAGAGGTCGCGCAGCCAGCCGTCGCCGATGCGCTGCGTGATGCAGTTCGCGAGCCGCGGATTCGACAGCGCCACCCAGCGGCGCGGCGTCACGCCGTTCGTCTTGTTCGAGAACTTCTCGGGCCACAGCTCCGCGAAATCCTTCAGCACATCGCTCTTGAGAAGATCCGAGTGCAGCGCCGCGACGCCATTGATCGCGTGCGAGCCCACGCTCGCCAGGTGCGCCATGCGCACGTACCGCTCGCCGCCCTCGTCGATGATCGACAACCGGCGGATGCGTTCTTCGTTGCCGAAGAACGCCATGCGCACCTCGTCCAGGAAACGCGCATTGATCTCGTAGATGATCTCGAGCACGCGTGGCAGGAGCTTCGCGAACATGCCGAGCGGCCAGCGCTCGAGCGCCTCCGGCAGGAGCGTGTGGTTCGTGTACGCGAACGTCTGGCGCGTGATGCTCCAGGCGCGATCCCAATCCATCGCCATCTCGTCGACGAGCAGCCGCATGAGTTCGGGGACGGCGACCGAGGGATGCGTGTCGTTGAGCTGCACCGCGAATTTCTCGTGGAACTTCTCGATCGGGATCTTCTGGACCTTGCAGATGCGCAGCATGTCCTGCAGGGAGGCGCTGACGAAGAAGTACTGCTGCTCCAGGCGCAGTTCCTTTCCTCTCGCCTGCTCGTCGTTCGGATAGAGCACCTTCGTGAGGTTCTCGCTGCCCACTTTCTGGTGGACCGCGCCGTAGTAGTCGCCGCGGTTGAACGTGCCGAAGTCGAACGACTCGGGCGCCTCCGCTTTCCACAGGCGCAAGGTGTTCGCCGTGTTCGTCTGGTAGCCGAGGATCGGCGTGTCGTACGGAATGGCGTTGACGAGACGTTCCGGGATCCAGCGCTGACGTTGGCGGCCGAACTCGTTCATGAACGTCTCGGAGCGTCCGCCGAACTTCACGGCGACGCACCACTCGGGCCGCGCGATCTCCCACGGGTTGCCGTAGCGCAGCCACTTGTCCGTCTTCTCGACCTGCCAGCCGTCGACGATCTCCTGCTGGAAGATGCCGAACTCGTAGCGGATGCCGTAGCCGAGCGCCGGCACCTCGAGCGTCGCCAGTGAATCGATGAAGCATGCCGCGAGGCGGCCGAGGCCGCCGTTGCCGAGGCCCGGCTCGTCCTCGGTGGCGAGCAGCTCTTCGAGATCGAGACCGAGTTCCGTCACCGCCTGTTTCGCGGTGTCGTAGATGCCGAGATTGATGAGGTTGTTGCCGAGATGCGGCCCCATCAGGAATTCGGCGGAGAGATACGAGACCGTGCGGGAGCCCTGCTTGGTGTAGGCCGCTGCCGTCGAGATCCAGCGTTGCAGCATGCGGTCGCGCACCGCGTACGCGAGCGCCATGTAGTAGTCCGTTTTCGTCGCGAGCGCCGGGAACTTGCCCTGGATGTAGAACAGGTTGTCGAGGAAGGCGTGCTTGAGCGCTTCCTTGCTGAGCGAAACGCGGCCTTCGTCCGGCGCGTTCCCAGCGTCGGGTGGCCCTGCGCCGCTCGGGAGCGAGGTGACGGGTGTACTCACGGGTTCAACTCCTGCAATTTTCGTGCGCGCGCTTTGTACCGCAATTCGGTGACGGTTCGCACCGCGAAAGTGCGCGTCGCGTGAACATGCTCGAAAACGGGGACGGGTCGAGCCGAACTCAGCGCAGGCGCCGGCCGTCGCCCGCGCCGGGCACGAACTGGTTCAGTTCGCGCGTCACGCCTTCGCGAGATGCAACGCGCCGTACGGCGACCGCTCGTGGCGTGACAGCATCGCGTTGGCTTCGGGATCGTTTCTGAACTTCTGCGCCTTGTGATCCCACTCGAGCGGCCGGCCGAGCTTCATCGCGATCCAGCTCACGATGCAGGCGGTGTTGCTGTTGTGGCCGACCGCCGCCGGCGTCAGGCCGGGCTTGCGCGCGACCACGCCTTCGAGCCAGTTCTTGTGATGCGACTTGCTCACCGGCAACTTCACCGCGAGCCCGTTCGGATCGAGCAGCTTCTCGTCGCTCGCCGCGAGCGGCGGCAGATCGCCCTTCGACTTGGGATCGCTCGCCGTCTGGCCGCCCGTATTCTCGCGCGTGACCCATAGCCAGCCTTCGTCGCCGATGAACTTGAGGCCGGTCGGATACTTGTCGGAGACATTCACGACGATGTTCTTCGGGTACTGGAGCGTGACGTCATAGGATCCATGGACGTTCCAGATGCGTTCCGGATCGGGGAACTGTCCCTTGCCCTCGACGCGGCTTGGCCCGGCGTTGTCGAAGCCCAGTGCCCAATGCATCGTGTCGTAGTGATGCGAGCCCCAGCCCGTGATCATGCCGAGACAATGCGCCTCGTGGCGCAGCCAGCCAGGACGACTGTAGTCGTTCTGCGGATGCACGCGCATCTCGGTGTAGTACTTGAACGGCGTCGGGCCTAACCACTGACCGAAGTCGAGGTTCGCGGGCACCGGCATGGGCGCCGCGTCCTCGGCGGTCGGGTCCGTCGGCAGGCCGATCTCGACGCGCTGCACGTTGCCGATGCGGCCCGAACGGATGAGCTCGGCCGCGCGGCGGAACTGCTCCCACGAACGCTGCTGGCTGCCGATCTGCAGGATGCGGCCCGTGCGTTTCACCGCATCGCGCAGGATCACGCCTTCGGCATGCGTCATCGTGAAGGGCTTCTGCAGGTAGACGTCCTTGCCCGCATTGACCGCGGCCAGCGCCACCTCGGCGTGCCAGTGGTCCGGCGTGCTGATCACGACGGCGTCGATGTCCTTGCGGCCGATGAGTTCGCGATAGTTGTCGAAAGTGCGGACTTCCGGCGGCGTGTAGCTGCGATCCGTATAGGACTTTTCGATGTGCTTGACGCCGTCGGCCAGGCGCTTGCTGTCGAGCTCGCAGATCGCGACGAAGTCCGCGAGCTCGGACTTGATGACGCCGGGCATGTCGTGGCCCATGGCGATGCGGCCGTAGCCGATCTGCCCGACCCGGATGCGCTCGTTGGCGCCGAAAGCGCGCGCGGGGACGATGAAAGGCGCCGCGATCGCCCCGAGGGCGGTCGCACGCATCACATCGCGGCGTGAGAAGACATTCCGCGTCTGTTTCTTCATGGCCATCGACTCTGCTGGAAGGGACGCAGACTATAACTGGCCTGACCAATTATTCGTAGCGCAGGGCCTCGATGGGATCGAGCCGGGATGCCTTCCGCGCCGGGTACAACCCGAAAATGACGCCTACTCCCGCGCTCACCGCCAGCGCGAGCACCACGATTTCGGTGCGGGTCGCCATCGTCCAGCCTAATTTCCCGGCCAGGATGTGTCCGAAGCCCACGCCGAAGAGAACGCCGAGCGCGCCGCCGACGGTCGCGAGCACCAGGGCTTCGATGAGGAACTGCGCCATGATGTCGGCGGGTTGCGCCCCGACGGCCATGCGGATGCCGATCTCGCGCGTCCGCTCGGTGACCGACACCAACATGATGTTCATGACCCCGATGCCGCCCACGATGAGCGAGACGAGCGCGATGGACGACAGCAGCAGCGTGACCGTCTCCTGCGTCGACGTGAGCATGCTGGTCATCTCGGCCATCGTGCTGGTCGAGAAGTCGTCCTCGTCGTTCGCGCCGATGCGGTGCCGCTCGCGCAGCAGCTGCGTGATCTCGTTGCGGGCGCGAGGAATGGCCTCCGGCGACACGGCGCTCACGAAGATGCGCCCGGGGACGAACTTGCCGAGGCCGCGCTGCATGCGGGTCTGGAACGCCGACAGCGGGATGAACACCACGTCGTCCTGATCCTGCCCCATCGCATTCTGACCCTTGCGCTCCAGCACGCCGATGATGGTGAACGGCGCGTCGCGGATGCGGATCAGCTGACCCACGGGGTCGACTCCGGGGCCGAACAGGTTGTCCGCCGCCGTCTGGCCGATCACCGCGTTCTTCGCGGCGCCCGCCTGGTCCGACGCCGTGAACATGGCGCCGCTCGACATCGGCCAGTTGCGGATCGTGAAGTAATCCGGCGTGGTCCCGGTGATCTGCGTGTTCCAGGTGTTGGTCTCGGAGATCACCGGCTGGCTGGCGTTCATCTGCGGCGCCACGGCGGCCACGGACGACAACTCGGTCTGGATGGCCCGCAGGTCCTCCCAGGTGATCGAAGGCTGGGAGCCCGCGCCGCCGCGGCCTCCGGGGCCCTGGCTCGAGCCCGAGAACAGCATGACGATGTTGGTGCCGGCGCTTTCGATCTGCGCGCGTACGCGCGCCTTGGCGCCCTCGCCGATCGATTGCATGAAGATCACCGCGCCGACGCCGATGATGATGCCGAGCGCGGTGAGGAACGAGCGCATCTTGTTGCGGCTCAGCGCGCGCGCGGCGAGGCGCAGAGTTTCACCGGCGCTGATCATGCAACCTCCTGCGTCGCGCCCGTTCGCTCGTCGCTGACGACGGCGCCGTCCTTGAGGCTCAGCTTCCGATCGGCATACGATGCGATGTCGGGCTCGTGCGTGACGAACACGATGGTCATGCCGGACGTCTGCAGTTCCGCCAGCAGTTTCATGATCTCGATGCTCGTCGCCGAATCGAGGTTGCCGGTCGGCTCGTCGGCCAGGATCAGTGGCGGCCGCGTCACCAGCGCGCGCGCGATCGCGACGCGCTGCTGCTGGCCGCCAGAGAGCTGCGACGGCGTATGTCCGGCGCGGTGACCCAAGCCCACGCGCTCCAGCGCGTCTTTGGCGCGTGCGCGCCGCTCCGCGGGCGGCACTTTCGCGTAGATGAGCGGGAGCTCGACGTTCTCCGCCGCCGAGGTGCGCGAGAGAAGATTGAAGTTCTGAAACACGAAACCGATGAACTGGTTGCGCACGCGCGCGAGTTCGATGCGCGAGAGCTGCGCGACATCGCGGTCGGAGAGCACGTAGCTGCCGCGCGAGGGCGAGTCGAGGCAGCCGAGGATGTTCATGAGAGTCGACTTGCCCGAGCCCGACGAGCCGGTGATCGCCACGAACTCCCCGCGCTCGATGTCGAGATTCACGTCGCGCAAGGCCGCGAACTCGGTGTCGCCGGACTGGTAGATCTTGCCGAGGTTGCGCAACTTGATGAGGGCCATGCCGATTTCTTCAGGCGAGTTTCTAGAGGATCCGCGGGCCGCGCTGCTGGCCCGCCTGGCCACGCGGGTTCTGCCCGGCAACGCCAGTGATGACCGACTCGCCTTCCTTGAGCTCGCCGCCCGTGATCTCCGTGAGCCGGCCATCCGTGAGACCGGTGGTCACCTCGCGCGGCCGCGGCTCGTCCTCGACGAGGACATAAACGGTGCGTTTCAAGACGAGGGGCGGACCGTCCTCGCCGTCTTCCCGATCGCGGCGGCCGCTGCCGCCGTCCGGGCCGCCCTGCCCCGCGGCGCGATCGCGTCGCGCACTGCCGGCGCCCTGGGCCGGCGCGCTCGCCTCGGCACTCTCAGGCCGGAAGCGCAGCGCCGCGTTCGGCACCGCGAGGACGTCGCGGCGGCGGTCGGTGACGATGCTGACGGTCGCCGTCATGCCGGGCTTCAGCTTGAGGTCGGGATTCTCGACGTCGATGACGGCATCGTAGGTGACGACGTTCTGCACCACCTGCGCCGCGTTGCGAATGTCGCGGATGGCGCCGCGGAACGGCTCGCCGGGATAGGCATCGACGGTGAACGACACGCGCATGCCGGGCTTCAGCCGGCCGATGTCGGACTCCGCGACGTTCGTGTGCACTTCCATCTTCCGCAGGTCCTGCGCGATCGTGAAGATCACGGGCGCGGAGAGCGAGGCGGCCACGGTCTGACCGCGGTTCACCGCGCGAGAGATCACGACGCCGTCGGTCGGGGACACGATGTCGGTGTAGCGCAGGTTGGTCATGGCGGTCTCGAGGGCCGCGCGTGCCTGCGCGAGCTGGCTCTGGCCCTGGTCGACCGAGGCGCGCGCGGCGCGCGCATTCGCCACGGCGGTGTCGCGCTCGGTCTCGGAGATCAGACGCTGCGCGTAGACTTCCTCGGCGCGTTTCGCCTGGCGCTCCGCGTCCTCGGCGGCCACGGTGAGGCGCGTGACGTTCGCGCGCGCCGCCGAGACGTTGGCCTGGGCGGAAACGACCTGCGCCTCGAACAGCGACGGATCGATCTTCGCGATGCGCTCGCCCTTCTTCACCGGCGAGTTGAAATCCGCGTACAGCTCCTGGATGCGCCCGGAAACCTGGCTGCCGACATCGACGGTGACGACGGCCTGGAGGCTGCCGGACGTACTGACTCGCGCCACCACATTGCTCTTCTCGGCGACCGTGGTCTGGTATTCGGGCGCGGCGTCGCCGCCGGCGGTGCACCGGTAACCGACGAACAGGACGACGAGCACGATCGCGACCAGCCAGAGCAGGCGTGCGCGGGAGAGATGTTTGAGCATTCGAATCCGATCTTTGAGTATTTCCGGCGTTGCCGGCAAAAGTGTAGATCAAATGCAGGCTAGCGCGTTCCCCCAAAACGCCCGCTGAACCCGCCGCGGAAAAAAGAAACTCGTGGCCGGTCAACCGTGGCCGGCGATCGACGTTGGCTCTTGGTTGGAGTGCAAAGGGATGATGGCGATCGTGTCGTTGCGGACGAGCGGCTCGATGTCGTCGACGCTCATCGGCCGACCGTGCAGACAGCCCTGCGCCTGGGTGTCCGGCCGGCGCCGCTCAATGACAGCACGTTCACGAACGAGCGGTCGATCTCGAGCATGTCGACGGGCAGCTCGGCGAGCCGGCTCAGCGAAAAATCGCCGGCACCGAAATCGTCGATGGCCACGCGTACGCCGGAACGCCGCCGCATGCGCAGCGGCGAGACGGTCGAACTCACGTCGTCGATGAGCACGCATTGGCGTCGTTGCCGTTGTCCGGATAGCGCGCTGTTCCCCGCGGAACCTACTAACTACCATGTTGATCTGCCTGGTCCTTGCGTGCACCCGGGCTGTGGGAAGGGTCCGACATCCGCAGGTCAGGGATATTCCTAGTCACTTGGCACTCGGCCTCCGGCGGGCGGACACTACGCTGTAACAGTCCACGGGGGTTCTCCTACGAGAGGCGGCAAGCCTCCGCCGTGCGGGAGCGGGCAACTGGATTCGACCCTTGATCACGATCATCGCCGACCAATCCGAACACAAGCTGTCGATTCTCGTGGTCGACGACGAGCCCGCCTCGATGCGCGCGCTGTGCGACACCCTCGAGTACGAGGGCTATCACACCTACGGCTACACGTCGGGCGCCGATGCGTTGGCCGCCATGCGCGAGCGCCAGTTCGATTTGTTGTTAGCCGACCTGCAGATGCCGGGCACGAACGGCATCGACCTGATGAAATCTGCGCAGCTCGTCGATCCCTCTCTCGTCGCGGTGATCATGACGGGCCACGGCGCGCTCGACACCGCCGTGGCCGCGATGAAGGCCGGCGCGCTCGACTACATCCAGAAGCCGATCAAGCTGGCGTCCGCCCTGCCCGTGCTCGAACGCGCGCTCGCCGTGCGGCAGCTGCGCATCGAGAAGAAGAAGCTCGAGGACAACGTGCGCGAGCGCACGGAGGAACTCAAGATCGCGAATCGCGAGCTCGAGGCCTTCTCGTATTCCGTCTCCCACGATCTGCGCGCACCCCTGCGCGCGGTGTCGACGTTCTCGCAGGCACTGCTCGGCGAGCACTCGGCGAATCTCACCGACGAGGGCAAGCGGCTTCTCCAGAACGTGAACGCCGGGGCGGCGCACATGGATCGCCTGATCACCGACCTGCTGCGCCTCTCGCAGCTGAATCGCCAGCCGTTGCACAAGCAGCCCGTCCGCTTCGCGGAGATGGTCCGCCGCATCATCGACGGCATGACGCACGAGCGCGGTGGGCGCAACATCGAATTCCTCATCGCGGAATTCCCGACCTGGCAGGTCGACCAGGGATTGATCCAGCAGGTGTTCGTGAACCTGCTCTCCAACGCGATCAAGTTCACGCGCGAACGCGCGCAGGCCCGCATCGAAGTCGGCTACCGGATGGATGGCACAACGCTGGTGTGCTTCGTGAAGGACAACGGCGCGGGCTTCAACATGAAATACATGAACAAGCTGTTCGGCGTGTTCCAGCGCCTGCATTCGGCCGAACAGTTCGAAGGCACCGGCGTCGGCCTGTCGATCGTCCGGCGCATCGTGGAACGCCACGGCGGCAAGGTGTGGGTGGATGGCGAGCAGGATGTGGGCGCCACGTTCTACTTCAGCCTGCCCGATTCGCCGCAGTAGACCCTAGAGTTGCTTCAGGAATTCGATGAGGTCGCCCTTGTCGGCGTCCGTCAGCCCGTCGAATTCTTTCTCATGGCCCCGGTTCGAGTTTCCCGGCAACGCGGTATCGAAGGTGCGCGGCGTGGACCACGGCCGATAGCCGTCCGCATACGCGATGCCCACCTGCGCGAAGTCGAGCATGTGGCCGCCCACGGCAAATCTCGCGGGCCGCGTCTGCGGCGACATCAAGGCAGCGAGGGTGGGCACCGAGCCGTTGTGCAGGTACGGCGCCGTTGCCCACAGACCCGCGAGTGACGGCGCGACGTACCCGCGCGTCTGCCTGGCCTCGATGAGTTTGCCCAGAGGCGACCTGTCGACGGCGTCGACGACGCGTTCGTCCACGGCATCGAGCCGCGCGGGATCGGTGCCGATCTCCGCGACCGGCGACAGCCTGTTCGGAAAACTTCGCAGGACCAGGCGACCGTTGCGCTCGACGTATTCGCCGTGGCATTCGGCGCAGCGCGCGTAGACCACGGCGCCCCGGCCCGCGGCCGCGTCGTCGATCTTTCCGGGAAACTTCGGCGACTCGGTACCGGCGAGAAACTGCAGCGCCTCGGCGACCGGCTGGGTCGCATGCACCGTTCGCTCGGGGCGCAGGCCGAGCGTCGGCGCCGTGAAGAAGGCGATGATCTCCGCCGTGCGCGCCGGCGCCGCGCCCTCTTCGCGGCCGCGCGGCTGGAAGCGTGGGTCGCCGCGCCGCGTGTAGAGGCCGTCCGCGAGCACCGACCAGCGCATCGACAGGTCGCCGATGGCGGGGATCGAGACGCCGGAGGTGGCTGATCGTTCGCCGGCGGGGATATGGAACTGTCGCTTGAGCGCCTCCACGCCATTCGAACGACCGGGACCGCCGTGGCGAAAAGGCAGGCGCCGATCGCCGGACGAGAGCCGTTCGATCGTGCGCAGCTCGTCCGCACCGACGCCGGGGAAAAGCTGTTTGATGGCTGCGTCGATCGCCCCGGGGCGCTTGGCCGCCGCGACGAGTGCGCCGTTCACGCCGTCCAGGTAGGCGTCGAGATCGAGTGACGTGTTCGGCGCGCCCAACCAGACGTCCGGTTGCGGGACGCCGGCCGCGTCGTACGTGACGCCGCCATGGCAGCTCGCGCAGCCGAGGTTCGAAGCTTCGATCTCGATACGCGGCAAGTCGCGACGGACGATGCCGTTCGTGATGCCGAGCGGCTCGCGGAACGAGGGCTGCTCCGCGAGCGGCCAGTTGGCGACGCTGCGTGGGTAGATGAACCCGTACGACGTCAGCACCGCCCGCAGTTTCTCCGCACTCGCGGGTTCGCCGGGGTATCGCTCGATCACCAGCGCCGCGGCCACGAGTTTCCACGGCAACGCGCTCGTGTCGAGCGAGTCGGTGCTGAGCGCACCGAAGTCCTCGAACAGGAAACGCGCCGCGCCGAGCTGCGCGGTGGAGAGTTCCGCCTCTTCGTAAGGTCGAAGGCTGGCCGAATGCCCTTCCGCGTAACCCCGCAGGAAGTCGCAGGCGCCCAACGACAGGACGGCGAGGACCAGGGAGAGCTTCGCGGGCTTCATGCCCGGCGGAGTCTAATGTGTCGGCGTCGCGGGTGCGGGTGCCTTGGCCTGCGCCGGCGTCGCGGCGGGCCCGGCCGGCGTCTGCGCGGCCTCCGCTTCCTTGGGTATCGCGAATGACGAGGCGCCGGTGATCGATACGTTCGGCATGATGCGCGAATCCGAGATGGGCGTCAGCGCCGGCTCGCCACGGAGCAGGTTCGGCTTGTCGGAGTTGGCGGTATCTTCCGCGGCGGCGCGTGTCATCACGACGATGCTGATGCGGCGATTCACCGCGCTGCGCGGGTTTTCCTTGTCGAACAGCACGGAGGAACCCATGCCGACCACTTTGGAAATGCGTTCCGTCGGAAATCCCGAGGACTCGATCGCGCGGCGCGCGGCGTTCGCGCGATCGGTCGAAAGATCCCAGTTCGTGAAGCCGGAGACGCCGGCGTATGGCGCCGCGTCGGTATGGCCGGTGAGACTGATCTGATTGGGCACCGTGATGAGGTATTTCGTGACTTCCTTGAGGATGTCGCCCGTGTAGCCCTTGAGGCGCGAGCTGCCCATGTCGAACATCGGGCGGTTCTGCGCGTCGAGGATCTGGATGCGCAGGCCTTCGGGAGTGATGTCGAGCAGCAGCTGGTCCTTGAACGGTTCCAGCGCCTGGCTCTTGCCGATGGCCTCGTTCAGATCGTCCATGAGCGCGTCAAGCTGCGCCTTCTCGAGCGCCGCCTGCGCGTCCGCCATCGAGATCGACTTCGCTTCTTCCGGCTTTTCCTCCTGCGTCGGCGGGGTCGTCGAGCCCAGCTCGTTCGCTTTCTTGAGTGAGGTCTTGGGCGCGTCGAGACCGCCACCCAGGTTGATCGGCGACGTGCTCGCGCCGCCCGGACCCATCTGTCCCGGCGCGGGTTTGACGCTCTTGCCGGGCTCCATCGAGGGATTCTTGAAGTAGTCGAAGATCGCCGCGCGCTTGTCCTTCGACACGGCGGTCACCAGCCACATGACCATGAAGAAGGCCATCATCGCCGTCACGAAGTCCGCGTACGCCACCTTCCACGCGCCGCCGTGGTGGCCGCCGCCCACCTTCTTGACGCGCTTGACGTAGATAGGCCGGGCGGTCTTCGCTTCGCCTTCTTTCGGGTTCGCCATGACGGGTCAGTGCGCGGCCTTGACCGGTGGCGGCTTTCCCTTGAGGTGTGCCTCGAGATCCGCGAACGTCGGACGCACTTCGCTGAACAGCAGCTTGCGTGCGAACTCGACGGCCACCGGCGGCGCGTAACCGCGCACGCTCGCGACGAGCGCCATCTTCACCACCTCGAACGCCTTGCCCTCTTCGTGGGCCTTGTGTTCCATCCCGGCCGCGATCGGGCCGATGAAGCCGTAGGCCACGAGGATGCCGAGGAACGTGCCGACGAGGGCAGCACCGACTTTTGCACCAATGGTCGCCGTGTCCGCGCCTTCGAGCGCGCCCATCGTGTTCACGATGCCGAGCACCGCCGCCACGATGCCGAAGCCCGGCAGGGCGTCGGCCACCTTCTGCACCGCATGCGCCGGCTCGTGAGCTTCCTTGTGATGCGTTTCGAGTTCGTACTCGAGCAGGCTTTCCAGTTCGTGCGGATCGAGCGTGCCGCCGACGATCAGGCGCAGGCAGTCCGTGATGAACACCACCATGTGGTGATCGTCCAGGACCTTCGGATATTTCTGGAAGACCGCGCTTTTCTCCGGGGCCTCGAGATCCGCTTCGATCGCGAGCAGACCGTCCTTGCGCATCTTCACCAGGATGTCGTACACGAGCTTGAGCAGCATCACGTACTCTTCGCGGCCGTAGCGCGGACCCTTCGGCAGCGCGAGCGCCGCGGAGAACGCCCGCTTCGAGACCTTGAGCGGCTGGCTCGTCAGGAATGCGCCGAAGGCGGCGCCGACGATGATGATGATTTCGGAGGGATGCCACAGCGCGAGCAACTTCCCGCCTTCCATGAGGAAGCCGCCGAGAACGCAGCCTACGACGACGACGGAACCGATGATTTGAATCATGTGTGTACGACCGACAGGCGTGTAATGCCCTGCCAGTTGTATCGGTCCCGCGCGGCGTTACTGAAGCGGCCGCCGCGCTGCGGCAATCCTTTGCCGGAAGCCCGTGATTACTTCACGTTCTCTTCGTTCGCGGCCTCGCCGACCTCGAGCAGATCCCCCACGACCGACGGAATCACGCGGCTGGCGTAGTCCTCGAAATGCAGCCGGTCTTCCGCCTTGAGCGCCCCCGTCTGCGAGAAGCGCAAATAGGATTCCTGCATCAACGCCGCCGTGTTGAGCAGGCTGTCCCGGCCACCTGCGCGCAGGCGCGCGCTGGCCAGCGCGTACAGGTCGTCGTAGGCGAGATTGAGGATCTGGTCCACCGCGGCCGTGTCGCCCCGGCGCGCTTCCGCGATCAGGTCGGTGATCGAATTCTGTTCTCTCATGGCGGCAATTATTGGCGCCACCCCCGGGAGGCATAACCCCACCCGCCCGGGCGTTGCACGAAAAGGTGAACTGGATTCCGGTCGGATTTCGCAAAACCGGCTGGTTGCGAATGGCGGGAGTGCCCGGCCTCGCGGGCCCGGCTTAAGATCCGACCCGCGAGGACAAAAAAGCCATGGCTATCTACGGATTGACCAGAATCAAGCTCGACTCCCACGGCCGCATCGAAATCGCGCGGCTGCGCGAGCTGGACCCCAAAGCGAGTTGCTGGGTGGGCGACGCCATGGAACTGCCCGCCAACCAGGTGGCGCGCCTCATCGGCAATGGCAGCGTCGTGCACTCGATCTTCCGGCCCACCGTGGAACATCCGTCACTCCAGCCCGGCGCCAAGCTGCGCATCAAGCACTTCGCCGGAACCGGGCTCGGCATCGAGCTCGAAAAAGAGACCGCCGGAAAGACGCTCAACGATCTCGCGGTTCTCGACTAGGGCGAGCCCTTCGTCGCACTGCACGATCGATATGTCATGGGCGGGCGGAATCGACCTGCGCGCCGGCGCAGGCTGGCCCGCATGAGAACGGGAGCGGCACTGCTATTGGCCGGACTGACCCTCACCCCTGGCGCGAGCGCCGACGATCGTCTCACCGATGATGAAGTACGCGCGCAGATCATCCAGTCGTCGATCGCGGGCTACCCCGGCAGCTGTCCCTGCCCTTACCAGGCCGACCGCGCCGGCAGGCGTTGCGGCGAGCGGTCCGCCTGGAGCAAGCTCGGCGGCGAGAAGCCCATGTGCTATCCCGCCGACGTCAGCGACGAGCAGGTGAAGCGCTGGCGCCAGCGAACGGAAACCTAGTCAGGTCCGCGGGAAGAAGAACATGAAGAATGCGCTCTTGACGATGTGCGTCGCGATACTGACGGCCTGTGGGGGTTCCGGGGCGGCGCAGTCCGCCAGTGGCCCGTCGGACGATGACATCCGCCAGAAAATCATCGAGGAGTCGTGGATCACGGTCGGCGGCAAGTGCCCGTGTCCCTACACCTTGCTGAACACCGGCAAACGATGCGGCGACAACTCCGCGTACAAGAAGAAAGGCGGCGGTGCTCGGCCGAAGTGCTACGCGAGCGACGTGAGCAATGCGCAGGTGCGGAAGTATCGAGAAGCGCATCCGGAGAAGCCGGCAGGTTGAGAATTGGTCGGGACGGCGAGATTCGAACTCGCGACCCCTTGCACCCCATGCAAGTGCGCTACCAGGCTGCGCCACGTCCCGACACTGAGAAATTGAACCGCCGCGGGTGGGGCGCCCGCGGGGGTGCGAATGATACCGGAGCCGCGCCGGTTACCAGAAGTAAATGTAGATGGCGGCGATGATTCCGAGGATGACGCAGGTGTGGAAGACCTCCCAGAACCCGTACGAGTTCCGGTCCTCCGCCTGGTGCTGCGCCGACACCGACTTGTAGGTCAGCCCCGCCAGCTGCTCCACCGATGCCTTCGGCGTGAATTGGCTGACCACGAAGATCAGCGCGCACGTGAACACGAACAGGAAGAAGCTGAAGTACAGCCAGTTGAGATCGACGAACCACTGCAGGAAGCCCCAGTCTGTTCCGCCCATCTCGTGCATCGCCTGCATGACGAGACGCAGCATGCCGACGACGAAGCCGGTCACGATGCCGTAGAAGCCGGACTTCGGCGTCACCGCGCCCGAGAAGATGCCGGCCATGAACACGGCCGCGATCGACGGCGCGAGCAGCGACTGCACGAGCTGCAGGTAGGTATAGAGCTGTCCCTTGCCGAGATCCTGCAGGATCGGGATCCACAGCATGCCGATCACGATGACGCCCGCGGTCGCGACGCGGCCGACGTTTACGAGGTGCTTCTCGCTCGACTGCGGTTTGAGCCGCTTGTAGAAGTCGACGGTGAACAGCGTGGCGGTCGAGTTGAACAGCGACGCGAGCGCGCTCATGAGCGCAGACAACATGCCGGCGAGCACGAGGCCGCGCAGTCCGTCCGGCAGCAGGTTCGACACGAGCACGGGGAACGCGCCCTGCGGGTTCGTGCCGATGGACTCGAACCCCGGAGCGCCCTGCTTGTACAGCGCGACGGCGATCATGCCGGGCAGCAGGAAGATGAACATCGGCGCGAGCTTGAGGTAGCCCGCGAAAATGGTGCCGCGGCGCGCTTCCTTGAGGTTGCGCGCGGTGAGCACGCGCTGCGCGATGTACTGATCCGTACACCAGTACCAGAGTCCGATGATCGGCGAGCACAACAGCACGCCGAGCCACGGCGTCGTCGACGGATCGAACAGGAAGCCGGGGAATCCTTGTGTCTCCGCGGTGGTCGACAACGGCCGCCACAGGTGGATCGTCTCGGGGTTCGCAGCCTTGAGCGCGTCCATGCCGCCGATCGCGTTCAGTCCGACGAAGAGGAGCACGGCGGAACCCGTGAGCAACACCGGCACGTGCATCGCTTCCGTCCACAGCACGGATTTCATGCCGCCGAGCACGACGAACACGCCGGTGATGATCACGAGGAAGAATGCCGAGAACCAGAAGAAATCCGTCTCGCCGAAGATCGGCAGCGTGATGGTCTCGTAGCCGAGGATCGTCTGGATGGCGAACGCACCCGCGAAGATCGTCACCGACGCCTTCGTGAGGATGTAGCTCACGAGGAAGATGAACGACAGGAAAGTGCGCGTTCCCGGCGTGTAGCGCCGCTCGAGGAATTCCGGGGTCGTGAAGATGTTCGCGCGCAGGTAGAACGGCGCGAATATCCAGCCGAGCACCAGCACGAGGTACGAATGCAGTTCCCAGTGCGCGAAGGCGACGCCCGAGCTCGCGCCCGATCCGGCGAGGCCGATCAGGTGCTCCGCGCCGATGTTCGACGCGAAGATGGATGAACCGATGAGGAACCATCCGGCGCTCTTGCTGGCGAGGAAGTAATCCTCGGTGTTCCTCTCTTTCTGCATCGCGGCCCAGATGCAGATGACGGTGTTGACGACGAAATACGCCGCGACGATGCCCCAGTCGAGGCCGGAAAAGGAAACGCCGGACATGAGATCCCCCTTCATCGACGAACCACCGACAGATCGGTGATCAGCGCCGCAGAATCCTCAGCAGCTCTTCGAGCTCCATGCGCATCTGCTTGACGATCTGCTGGCTCTGGCTCACGTCGACGCGAGCTTCTTCACCCGCCAGCTTGTTGCGTGCACCGCCGATCGTGAACCCCTGCTCGTAGAGCAGCGAGCGGATCTGGCGAATGATGATGACGTCCTGGCGCTGGTAATAGCGGCGGTTGCCGCGACGCTTGACCGGCTTCAGCTGCGGGAACTCCTGCTCCCAGTAACGCAGAACGTGCGGCTTCACGCCGCACAGCTCGCTTACTTCGCCGATCGTGAAATAACGTTTGCCGGGAATTGCCGGCAACTCGTCATTGTTCTTTGGTTCCAGCATAGGCCTCGACTCGTGCCTTTAGTTTCTGACCCGGACGGAATGTCACCACGCGACGAGCGCTGATGGGAATCTCCTCACCCGTCTTGGGATTACGTCCAGGACGCTGGTTCTTGTCACGCAAATCGAAATTGCCAAACCCCGACAGCTTCACCTGCTCGCCGTTCGAGAGTGCATGCCGCACCTCCTCGAAGAACAGGTCCACGAGCTCGCGCGCCTCGCGTTTGTTGAGACCCAGCTGATTGAACAGCGCCTCAGCCATCTCCGCTTTCGTCAGAGCCATGCTTTTATTCTCGAAATCCTGCGCCCAGCGTTGCACTCAGATCGGCACGAATCGCGGCTAACAAACGGTCCGCGTCCTCGTCCGCGAGGGTGCGAGAATTGTCCTGAAATATCAAGCCTAAAGCGACGCTTTTTCTTCCACTTTCTATGCCGGGCCCTCGAAACACGTCGAACACCCGGATGTCGCGTAACAGGCTCGACGCCGCGAAGGTTACACGGTCATGTAGCTGTCTCAAAGAGACTTTCTCATCCACGACGACGGCCAGGTCGCGCCGGACTCTGGGGAAACGGGAGATCTCCTCAAAACGCGGCATTTTGGCGGCCAGGCCGAGGCCATACTCGATTTCGAAGAGAATTGGCGCATATGTGAAATCGAAATCCTTCACCAGTTGCGGATGCAGCTCGCCCAGCCATCCGATCGGCTGGCCGCGGCGCGAGATGCGCGCGCTGCGCCCCGGATGCAGGCACGGCAATGTCTCTGCCGCGTACCCGAACTCTTCTGACGCGCCCGTGCGTGCGAAAAGCGCGTCGAGATCCGCCTTGACGTCGTAGAAATCGACCGGCTGCGCTTTCGCGCCCCACTGCTCCGGGCGCCTGAGCCCGAGCGCGATGCCTGCGATCAGGTCGGTTTCGCCGCCGATGTCGAACCGGGCGCCATGTTCGAAGAGCCGGATGCGATCCTGCTGCCGGTTCTGGTTTTCGAGGGCCGCCTTCACGAGGCCCGGCCAGAGCGACGCCCGCATGACGGACATCTCGGCGGAAATCGCGTTGCTCAGCACCGGCGTCTTCACGCCCGGGAACAGCTTGGCCTGCAGAGCCGGGTCGACGAACGCGTAGGTGATCGCTTCCTGGTAGCCGCGCGTCGCGAGGATCTCGAGCGCCTGCGATTCGACGGGCGCTTGTTCGCTCGAGCCGGGCACGCGCTGTCGCGACGCCGCATCCGCCTCGGCGATGGCCTCGAACCCCACGATGCGGGCGAGCTCTTCGATGAGGTCGGCTTCGATCGAGATGTCGAAACGGTGCGCGGGCGGCGTCACCCGCCAGCCGTCGGCATCGGCGAGCACCCGCATGCCCAGGGAATCGAGGACGAGTTTCACGTCGTTGTCCGCGATGACTGTTCCCAGCAGCTTCGCGATGCGGGCGCGGCGCAGCTTCACTTCGAGGCGCCGCGGCAACAGTCCTTCGTCCTGGACCACGTGCATGGGGCCGGCCCTGCCGCCGGCAGTCTCGAGCAGCAATGCCGTGGCACGCTCGACCGCCCTTTCCTGGTGCGCGGGATCGACGCCGCGTTCGAAGCGTTGCCCCGCATCCGTGACGAGACCGTACCGGCGCCCGCGACCGGCGATCGCGGCGGGTGTGAAGAATGCCGCTTCGAAGAGGATGTCCCTGGTATCGGCGGTGCACGAACTCGGCAGGCCCCCCATGACGCCGGCAAAACCGACCGGGCCCTTCGCATCCGCGATGACCAGCACGTCGGCGGTGAGCTTCAGCTCCTTGCCATCGAGCAGCGTGATCGGTTCCTCCGCCCTGGCGAAGCGCGCGTCGAGACCCCCGGACAGCCTGGCGAGATCGTAGGCGTGCATCGGCTGGCCGAACTCGAGCATCACATACTGCGTGATGTCGACGACGGGGCTGATGGGACGCAAGCCGGCACGGCGCAGTCGCTCGCGCAGCCACAGCGGAGACTGTCGCTGGTTGTCGATCCCGCGCACGACGCGGCTGACGAGCTTGGGACAGGCGGCCGGCTGGCTGAGCTTCGTCGGAAAGGTATCTTGAAGTGGGGAAGGCACCGATTTCGCGGCGCCGAAACTGGAGCCGGTCCCCGACTTTCTCTGCAGTGCGCCAACTTCCCGCGCGATCCCCAATACCGACATCGCATCGCCGCGATTCGGCGTCACGTTCAGCTCGAGCACTTCATCGTCGAGCTGCATGTACGCGCGCAGATCGGTGCCCACGGGCGCATCCGCGGGTAGTTCGATGATGCCTTCCGCGTTCTCGTTGAGCCCGAGCTCCCTGGCCGAGCACAGCATGCCAGCGGACTCGACGCCGCGCAGCCTGGCGGCGGTTATGGCCTTGTCACCGGGGAGATTCGCGCCGACGGTGGCCAGCGCGGTCTTGAGCCCGGCGCGCGCATTCGCGGCGCCGCAGACGATCTGCAACAGCTCGCCGCCGGACGCGCGCACCTTGCACACCTGCAGCTTCTCGGCCTGCGGGTGGCGCGCGGCCTCGACGATCTCGGCCACGACGACGCCGGTGAACGGCGGCGCCGCCGCCTCGATGGATTCGAGTTCGAAGCCGGACATTGTGAGACGCGACCCGAGTTCGCGACCGGCCCACGGCACGTCGACGAGATCACGCAGCCAGGAAAGAGAGACGCGCACCGCCTACCCCGCCTTGAACTGCGCGAGGAAGCGCAGGTCGTTCTCGAAGAACAGGCGCAGGTCGTTCACGCCGTAACGCAGCATCGTCAGGCGATCGATGCCCATGCCGAACGCGTAGCCGGTGTATTTCTCGGGGTCGACACCGCCCGCTTCGAGCACTTTCGGGTGGACCATTCCGCACCCGGAGATCTCGAGCCACCCCGTCTGCTTGCAGACGCGGCAGCCCGCGCCGGCACAGAGCACGCAGCTCATGTCGACCTCGGCGGAAGGCTCGGTGAACGGAAAGTACGACGGACGCAGCCGCATCTGCAGGTCCCGCTCGAAGAAGGCTTCGAGGAACCCGTGCAGCATCGCCTTCATGTTGGCGAAGGTGATGCCCTCGTCGACCACGAGGCCTTCGACCTGGTGGAACATCGGCGAGTGCGTGACGTCGTGGTCGTTGCGATACACACGGCCGGGCGCAATCAGCGCCATCGGCGGCTTCTTCTTCAACATCGCGCGGATCTGGACGGGCGAGGTGTGCGTGCGCAGCAGCTTGCCGTCCGGGAAATAGAAGGTGTCGTGCATCGCACGCGCCGGGTGATCGGCGGGGATGTTCAACGCCTCGAAGTTGTGGAAGTCGTCCTCGATCTCCGGGCCGGTCTCGACGGTGAACCCGGCCTGGCGGAACAGCTGCTCGATGCGCAGCCGAACTTTCGTCACGGGATGCAGCCCGCCACGGACTTCGCCGCGACCGGGCAGCGTGACGTCGATGCGTTCCTTCGCGAGCTTCGCGGCGACGAATGCCTGCTCGAGCTCGGCGCGCCTGGCCTCGATCTTCGCCTGGAATTCCTCGCGTACGCGATTGAGCCGTGCGCCCGCTTCCTTGCGCTGCTCGGCCGCGAACTTGCCGAGCTCCTTGAGTTTCTCCGTGAGCCAGCCGCTCTTGCCGAGCGTGCGCACGCGCAGTTCTTCGAGCGCGCCCAGATCGGCCGCGCTCGAGATCGCGCCGAGAGTTTCCTCCCGGCGCGAGTCGAGATCTTCTGGAGCTCCTGCGCTCACGACAGAACCCGCCTCAGGCGGCTTTG
>CADEED010000059.1:0-1083 GCA_902826225.1 uncultured Pseudomonadota bacterium | reverse complement strand
TTTCGCCGGTTTGGCGGTCGCGGCAAAACCTTCCGGCTGGTTCATCGCGAGGTCGGCGAGCATCTTGCGGTCGATGTCGATGCCGGCCTTCTTGATGCCGTTGATCAGGCGGCTGTAGCTCAGGTCGAATTCACGCGCGGCGGCGTTGATTCGCTGGATCCACAGCGAGCGGAAGTCGCGCTTCTTGAGCTTGCGGCCCCGGTACGCGTACTGGCCAGCCTTGATGACCGCCTGCTTCGCGGCGCGGAATACCTTGCGGCGGGCGTTGTAGTAGCCCTTCGCTTTCTTGAGAATCTTCTTGTGACGGCGTCCGGCTTGGACGCCACGCTTTACACGTGCCATGAGTTAGTCCTCGCCTTACTTGGAGTTGGGCATCAGCTGATCGATACGTCCCGTATCGCTCTTGTGCACGAGCGACGATCCGCCCGAGCGCAGCTGGCGCTTGGTCTTGCGAGTCTTATGGCCGAGATTGTGGCGGCGGCCGGCGGAATAGGATTTCCATCCCTTCGCAGTCTTGCGAAAACGCTTGGCCGCTGCCCGGTTGGTCTTCAACTTGGGCATACATCAACTCCTATGTAGCTACCTGTCGCAAGGTGCGTCACGTGAATGACGCTCCCGCTAGGGGCGAACCGCCGACCCTTCAACTATTGAAGGGCTGAGGCGGTTACTTCTTTTTGGCTGCAAACATCATGACCATCTGCCGGCCTTCCATGAGCGGGTTCTGCTCGATCGCCGCATGTTCGCGGAGATCGTTCACCAGCCTGTCCAGCAGCTTCCGGCCAATATCCGTATGCGCCATCTCGCGGCCGCGGAAACGTAGAGTCACCTTGGCCTTGTCACCCTCGGAAAGGAATCGAATGATGTTACGCAGCTTGATCTGGTAATCATTCTCGTCCGTTCCGGGACGAAACTTGATCTCTTTGATCTGAATGTTCTTCTGCTTGCGCTTCGCGGCGTGCGACTTCTTGTTCTGTTCGAACAGGAATTTGCCGAAGTCCATCACTCGAACTACCGGCGGGTCGGCCTGCGGCGACACCTCGACCAGATCGAGCTCGGAACTCTTCGCGAGATCGAGTGCCTCGA
>CADEED010000058.1 GCA_902826225.1 uncultured Pseudomonadota bacterium | reverse complement strand
GTGTCCCGTCCCTGAGGCAGCCCGCGGCCCGACGAACGACAACGTCAGCGCGGCGCGGCGCCCGGCGAGTACTCGCCGTACAGCCGCACCATGTTCTCGAGGTGCTGCTGCAGGATCGGGTAGTTCACGACGCGCATCGGGATCTCGAACAGCGCGCCTCCCGAGGCGCGTACCTCGAGCACGCGATCCTTCTCGCGCTCGTGCAGCGAACGGATTTCCGCCCAGCGCATCGCGCCCACGCTCAAACCGCGCCAGCGGGCGCCGTTCACGCGCGACACCATGCCTTCGACGTCGAAGTGGACGCTGAACGAGCGCGCGAACGACAACGCCGTGAACACCACGGACAGTGCGCCCGCGAACGCCGCGACGATCCAGAGATTCACGAACGTTCCCCCGATCCGCGAGATGGGGCTGTCGAACCCCGTGACGATCGCGAACAGGCACACCGCGGTGGAGACCACGCTGAAGGTGGCCGTGACGGCCGCCGGCAGCAGGGGGTCGTGAAATTCGAGCGCGAGGTTCTTGCGCAAGCCCACCTTGAACCGCGGCAGCTCCGTGGCGCGCACCAGTTCCTGCAGCTCCGGCGAGGACAGGCGCTCGCGCAGGCGCAGCAACTCCTCGCGGGCAGCCTCGTCGGGCGCCGCTTCCAGGCGCCGATCGATGTCGGACAGTATTTTCTCGAGTTCCGAGGGCAGCTTGTCCATCGCGGCACAGTATAGGAGCGCGTAAACTCGCGCACCGATGACGAACGAACGGGTCAGCCAGTATTCCCACTGGATCGGCGGTCGCGCCGTGCCGCCGACCTCCGGCCGTGCGGGCGACGTGTACAACCCCTCGCTGGGACTGGTGGCCGCGCGTGTGGCGTTGGCCTCCGAAGCCGAAGTGAATGCAGCGGTGATCATCGCGCGCGCCGCCTTCCCGGGCTGGGCGGCGACGCCGGCCCTCAAGCGCGCGCGCGTGTTGTTCAAGTTCAAGGAGATCGTCGAGCAACGCCGCGGCGAGCTTGCGAAACTCATCGCCTCCGAGCACGGCAAGCTCGTGACCGACGCGGCCGGCGAAGTCACGCGCGGCCTCGAGGTCGTCGAGTTTGCCTGCGGTGCGCCGCACCTGCTGAAGGGCGAGTTCGCCGACAACGTCGGCACGGGCGTCGATTCGTACAGCCTGCGGCAGCCGCTCGGCGTCGCGGCGGGCATCACGCCTTTCAATTTCCCGGCGATGGTCCCGATGTGGATGTTTCCGGTGGCGCTCGTGTGTGGCAACGCATTCATCCTGAAGCCGTCGGAGCGCGATCCCGGCGCGGGCATGCTGATGGCGCAGTGGCTGACCGAGGCGGGCCTGCCGCCCGGCGTCTTCAACGTCGTCAACGGCGACAAGGTCGCGGTGGACGCGCTGCTCAATCATCCGGGCGTCGATGCCGTGAGTTTCGTGGGGTCCACGCCGATCGCGGAATACGTCCAGCGGGTCGGCATCGCGCATGGCAAGCGCGTGCAGGCGCTCGGCGGCGCGAAGAACCACCTCGTGATGCTGCCCGACGCGGACGTGAACCAGGTGGCGGATGCCTTGCTGGGGGCCGCGTACGGGTCGGCGGGCGAACGCTGCATGGCCATCTCGGCCTGCGTCGCGGTGGGCGAGGGCACGGGCGACCGGCTCGTGAAGGTACTGTCCGGGCGCGTGCGGAACCTGCGCGTGGATCATTCGCAGAACGGCGAGGCGGACATGGGTCCGCTCGTGACGGCGGCGCATCGTGAGCGCGTCGCGTCGTACATCGATGCGGGCGTGCAGGAAGGCGCCACGCTGGTCGTCGACGGTCGCGGCCTGTCGGTGAAGGGTTACGAGAATGGATTCTTTCTCGGTGGCTCGCTGTTCGACCAGGTGAAGCCGGAGATGAAAATCTACCGCGAGGAGATTTTCGGGCCGGTGCTCGTCGTGCTGCGCGTGCCCACGCTCGCGGATGCGGTGAAGCTCGTGAACTCGCACGAGTTCGCGAACGGCACCGCGGTTTTCACGCGCGACGGCAGCGCCGCGCGCACGTTCGTGCAGCAGATCGAAGTGGGGATGGTCGGCGTGAACGTGCCGATTCCTGTACCCATGGCGTTCTTCAGTTTCGGCGGCTGGCGGCGGTCGAGTTTCTCCGACCACGCGATGCACGGCATGGAAGGCGTGCGTTTCTACACGCGGCTCAAGACCGTGACGAGCCGCTGGCCGGATGACGGCGGCAAGGCCGAGTTCGTCATGCCGACGATGAAATAGCCGCGCAATCCCTGTTTCTCGTTTCTCGCGCGCGATTCGCGCGCTGACATCTCCGGCCGTCTGCGTTGAACTGTGCGCAGCAGTCGAAGGAGATGCGCATGGACGCGCGATCGAAATGGGTGTTGCTGCTGCTCGGTGGCGCGTTGGCCGTGGGGCTCTGGCAGTGCTACGGCATCCTGCTCACCGGGGACGCGCATGCCGGCTGAACTCGGCGCGCTGCTCGCGCTGGCCGGCATGGCCGCGCTCATCGCCTGGCCGGCGCTCGATGCCTGGCGGCGGCGCGCGGCGAGTCGCGAGGCCATCCAGTTGGCCGCGACCTTGCGGCAATTCGCCTCCGTCGCGCGCGAAGCGCACAGCCCCGTGCCTCTGGATGCCGCGCTGTGCGCGCGTCTCACTCGGCTGAAGGCGGGCGTTCCGGAGGTGGCAGCGGTTCTGCTCGCACCGCAGCTCCCGCGCCTCCCGCGCGAGGACCTTGCCGCTGCCGCCGAACGGCTGGCATTGCGCCTCACGCGCCGCGTCGCGTTCGAACACAAGATGCTCGCCCGTTCGTCGTCGGGGCTGCGGCGCGGTGCCATGGCAGCGGCCGTTCCTCCCGCGGTGCTGTTCGCGCTGGCGGTCGCCGGCATCGAGCTCCCCTTCGGCGGCGTGCTCGCGCTGCTGTTCTTCGAGGCACTCGGCTGCTGGCTGCTGTGGCGCGTGGCGCGCGTCGGGATCTGAATGGATCTGCCCGCCGCTGCCTGGTTCCTGCTGGCCGCTGCCGGTTTCGTTCTGGCGGTATTCGGCGGGCGTGGCGCTCTCGCGATCCGCGCTGCATTCAGTCACGGCGAGCTTTCGCGCCTGGAGTCGCCGCCGCAGTGGCCGGCCGTCCGCGCGCTCGCCGGCGGCATCGCGGCGCTGGCGGTGGCCGTCGCGTCGCCCGGGGGCGCCGCGACATGGCTCGTCGCGCTCGGCGCGGGCGCGCTGGTCTATGCGCTGGTCCCGGTCGTGCTGGCGTCGGCGCGTCGCCGCGCCGAGCTCGATGCCCTCGATCACCTGCCGTTGCACCTCGATCTCGTCGCCCTGGCACTGGAGGGCGGAGCCACGTTCAGCGGCGCGCTCGCCATCAGCGGTGAGCATGCGCCGCCGAGCATGCTGAAACGCGCGTGGACCTCCGTCGTCCTCGACGTCCACGCGGGGGTCGATCCGGGCGACGCGCTGCGCGCGCTCGAGGAGCGGCTCGGCATCCGGATGTGGGGCGGCCTCGTGTCCGCGCTGCGATCGGCGGAGAAGTTCGGCATGGCGCTGGCGCCGGTCATCCGCGACCGGGCGCGGCAGGCGGCCTCGAATCGCTTCGCCCGCGCCGAGCGTCGCGCGCGCGCCGTCCCGCTGAAACTCTGGGCGACCACCACGCTCTGCCTCGCCCCCTGCACGCTGATCGTGCTGGCCTTCCCGGCGGCACGCTTCCTCGCCACGGTCGCGGGATAGACCTATCCCGCGTCCTCGAGTGGGCGACGCTTGATCGTCGTGTTCGCCTCGAGGGACAACAGATCCTCCGGCCGGTCGATGTCGAGCTCGGCGCTCGGCATCGGCAGCCGCACCAGCCGGTCGATGTGCCGCTGCAGCAGTAGTTGGGCGCCGCGATCGCCGCGCAGCTCGTTGAGCTCGCGGAAGCACCAGCGCGGAAAGATGGCGGGGACACCCACGCCGCCGGCGTACTGCGCGGCGACGAGCCCGTTGGGATCCCGCCGCCAGGCGCTGGCGAGCCGGCGCAGGTCTTCGGTGGTCACGGCGGCCTGATCGGCGAGGGCGATGAGCACGCCGTCGGCCGTCGAAGGGGTGTTCGCGAGGCCCGTGCGGATGGAGCTCGCGATGCCTTCGTTCCAGTCGCGGTTCACGGCGACGCAGGCCGGCGTGTGCTTGAGCAGTGGCGCGAGCTCACCGGCATGCGCGCCGAGCACCACGGTCACGGAGTGCCCGGCGAGTTCGACCGCACGGCTGACGACGGTGTGCATGAGCGGGCGGCCATTGACGCGGACGAGCTGCTTGGTCGAGCCGAACCGCATGGACGCGCCGGCCGCGAGGACCAGAACGTGGATGTGGCTCGCTTCCGTGGCCGTGTTTTCCACCCGTCCGTGATCTTACTCCCGCGCTCGGCAGCGACCCGCCCGCCGCGTCCCGCAATCGTTAAACGGGTCGCATTTGGCGTCCGTATTTCGCCCGCCCGTGCGCCAGCGCACGGCCTAAATGCCCGGTAAACGGTACTTTTTCGGCGTGAGCACCCAGTTCTTCGAACGCCAGGAAACCCAGCGGAAGGCCACCCGCTGGCTGCTGTTCGCCTTCATCGCGGCCATCCTCGGGGTGATCCTCGCGATCGACCTCGTCTTCATTCTCGCCTTTGGCGCCAACCCGCTCGACACGATTCGCAAGGAGGCCGGGCCGCTGGTCTGGCTGTCGATCATCGTCGGCGTCGTCATCCTGCTCGCCACCTGGCACAAGAGCTCGCAGCTGCGCACCGGCGGGGTCGCCGTCGCGCGCTCGCTCGGCGGCATCCAGATCGGTACCGGCGAAACGGACTTCGCGCGCAAGCGGCTCCTCAACATCGTCGAGGAGATGGCGATCGCGGCGCGCGTCCGCAAACCGGCGGTCTTCGTGCTGCCGGACGAGCCGGGCATCAACGCGTTCGCGGCCGGCCATTCGCCGGACGAGGCGGCGGTCGCCGTCACGCAGGGCGCGCTCGACCACCTCGATCGCGACCAGCTGCAAGCCGTCATCGGCCACGAGTTCAGCCACATCCTGAACGGCGACATGCAGATCAACATGCGACTCACGGCGTGGATCTTCGGCCTGTTCGTGGTCACGGATCTCGCGCTGCGCATGTTGCGCGGCCGCGCGCGCGGCAAGGGTGCCGCGCAACTCAAGATGTTCGCGCTCGGCGTGTTCATCGCGGGCAGCGTCGGCATGTTCGCCGGCCGGCTGCTGCAGGCGGCCGTGTCTCGCCGCCGCGAGCACCTCGCGGACGCCTCCGCGGTCCAGTTCACGCGCAATCCGCAGGCGCTGCAGTCCGCGTTCGTCATCATGGCGGCGTCGATCGACGGGACGCAGCTCGAACACCCGGGTTCCGCCGACGTCGCGCACATGTTCTTCGCCGGCAGCTCGCCGTCGTGGATGAACAAGCTCGGCAACCTCTTCGCGACGCACCCGCCGATCGAAGAGCGCGTGCGCGCGCTCGATCAGCGTGTGACGCCGCTGCGCTTCCGCTCGCTCGTGAACGACGAGCGACGCAAGATCGCCGCGAAACTGCAGGCGGCGTCCGGCGAAGCCGCGCCGGCGGCGGCTGCTCCGGCGGCGCAACCCGCGGCCGGTGCGCAGTTCGCCCCGGTGCCGCCCGCGGCGCTGGTCGCGGTCGCCGCTGCGAACATGGCGCCCCTCGAAGGCAATGCATTGTCGCTCGCGCTCGAAAGCGAAGTCCCGGCTCCCGCCGCTCCGATGGCCGCCCCGGCGCTCGCGCCGGCGCACGCGGAGACGATGCCGACCGGTGTCCGACTCGTGGGCGGGCGTTCACTGCCGCCCGACGACTTGCGCGGCCGGCTGAGCCAGGAGCAGCAGGCGTCCATCGCGGAATTCGTCGCGCAGGCCGAAGAATCCCAGGGCGCGGTGCAGGGCGCATTCGTCGCGGCCATGCTCGCGGCCGAGCCTGCGAAGTGGCGGCCGCAGCTCACCAAGCTCGCGCCGACGCTCGGCATCGAACTACTCAAGGCTACCCAGGCGCAGGTCGCGCGCATCGGCCAGCTCAGCGCGCCGGCGCGGCTGCCGGCGCTGTTCGACCTGCTCAGCCTGCTCGACGGCATCGACCCGGCGCAGCGCAAGCGCCTGCGCGCCATCGCCCGCGCCTTCGCGCCGACGGTTTCGGCGGGCGACATGTTCCGTTTCTCGGTGACGCGCATCCTCGAGGCGCGGCTGGCGAAGGCGGTCGCGGAGCCGCCGCCGGTGCCGCTGGTCGAGCGCGCCGACGCCGTTTGCTTGCTGTACGCGGCGCTCGCGCAGAGCCGGTTCGCGGTCGGCAAGCGCGGCCAGGATGCCTATCGCGGCGGGCTCATGGGCATGCTGCAGCCGCAGAAGTGGGCGCCTTATCCGCAACTGGCCGTCACGCCGGCCCAGCTCGACGCCGCCATCGCGGCGGCGCGGCAGATTCACCCGACCGGGAAGAAGGCATTCGCGGACGGCATGGTTCGCGTGCTCGCGATGGGCGGCAAGCTCACTGCGCCGCAGGTGGATCTGCTGCGCGGCGTCTGCGCACTCGTCGACTGCGCGGTGCCCGCGCTGCCCGTCGACCTCGCGTTCGAAGAGGACGTGCCCGATTCCGCTCAGGCCAGCGCGCGATAGAGCATCCGCGCACCCACGATCGTCAGGAAGAGCCCGAACGCCTGCGCGAGCCGGCGGCGGCTCAGCGCATGGGCGGCGCGCGCGCCGAGACGCGCGGTGAGCATCGAGCCGGGGGCGATCAGCGCCAGTCCCACGAGGCTCACGAAGCCGATCGTCGCCCAGGGCAGGTGCGGCGGGGCCTCCGCCAGTAGATAGCCCACGGTTCCGGGGATGCTGATGAACACTCCGAACAACGCGGCGGTGCCCACCGCGCGGTGGATAGGATAGCCGCAGAGATTCAGGGCCGGCACGCTCAGCGTTCCGCCGCCGATGCCCATCATCGCCGACACGACGCCGATCAGCGCCGCCACGGAGAACCCGCCGGCGCCGCGCGGGGCCGTCCCGGCGGCGCGCCAGTGATCGAGCGGCAGCAGCATCTTCGCGGCGATCAGCAGCGCGACGCTGCCGAACACGCCGGCGAGCACGGCCAACGGCGCCCGCGAGGCGAGCACGCTGCCCAGGGCCGCGCCGAGCACGAGCGGCAGCGCCCAGGCGCGCGCGAGGTCGCCGTCGACGGCGCCACGCGCATGGTGGGTGTGCGCGGAGCTGATGGACGTCGGGATGATCGCCGCGAGCGACGTCGCCACGGCGACGTGCATGCGCCATTCCTCGGGGACACCGGCGAAACGCAGCGTGTACTCGAGCACGGGAACCGTGACGATGCCGCCGCCCACGCCGAGCAGACCCGCGACGAAGCCCGCCAGCAGACCGGACGCGGCGAGGATCGCGATCAGCGGCAGCAGGTCGGCGAGATCGCCCGCGTTCACGACGAAAACGGCTGTCCGCCGCGCCTGGCGAGCACCGCGTGGATCTCGCCGGCGATCGACAACGCGATGGATTCCGGGGCGCGGCCGCCGATGTCGAGGCCCACCGGCGCGCGCAGCCGCGGCTGCAGGTTCGCGGCGTCGGCTCCCAGATCGGCGAGCAGTCTCTCGCGCCGGGCGGGAGGTCCGAGCAGCCCGACATACGGCACGCGGCTCGAGGCGAGCGCGCGCAGGTAGCGCAGGTCCGAATCGAGGTGATGGCTCATCACGACCGCGGCGGCGAACGTGTCGAGATCCACGCGCGCCGCGACGTCGTCGCCGGGTTCCACGAGCGTGGTGCCGGCCGGAAATCTCCCCGGTACGAGATACGCGGGCCGATGGTCGACGACGGTCACGCGCCAGCCCAGGAATTCGCCGAGCGTCGCGACGGGCCGCGCATCGGGCCCGCCGCCTAACAACAACACGCGCGGCGGCGGGCGGAACTCGCCGACGAAGACCTCGACGCCACTGCGAGACGCCAGATCGTCGAGACCCGGCGCCTGCGCCTGGTCCACGCGAAACGCGCGGCCCAGCGGAACGGCGTCGTCGGCGCTCGCGACCACGAACGCGAGCCGCTCGGTGCGGTCCCGGGCGTGCGCTTCGACGAGCCACGACATCGGCTGCCAGCCATCCGCCGCCGTGACGCGCGTGAGCAGGATGTCCATGGCGCCTTCGCAGCCGGCGCCGAGGCCGAAGAGCCGGTCGGTGCTGCTGCGCAGGTCGTAGCTCACGATGCGCGCGGCGCCGTGGGCGGCGACCGAACGCGCGTGTTCGCGCAGGTCGCCTTCGAGACATCCGCCGGACAACAAGCCAGCGTATTCGCCATCGGCCGCGATCAGCATCAGCGCGCCGGGCTTTGCATACGTGGAGCCGCCCGTCCGGACGACCGTGGCGAGCACCAGGGGCTCGTTCGCGCGACGGGCGCGATCAAACAGCGGCAGGAGGCGGTGCAGGCTCATCGGTGTCTCAAATATATGCGAGTTTGTGCGTCGCGCGCTTGCGCCCGACGGGGAGTAACCAGTAGATTCGCCGGGCTTTTTTGGCTCTCCCCTCAGGTCTTTCGCCTCCATGCCAGCCCATGACCCCACCGCCTGGGTCGTACACAAATTCGGCGGTTCCTCGGTTGCGGACGCCGAGTGTTTTCGTCGCGTCGCCAAGATCCTCGATGAGCTGCCGCCGGGCCCGCTGGGCGTGGTGCTGTCGGCCTGTCGCGGCGTCACCGACGCCCTGTTGAACCTCGTCACGCGCGCCGAGGCGCAGGACGACGCGTACCGCGGCGAGCTCGACGCCATCCGCGCGCGCCACGCGACGATCGCCGACGCGGTGCTCGAGCCCGATGCCGCCAGGCTCTACATGTCGGCCTTCGACCGCGACCGCCACGACATCGAAGGCATCCTGCACACGGTCAAGCTCACACGCTCGGCCGCGACCAACGTGCGCGACCTCATCGCCGGCTACGGCGAGATCTGGTCGACGAAGCTGTTCCGCGAGTTCTATTCGGCGACCTCGAAGCGTCCCGGCGACACACGCTGGGTAGACGCGCGCCAGTGCGTCGTGGTCGAGTGGGGCCCGCTGGGTCCGGCCGTGCAATGGGAGGAATCCCGCAAGCGCACTCATGCGCTCGTGGGGACCGCCTTCGAGGGCACGCTGATCATCACCGGATTCATCGCTTCCAAGCCGAACGGCGTGCAGACCACGCTCGGCCGCAACGGCTCTGATTTCTCCGGCTCGATCTTCGGTTCGCTGCTCGATGCGCAGGAGATCGTGATCTGGACGGACGTCGACGGCGTGCTCTCCGCCGATCCGCGTCGCGTGCCGGACGCGAAGGTCATCGACGCGCTCTCGTACAACGAGGCCATGGAGCTCGCCTACTTCGGCGCCAAGGTCATCCATCCGCAGACCATGGCGCCGGCCGTGGGACGCGGCATTCCGATCTGGATCCGCAACACCTTCGCGCCGCAGAAGGCGGGTTCGCTGATCAGCACCAAGCCCGAGTCCAAACTACCGGTCAAGGGCATCACGAGCATCGAGAACATCGCGATGGTGAACGTGGAGGGCGCCGGCATGATCGGCGTGCCCGGCACGGCGCATCGTCTCTTCGGCGCGCTGCGCGAAGAGGGCATTTCCGTGATCCTCATCTCGCAGGGCAGCTCGGAGCATTCGATCTGCTGCGCGATCCCCGGCAAGGACGCGGATCGCGCCTCGCACGTGGTCACCGCCGCCTTCGATCGCGAGATCAAGGAGGGGCAGATCCAGAGCATCCAGATCGACAGGGATCTCGCGATTCTCGCCGTGGTCGGCGACGGCATGGCCGGTCTGCCCGGCGTGTCCGGCAAGGTGTTCAACGCGCTCGGATCCGCGGGCGTCAACGTCCACGCGATTGCACAGGGCGCCTCCGAGCGAAACATCTCGGTGGTCGTCGACGGCAAGGATGCGACGCGCGCGCTGCGCGCCGTGCATTCGGGCTTTTATCTCTCGCCGCACACGATCTCCATCGGCCTCATCGGCCCGGGCACCGTGGGCAAGGCGCTGCTCGAACAGATCGCCGCCGAAAGCGCGCGGCTCGGCGCGTCGAAGCTGGACCTGCGCGTGCGCGGCATCCTCTCCAGCAAGAAAATGCTGCTGTCGGAGCAGGGCGTGGATCTCGCGAACTGGAAGACCTCGCTCGACGCGAGCCAGTCGCCCGCCGACATCGACAAGTTCGTCGACCACCTGCACGTCGACCATCTGCCGCACACGGTGATCATCGACTGCACCGCGGACGAAAGCGTCGCGAAGAACTACGCGAAGTGGCTCGAGGCGGGCATCCACGTGGTCACCCCGAACAAGAAGGCGAACTCGGGACCGCTCGCGTACTACGACTCGCTCAAGGACGCACGCAAGCAGGGCGGCAGCTCGTACTTCTACGAGGCCACCGTCGGCGCGGGCCTGCCGGTGATCTCGACGCTGCGCGACCTGCGCGAGACCGGCGACCGCATCTCGAGCATCGAGGGCATCTTCTCGGGCACGCTTGCCTATCTATTCAACGTGTACGACGGCAAGACGCCGTTTTCGCAGATCGTGAAGGACGCCAAGGCGAAGGGGTACACCGAGCCGGATCCGCGCGACGACCTCTCCGGCACGGACTTCGTGCGCAAGGTCATCATCCTGGGCCGCGAGATGGGCCTGCGCCTCGAGATGAAAGACGTGCAGGTGGAGAGCCTGATCCCGGCCGGCCTCGACCAGGGCTCGATCGACGACTTCCTGAACGGCCTGCCGAAGTACGACGGCGAGATGCGGAAGCGTTTCGAGGCGGCGGCCTCCCGCGGCAAGGTGCTGCGCTACATGGGCCGGCTCACGGCCGACGGCAAGGCGTCGGTCGGAGTGGTCGAGCTCGACAAGACCCACGCGTTCGCCAATATCGCGCTCACGGACAACGTGGTGCGCTACGCCACCGCGCGCTACAACTCCAATCCCCTGATCGTGCAGGGACCGGGCGCCGGCCCGGCCGTCACCGCGGCCGGCGTGTTCGCGGACCTGCTGCGCGTGTGTTCGGGCCTGGGTGCGGGACTGTGAGCCTGCCGTCCTCGTCGAGAGAAGGAGCCACCGCGTTCGCGCCGGCCTCGGCCGCGAACGTCGCGATCGGTTTCGACATCCTCGGATTCTCCGTGGACGTGCTCGGCGACAAGGTGACCGTGAAACGGACGGCGGCGCCCGGCGTCGTCATCTCGGGCTCATCCGGCGTGGTGAAGGACATTCCGCGCGATCCCGAGAAGAACACCGCGGGGCGTGCGCTGCTCGCGATGCAGGAGGCGCTCAAGCCCGCTTTCGGCTTCGACGCGTTCATCGAGAAGGGCATTCCGCTCGGCTCCGGGCTCGGCGGTTCCGCGGCGTCGGCCGTCGCGGCGGTGGTCGCGGCGAACGCCCTGCTCGAGAAGCCTTTGTCGAAGATCGAACTACTCAAGTTCGCCATGCAGGGCGAGGCCGTGTCGTCTGGCTCGCTGCACGTCGACAATATCTCGCCCAGCCTGTTCGGCGGCCTGGTGCTCACCGTCGGCATCGACAACCCACGCGTGAAGCAGATCCCCGTGCCCAACGGCATCCGCGCCGTCCTCGTGCATCCGCACCTGTTCCTCTCGACCAAGCAGGCACGCGGCATCCTGAAGGGCGAAGTGTCCATGTCGGATTTCATCTGGCAGACCGCGAACCTCGCCGGCTTCATTTCGGGCTGCTACTCGAACGACCTCGACGTGATCCGCGCGTCCTTCGACGACGTGGTCATCGAGAAGCAGCGGTCGCAGCTCATACCGGGCTTCGACGCCGTTCGCCGGGGCGCACTCGACCGCGGCGCACTGGGCTGCACGATCTCCGGCGCGGGACCCACGATGTTCGCCTGGTCGCTCGACGCCGATGCGCCGAAGGTGCGCGACGCGATGGTGGCCGCCTTCACCGCCGCCGGCATGCGGACCGACGCCTGGATCGTGCCGATTTCCTCGACGGGCGCGCACGTCGTTGCCTGACATGAAGTTCCAGAGCACGCGGGGACACTCCCCGTCAGTTTCATTTGGCACGGCCCTGGCCCAGGGCCTGGCCCCGGACGGCGGACTCTACGTCCCCGAGCAGTGGCCTGCATTGGGTCCGGCTGCCTTCGACGGCGCCGCGACGTTGCCCGAGGTGGCGGAAGCGCTCATCGCGCCGTTCGCCGCCGGAGACCCGCTTGCCGGCGAGATCCGCGCCATCGTGCGCGAGGCGTTCGATTTCCCGGCGCCGGTCATGCCGGTGGCGCGAGGCGGCAAGCTGTCGGTGCTCGAGCTGTTCCACGGCCCGACGGCGGCCTTCAAGGATTTCGGCGCACGCTTCCTCGCGGCCAGCCTGTCGCGGCTGCGCCAGGGACATGCCAAGCCGCTCAACATCCTCGTGGCCACGTCCGGCGACACGGGCGGCGCTGTTGCCGCGGCTTTCCATCGCCGGCCGGGCATCGAAGTGTCCGTGCTGTTCCCCCGGGGCCTGGTGTCACCCACGCAGGAGAGGCAGCTCACCTGCTGGGGCGACAACGTCCATTCCTACCGCGTGAGCGGCACGTTCGACGATTGTCAGCGCCTCGTGAAGGAAGCCTTCGTCGATCCGGGCCTCATCGCCCGATACGACCTGTCGAGCGCCAACAGCATCAATCTCGGCCGGCTCCTGCCGCAGGCGGTCTACTACGCCGCGACTTCGCTCGCGATCCAGCGCGCGTACGGCGTGACGCCGGGCTTCATCATCCCGAGCGGCAATCTCGGCAACTCCGTTGCCTGCGTCTGGGCGCGGAAGCTCGGGTTGCCCATCGGCCGCATCGTTCTCGCGCACAACGCCAATCACACGGTGCCCGACTACCTGCGGAGCGGCGACTGGCAGCCGCGCGCGAGCGTGCCGACGCTCGCATCGGCGATGGACGTCGGCACGCCTAGCAACATGGAGCGTCTGCGCGCGCTGTTCCCCGACGTCGGGTCGATGCGCGATGCCGTTCGCGCCGAGTCCGTGTCGGACGAGGAGATCCGCCAGCGGATCGCGCACGATTTTCGCGCGTACGGGAAAACCTGGTGCCCGCACACGGCCACCGCGGCGGAAGTATTTGCACGAATGCCACAATCCGAGCGCGCAAATGCGCGCTGGGTGCTCGTGGCGACGGCCCACCCGGCGAAATTTCGCGAAATCGTGGAGCCGTTGACGGGTCAGCAAATCGAAATGCCGGAGAGCCTTGCTAAACTCTTCACGCGTCCCGTGTCCTGCGCCGATCTCTCCCCTGAGCTCGCCGCGCTGGGCGGCGCGCTGGGGAGACCTCGAGAACAATGAATCCGCCGTTTGGATTGACGCAGGTTGAGTTTGGCCTCTCGGTGCTCGGCGTCCTCGCCATCGCCGCGCTCGGTTTCTTCGGCGTGCGCGTGTGGATCGCGCGTCGCCGGGATGCGCGCCGCGTCGCGCGCGTGACGGGCGGCGCCGCGGATTTCCTGCGCGATGTCCTCGTCCCCGACGGTAATGGCGGCGACTACCACCTCGATTTCCTGCTGCTGACGAGCCGCGGCATCATCATCATCGACATGCGCGACATCAGTGGAAACGTGTTCGGCGGCGACCAGATGACCGAGTGGACGCTCATGGACGGCGCCCATCGCCGCACGTTCGTGAACCCGCAATCGGGCCTCTACGACCGGATCGCCAGCGTGAAGGCCCTGGCGACGGACACCCCCGTCGAGGGGCGCATCGTGTTCACCCGGCGCGCGAAGTTTCCGAAGGGACTGCCGCGCTTCACGGTGATGCTCGAGTCCGTGGTCGCGGAATTCCCGCGGCTCGGCCAGGCCGAGCTCGAAATCGCGGTGTCGAAGTACCAGCCGGGCTGGCAGCGGGTCAAAGAGGCGGCGCGTCCCAGCCCGCATTTCGGCTCCAACCCGGTGGCCGTCGCCTGATTTCCACGCCCCGGCGGGGGTGAAAATTTCACGTTCTTCGGCATTCGCGGCGCGGAGGCGGCCGTGATCCCCGCGGAAACCCCCTAAACTCGGGACGAATGGCCGAAAAGATCCAGATCGCTGGCTACACCATCGAGCGCAAGCTCGGGCAGGGTGGCATGGCGACCGTCTTTCTCGCCATCCAGCAGAGCTTCGAGCGCGAGGTCGCGCTCAAGGTCATGTCGCCGCTGCTGAACTCCGACCCGTCGTTCACGACGCGCTTCCTGCGCGAAGCCCGCATCGTCGCGCACATCCATCACGCGTCGATCGTGCCGGTGTACGACGTCGGCGAGCACCACCCGTTCCACTACCTGTCGATGGAGTACCTGCCCGGGGGCGACCTCAAGCAGCATCTCGTCAAGGGCAAGTGCGATCCCAAGCTGGTCGTCGACTGCTGTATCGCGATCTGCGGCGCGCTCGACGTCGCGCATCGCAAGGGGTTCATCCACCGGGACATCAAGCCCGAGAACATCCTGTTCCGCGAAGACGGGACGCCCGTGCTCACCGACTTCGGCATCGCGCGCGCTCTCGATCGCGGCGCGTCGCTGACGGTCGCCGGGATGATCGTCGGCACGCCTAGCTACATGAGCCCCGAGCAGGTCAAGGGCATCGAGCTCGACGGGCGCAGCGATCTCTATTCGCTGGGCATCGTCTGCTACGAGATGCTGACCGGGACCGTCCCGTTCCGCGCTGACTCGTCGATGTCGGTGGCGATCAAGCACCTGGTCGACCCGATGCCGCCGATGCCGCCCGAATTGAGCGCGTACCAGCCGTTCATCGATCGCCTGACGGCGAAGGATCGCAACGATCGCTATGCCACGGGCGGGGATGCCGCGCAGGCGCTGCGCGCGATCTGCCGGGCGGCGAACAAGGCGAATGCCACCGTCCTGCTGCCGAGGACGGCCGAGAAGACCGAGGTGCTCATCCGGAAGCCGGGCCCGTCGCGCGTGAGCGCGCTGGTCGCGAGAACACGCGTGGCCTCGTCCAGCGCTTGGGCAAAGCGGCCGCGATTTCCCGACGTCGGCCCGGTCTGGGCGGGGTTCAGGGAGCGCCTGCTGAACCCGGCCACGCTGCGTTGGGCCGGCGGCGGCGCGGCGCTGCTGGCCGTCGTCGCGGTGGCGGGTGTCGTGATGCGCACCGAGACGCCGCCGCCGCCGGCGCCCGTCGTCTCCGTGGCCGCGGCGCCGGCGCCCGAACCCGACCCGCCCGCCACCGAACTTCCGGTGGTCGACGAACTACCCGCCGAGCCGGAAGCGGTCGCCACGGTCGATCCCGACGCGGAGGCGGCCGCCGCCAGGCAGAAGATCGTCGAAGCGCGCGAAAAGAAGAAGGCGCGCCAGCGGCTCGAGGAAATCGAGAAGGAGAACCAGGCGATCGCGCAGCGGCAGCAGGACGAACTGATCCAGCGGCTGCTCGCCGCCGCCAGACAGGCGTACGCCATCGGCGCCTATACGCGGCCGGCCGGAGACAGCGCGGCCGATCGCTATCACGACATCCTCGGCATGCAGCCGGACCATCCGGACGCCATCGCCGGCCTGCGCAAGATCGCGGACCTTCGTGCCGAGGAAGCGCGCCGGGCCCTCGCGGTCAGCGACGCCGACAAGGCACGCGGTCTCATCGACGACATCGTCAAGGTGCAGCCGGGCCATCCGGCGCTGACCGACCTGCAGGTCGCCATGACGGCACTGGAAGCTTCGCCGCAGCAGCAGGGCCGACGTCAGGCCGCTGCGCTGGATCGCGCGAACCGGCACATCCAGCGGGCGTACAGGTTTCTCGAGCGCAAACCGCTCGACCAGAAAGCGGCGGACCTCGCGACCGACGAGTACGACAGCGCCATGGCGCAGATGTCGATGGCCCCGGATCTGCCCGCGCTCAAGGAACGGATCATGGCGACGTACTCGGAGATCGTACGCGCGGAGATCCGCAGCAGCGACGCCAAGGGCGCGCAGCGCATGCTCGCGTACGCACGGAAGCGGAAGTGGATGAGCGCGGAGCTCGAAGAACTGGAGCTCGGGCTCACACAGGCGCCACCGGAGCAGACGCTGGGATCCAAGTAGGCGGTGAAGAGCAGGGGACTGTCCCCGGCATCGAGGAAAAAGGGGTCAGATCTATTTTCCGGAACGGAAAATAGATCTGACCCCTTTTTCCTCACAACCCGAAGAATGCGCGCGCCGTGGCGGCCGTCGCGGCGGCGACGTCTTCGGGTGTCTCGCCGCGTGCGGCCGCGACCGCTCGCGCCACCCAGGGCAGATAGGACGGCTCGTTGCGCCGCGACTTCGGCGCCGGCTCGATGTCTCGCGGCAATAGATAGGGCGCGTCCGTTTCGAGCATGAGCCTGTCGGCCGGGATTGCCCTCACGACCTCGCGCAGGTGCCGGCCGCGCCGTTCGTCGTTGATCCAGCCCGTGATGCCGATGTGCAGTCCCTGCTCGAGATAGGCGTCACGCTCGCGCTCGCCGGCCGTGAAGCAATGCGCGACTCCGCGCGTCACACCGTGCTCCTTCAGGATCGCGAGGAAGTCGTCGTGCGCCTCGCGTTGATGGAGGAACACGGGCTTGCCGACCCGCTGCGCGAGTTCGAGCTGCTGGCCGAACGCGCGGCGTTGCGCATCGCGCGGCGAGAGGTCACGGAAGTAGTCCAGCCCGCATTCGCCGACGGCGCGGATTTCCGGAAGCTTCGCGGACACCTCGAACGCCGCCAGCACCTCGGGCGTCAGGTCCATCGCGTGATGCGGATGCATGCCCGCGGTCGCGAACAGCTCGCCCGGATTCGAGCGCGCCAATGCAATCGCCCGCTGCGTACTCTCCACGCTCGACCCCGTGACGACGATCTGCCTGATGCCCGCGGCGCGCCCGCGCGCCAGCACGGCGTCGCGATCGTCGTCGAAGCTGTCGTGCGCCAGGTTGGCGCCAATGTCGATGAGATCCATGGTCGGGATGGCGCAATTCTAGAGTGACGGCGAGCTGGCGAGCCAGTGTTCGAGCGCCGCGACGACCAGGTCGGGATGCGTGAGCAGCAGGTTGTGCTCCGCCGCGATCGACCGATGCTCATGCACGGGCAACAACGCTCGCACCTGCGCGATGTGGGCCGTCGGGATGATCGCGTCCTGCTCGCCCGTGATCAGCAGTAACTCGCGCTCGAGACCGCGCAGTCCCGCGTAGCGCGCGCCCTGGTGCCCGAGCGCCGCGGTGCGGATCATCGAGAGCAGTCCGCGTTCGAACCCCGCGATCGATACCTGTTCGATGAACCGATCCGTCAGGTGGGGTTGACCGATGCCCGCGTAGCGGCGCCGCCGACGGCGAATGAGCGCGGGGAGGCCGAGATGACGCATGGCGAGCTCGCCCACCCACGGAAAGCGGAACAACGTCGTCCAGCCGGAGGAGGAATTGAAATCGAGCATCGGCGCGACCAGCACGAGCCGCGAGATCCAGGCCGGCCGCGCCGCAGCCGTGGCCGCAACCAGCGCCGCGCCAAACGAATGACCGAGCAGGATCGCGGGTCGAGGAAAATCGCTGGCCTCGATGATCTCGACCACCTGACGTCCGAATCGCTCGAAAGAGTAGTCGCCGGCGGGCCGGTCGGACGCGCCGTGGCCGTAAAGATCGAAGCGGAGAGTCTGGAAGCCCGCGCGCAACAGCGGCGGCACGAGAAAGTCGAATTCCCAGCTCGGCACGGTTGCGCCGTGAACGAGCACGATTGGAATTCCATCCGCGGCGCCTTCACGTCGCCAGTGCGTGAGCCCATCCGTCAGCTGCGCGTAGCGACCGCCCTCGCGCCAGTCCGTCATGACGCGCGAGTCTACACGCGCGTCATGACGACAATATTGGACAGTCGTTGTCGATCGACAGTGGTCATGTTCGATTCGTACTGGATAGGTGCGCGAACTTTTCGACTCTCCCCTCGAATGCATGACAACTCACAGATGTCTCGCTGCCGAAATTCCATTACTCTTGCCGCCTGCCAAAAATCCCGGGTGGGATGAGCGGCTCAATAGATAAGGAAATCAGGAACTTACAGCGCATGCCTCTCGACACGGAGACATTGAGTTCGCTTCGAATCGAACGATCCGCGCCAACATCCGGCGGTGGCCCGAACAAGCTCCTCATCTGGGGCGGCGCGGGCGCGATCCTCGTCGTTGCCGTGGTCGCCGCGTTCTTCATCTTCGGCGGCAAGACCCTCGAGGTGACGACTGTCGTTGCGGAGGCGGACAGCAGTGGTCCCAGTCTAGGCAACGCGGTGCTGAATGCCTCGGGCTATGTCGTCGCGCGGCGCATGGCGACGGTGTCTTCGAAGGTCACCGGCAAGATCCTGGAAATCCTCGTCGAGGAAGGCATGCAGGTCGAGAAGGACCAGGTGCTGGCGAAGCTCGACCCGGTCAACCTGCAGACGGTCCTGACGATGTCACAACGCGAGCTCGAGGCATCGCGACGCAATCTCGCGGAAATCGAAGTGCGGCTCGAAGACGCGCGCAAGAACTTCACGCGCAACGAAGCGCTCGTCCAGCAACAGCTCGTGAGCCAGACTGCCCTCGACACCTCGCGTGCGGAGGCAAACGCGCTGGCGGCGCGCCTCGAAGCATCGAAGGCACAGGTCAAGGTTGCCGAGAGTGCGCTCGCAATGCGCAGGATCGACTACGACGATCTGCAGGTCCGCGCACCGTTCACGGGAGTGGTGATCTCAAAGGACGCGCAGCCCGGCGAAATCGTCTCGCCGATGTCCGCTGGCGGCGGCTTCACGCGCACCGGCATCGCGACCATCGTCGACATGGAATCGCGCGAGATCGAGGTCGACGTCAACGAGGCTTACATCAACCGCGTCAGGGACAACCAGCGCGTCGAAGCGACGCTCGATGCCTACCCGGATGCGCCGATGGCCGCGCACGTCATCAACATCGTGCCGACCGCGGATCGGACCAAGGCCACGGTCAAGGTGCGCATCGCGTTCGACAAGCTCGACGCGCGCATCCTCCCGGACATGGGAATCAAGGTGCGCTTCCTCGACGACGAACCGGCGCCCGCCGATGCGAACGCGGGGCCGCGGATCCGCGTGCCCGCCGCTGCGGTCGAGCGCAATGGCGAGAACGCTTATGTGTGGATCGTGAGCGACGGGCGAGTGGAGCGTCGCGCGGTCACGGTCGGGTCCGAAAACGACGGGCGCATCGAGGTCCGTGCTGGTATCTCCAGTGGCGACGAACTGGTGTCGCCCGTGGTCAAGGGTCTGGAAGACGGCGGCAAGGTCAAACAGAAAGCGAGCTAACGAGGTCATCATGTCCGCAGTGGAACAAGTCGTGGGTCAAACAGATTCGATCGTCGTCAAGCTGCGCGGCGTCGCGAAGCAGTACCAGCGCGGCAACGAAGTCGTGCCGGTTCTCGAAAAGCTGGATCTCGACCTGCCGCGCGGCGATTTCGTCGCGTTGATGGGTCCGTCGGGCTCTGGCAAGACGACGCTGCTCAATCTCATCGGCGGACTGGATCGCCCGACGACGGGCACCATCACCGTCGACGGCGTGTCCATCGACAAATTGTCGAACGCCGCGCTGGGCCGCTGGCGCGCCGACAACGTCGGCTTCATCTTTCAGATGTACAACCTGCTCCCCGTGCTCACGGCGGAGCGCAACGTCGAGCTGCCGCTGCTGCTGACGAAGCTCGGCAAGGCGGAGCGCCTGAAGCGCGTGCATACCGCGTTGAGCCTGGTAGGCCTCGCCGAACGCATGAAGCACAAGCCGCGCGAATTGTCAGGCGGCCAGGAGCAGCGCGTCGGCATCGCGCGAGCGATCGTCACCGATCCCACGCTGCTGCTCTGCGACGAGCCCACGGGTGATCTCGACCGGAAGTCGGGCGACGAAGTACTCGACCTGTTGCAGGCACTGAACAAGCAGCACGGCAAGACCATCGTGATGGTCACGCACGATCCGCGCGCCGCCGAGCGCGCCAATCGCACCTTGCACCTCGAGAAAGGGCGCCTCGAGCGGGAGGTACGCTAGATGTCCTGGCTCGGCTTCCTCTGGGCGAACCTCACGCGGCGCAAGCTGCGCCTCACGGTCACGCTGCTGTCCATCGTCCTCGCGTTCCTGATGTTCGGCGTGCTGGATGCGCTGCGCACTTCGATCGGGAAGGCGGTGAACCTCACCGGCGCGGATCGCCTGATCACCATCAGCAAGGTGTCGATCATCGATTCCTTCCCCGTGTCGCACTACGAAAAGGTGCGCGCGGTCCAGGGCGTCGCGGACGTGGTGCACCTCAACTGGTTCGGCGGCGTCTACAAGGACGGCAAGGCGCAGATCCCGGTCTTCCCGATCAATGTCGATGAATTCTTCAAGGTGTATCCGGAGGTGAAGATCACCCCCGAGGAGTTCGCGAAGTGGAAGTCGGATCGCCAGGGCATGGTGATCGGACAGGTGCTGGCCGACACGTACCAATGGAAGGTCGGCGATCGGGTCCCGATCAAGTCTTCGATCTTCCGCCGGGCGAATGGCGGTGACAGCTGGGACTTCAACATCGTCGCCATCTACAAGGTGGAGAACAGCGCCGGCTGGGACAACCAGAGCGCCATGTTTCACTACGACTATTACAACGAGTCGCTGCAGTTCGGCCGCGACCAGATCGGCTGGATGACCGTGAAGGTCAGCAACCCGGACGAATCCGAGGCCGTCGCCAAGCGCATCGATGCGGTGTTCGCGAATTCATCGGACGAGACGAAGACCGCGACCGAGAAGGCGTTCACCAAGCAGTTCATGTCTCAGCTGGGCAACATCGGCAAGATCCTCATCTCGGTCGTGACCGCGGTGTTCTTCGTGATGCTGCTCGTGACGGCGAACACGATGGCGCAGTCGGTGCGCGAGCGGACGAACGAGATCGGCGTGCTGAAGACGCTGGGATTCAGTTCGGGGTCCGTGTTGCGGCTCATCGTGGGCGAGGCGTTGTTCCTCACCGTGCTCGGTGGCCTCATCGGCTTCGCGTTGTCCTGGCTCGCGGTGACCGGGCTCGCCGGCTTCATGAAGAAGTATTTCCCCGTGTTCGAAGTCAGCAGCGAGACGATGATCATCGGCGTCGTGCTCATGGTGCTGCTCGGCATCATCGCCGGCATGTGGCCGGCCGTGTCGGCGATGCGCCTCAAGATCACCGACGCGCTGCGGAGAGGTTAGGACCATGGCCACCGGGTTATCACAGATCGCCGCGGTCACCGCGATGAACGTGCGCAACATTCCGGAGCGCTGGGCCTCCTCGCTCGTGGCCGTCGTCGGCATCGGCGGCGTGACGCTGGTGTTGATCGCCGTCTTGTCGATCGCGGCCGGGTTCCGGCAGGCGCTCGAGCTCTCGGGCTCGCCCGATGTCGCGATCGTCCTGCGCTCCGGCTCCACCAACGAGATGAGTTCGGGCTTCGGCCTCAACCAGGTGACGCTCATCGCCGAGGCGCCAGGCATCAAGAAGGACGACAAGAGCAATCCCATCTACTCGGCCGAGCTGTACGTGCTCACCGAAGGCAAGCTCAAGAACAAGGATGCCGACGCGAACTCCGCCAACCTGCCGTTCCGCGGCGTTTCGCCCGCGGCGCCCCTGCTGCGCAAGTCCTTCAAGATCGAGGAAGGCCGCATGATGCGCGAGGGCACTAACGAGATCATGGTGGGCGACGGTGTCGTCGCGAACTACCAGGACATCGCGGTGGGCAAGAAGGTGCGCTGGGGCAATGCCGATTGGGAGATCGTCGGCCGCTTCAGCGACGACGGCGGCATCGCCGAGTCCGAAGCCTGGGCCGATGCGCGCCTCGTCCAGCAGGTGTGGAATCGCGGCACGAGTTTCCAGTCGGTCCGGCTACGCCTCACGGACGACTCCGCCGCGACTTTCAAGGGCCTCAAGGACAACCTGACGAAGAACCCCCAGCTGCAGGTCGCCGTCACGCGCGAGCCGGAGTTCTACGCGGAGCAGCAGGCCATGATGTCGACGCTCATCAAGGGTGTCGGCTTCTTCTTCGCCATCCTCATGGGATTCGCCGCGATCTTCGCCGCCGTGAACACGATGCTGAACGCCGTCGCGACCCGCGTGCGCGAGATCGCCACACTGCGCGCGATGGGCTTCGGCGCGGCGCCCGTGGTGTTTTCGGTGCTGTTCGAGGCGATGCTGCTCGGCGCCGCGGGCGGGTTGCTGGGGGGCGTGCTGGCGTTCGTGCTCCTGAACGGCTCGCAGAGTTCGACGTTGAACTTCCAGACCTTCAGCCAGATCACATACGCATTCACCGTGACGCCCCAGCTGATGGTCACGGGCATCATCTATGGCCTGGTACTCACCTTCATCGCGGGTATCCTTCCGGGCATCCGGGCAGCAAGAATGCCGATCACGACGGGATTGCGCGAACTGTGACACGACGAAAGGTCAGGAACACGAGCTTCTTCGGGGCGCTGGCATGGGCCGGCGCCTCCTCGTTTGCAGGTGCCCAGACCGTCATGGATTGGGCTGATATCGAAGGACGCATCCAGTACGCCTATTACACGAACGATGCACGCGCGCTGGATGGCGTCCTGACGTCGCTCAAGCCGAAGGCAGTGGAAGGGGAGGAGGGCGCGGCCAGCGCCGACGCCGGGACGCGCGCGTACTTCCGCGCGCTCGCGCACTATCGCCTCGCGCAGTTGCTCGCCGGCACACAGAAATCCCGATCTCGCGCAGCGGCCGACGACTGCGACGACGAAATCGACCTGGCGGTCGAGGCGCTGCCGAAGGTACCGCTCGGTCTCGACGAAACGGATGCCGGCCGGCGCACGCGGGCGGAGGCCTATACGCTGTCCACTGCTTGTGCCCTCGCGGGACGCGAGCTGATGTCCGACGCGGGCAGCGGACGCATCGAGGAAGCCGTCAAGCTCGAACCCAAGAATCCGCGCGTGCGGTTGTTCGAAGCCGTCGTCGCTTTCGGTGATGCCGGCAAGGACCAGTTTGCGCGGAACGCCGCCGTCACGAAGATGCGCACCGCGACGCAGATGTTCGAAGCGGCGCGCGCCGGCGCCTCGACGACGCCCGAGTGGGGCGCCGCCGAAGCGTATGCGCTGCTGGGCCGGGCGCTCTACGAGCAGCGCGATGTCGTTGCTGCTCGCGAAGCGCTCGAGCGGGCATTGCTGATCGCACCGGACTATCAGTACGCGAAGAAGCTGATGGCGCAGATCACGAAGTAAGCAGAGGCGACGGACACCTTTTCGGCCCGTAGAATCGCCGGCATGAAGTATCCGAGCCTCTTCGCGCCGCTCGATCTCGGGTTCACCACGCTGCCCAATCGCATCGTCATGGGCTCGATGCACACGGGGCTCGAAGACCGCGCGGGCGACTACCCGAAGCTCGCCGCGTACTTCGCCGCGCGCGCGCGTGGCGGCGCGGGCCTGCTGGTGACGGGCGGCATCGCGCCGAATCGCGCGGGCTGGGGATATCCTTTCGCCGGGAAGCTCTCGGCACGCAGCGAAGTCGCGCGGCACAAGCTCGTCGCGGACGCCGTGCACGCCGAGGGCGGCCGCATCTGCATGCAGATCCTGCACACGGGCCGCTACGCCTACCATCCATTTCCCGTCGCGCCGACGGCCGCCCGTGCGCCGATCAACCGCTTCAAGCCGCGCGCGCTCTCCGCCGATGGCGTGCGCGATCAGATCGACGACTTCGTGCAGTGCGCCGTCCTCGCGCAGGAAGCGGGCTACGACGGCGTCGAGATCATGGGCAGCGAGGGCTACTTCATCAACGAGTTCCTCGCCCCGCGCACGAACTCGCGCGACGATGAATGGGGCGGCTCGCTCGAGAATCGTGCGCGGATCGCGTTGGAGATCGTTTCCCGCACGCGCGCGGCCGTGGGTCGCGAGTTCATCCTCATTTTCCGGCTGAGCGGCCTCGATCTGGTCGAGGGCGGGGGCACCGGCGCGGAAGTGGAGTGGGTGGCTTCGCAGCTCGAAGGCGCTGGCGCCACGATGATCAACACCGGCATCGGCTGGCACGAGGCGCGCATCCCGACGATTGCCGGCATGGTTCCGCGCGGTGCGTTTGGCTGGGTGTCGGCGCGGATCAAGGCCGCGACGCGCCTGCCCGTGATCGCGACCAACCGCTTCAACGCGCCGCAGACCGCGGACGCGCTGCTGGCGAGCGGCGCGGCGGATCTCATCTCCATGGCGCGGCCGCTGCTCGCCGATCCCGATCTGCCGCGCAAGTCGCGCGAGGGCCGGGAGGACGAGATCAACACCTGCATCGCCTGCAACCAGGGTTGCCTCGACAAGGTGTTCGAGAAGCAGCGCGCGACCTGTCTCGTCAACCCGCGCGCGGCATACGAAACGGAGCTGGTGCTCGAGCCGGTCAAGGTGGCGAAGGAAGTCGCCGTGGTCGGCGCCGGGCCCGCGGGACTCGCCTGCGCGACCGCGCTCGCCGAACGCGGCCATCACGTCACGCTGTTCGAGCGCGCTCACGAGATCGGCGGGCAATTCCGCTATGCGCGCGAAGTGCCGGGCAAGGAAGACTTCCACGATACGCTGCGCTATTTCGCGCGGCAGCTCGAGTTGCGTGGAGTGACGTTGAAGCTCGATACCGTCGCGGACGTCCCGGCGCTGCAGGGGTTCGACGACGTGGTGCTCGCCAGCGGCGTGGCCGCGCGAGTGCCCGACATCCCGGGCATCGATCACGCGAAGGTCATCCTGTACCCCGACCTGCTGTCGGGTGCGAAGCAGGCCGGCGGGCGCGTGGCCATCGTGGGCGCGGGCGGCATCGGCTTCGATGTCGCGACGTTCCTCACGCATCGTCACGACGAAGACTACTTCGCGGAGTGGGGCATCGACCGCACGCTGACGGCGCCCGGCGGCCTCGCGCCGCCACGCGCGGTGAAGGCGCAGCGCCAGGTCTATCTATTGCAGCGCAAGGCCGCCAAGCCCGGCGCGACGCTGGGCAAGACCACGGGGTGGATCCATCGCACGTCGCTGAAACATCGCGGTGTCGTGATGCGCAACGGCGTGAACTACGAGCGCATCGACGACGCCGGCCTGCACATCCGCACCGACGCGGGTGTCGAGGTGCTCGACGTCGACCACGTGATCATCTGCGCCGGCCAGTTGTCGGTGAACGGTCTGATGGCGGAGTTCGTGGGATCGAA
>CADEED010000057.1:21190-25207 GCA_902826225.1 uncultured Pseudomonadota bacterium | reverse complement strand
TCACGAGATCGACGACGCGCTTCTCGAGCTCGAATCCGTCGATACCCGGCTGTGGCCGCAGCCAGATCGAGTCGAGGCGCCCGTCGGCACCGAACAATTTCGTGTACGTCGACTGCGGGATGTAGACGGCCTCCGAGGCCCGGCCGCGATTTCCCTTGTCGTAGAACACGCCCACGACTTTCATCACGGTATCTTTGACCTTGATGTCCTTGCCGACGGGATCCGTCCCCGCGGGGAACAGGCGATCTGCCACCGCGGTGCCGACGATTACGACTTTGCGGATGTCGTTGAGGTCGAGTGGGTTGACGTTCCGGCCGAAGTTGAACGGCACGTCTTCCTTGATCACGTCGAAATATTCGTCGGGGACGCCGTGGACGGGTGAGTTGCTGTTCTTGCCTTCGTACGAAATCAGCCCGCCCCACTGCATCATGACGCCCGACACCGCGCGCACGCCGTTCACCTGGCGGCGGATCGCCTCGACATCCGCCTGCTCGAGCTTGACCTTGCGGCCCAACCCCATGCCTTGGTACGCGACACTCGTGTCGCCGGGGTTCACGACGATGAAGTCGAGCACGCTCGAACCGAAGTCCTGCCACACGCCGTTCTGCATTCCGCGGCCCGCGCCGAGCAGCAGGATCAGCATGAAGATGCCCCAGAACACGCCGAACGCGGTGAGCCCGGTTCGCAGCTTGTTCTGCTTGAGCGTGAAGAGGATTTCCTGCAGGCCGTCGAGCACGGTTACGCCGCTTCGTTGAGACGCGTGGTGGTGACCACGCCGTCCTTGAGCACGATCTGCCGCTGCGTCGCATTCGCGACGTCCTGTTCGTGCGTGACGATCACGATCGTATTGCCGCGCGCGTGCAGGTCCTTGATCAGCGCCATGATCTCCTGCGTGGTCTTGCTGTCGAGCGCGCCGGTCGGCTCGTCCGCGAGGATGACCTTCGGCTGCGCGATCATCGCGCGCGCGATCGCGACACGCTGCTTCTGCCCGCCAGAGAGCTGGTTCGGCATGAATGTCTTGCGGTCGGAGAGCCCGACCATGTCGAGGTATTCCTCGGCGCGGCGATTGCGTTCGCGCCTCCCTACCCCCTGGTAGTACAGCGGCAGCGCCACGTTCTCGGCGGCGTTCTTGAACGGCAGCAGATTGAAAGACTGGAACACGAACCCGAGCATGCGATTGCGCAGGCGTGCGGCGTCCGTCTCGCCCAGGTGTCCGACACGCTCGCCCGCCAGCGTGTAGGTGCCCTGGTCGTACCCGTCGAGGATGCCGAGGATGTTGAGCAGCGTGGATTTTCCCGAGCCCGACGACCCCATGATCGACACCAGCTCGCCCTCGCGGATTTCGAGATCGATGCCCTTGAGCACGTGCAGCGACTGGTCGCCGGTGCGGTAATACTTGTGGATTCCGCGCAATTCGATCATGGGGCGTGACTGTCTCATGGATCGCCGAAAGTGTGCCGATCCGCCTATGGACTGCGCAGCGGCACGTTTGGTTGCACGTTTTCGTGAGTCAGGGTGACTCCCTGTAACGCGGCACATCAGTCACGGGTGTCATCGCGAAGATTCCAGTGGAGGGCCTCGGCTCGACTCCTTGAATCCAAGCGCCTTGCCCCGCGCCGCGCGGCGCGGCTACTCTCCGGCCTCGGACCGCAACGTCGAGGGGAAATCAGCGTGGCAGGACAAGGCCTTGATCGGCGCGAAATCCTCAGGATCATGGGCGCCGCCGCGGTGGCGTCGCACTTCCCGGGGTTCGTCAACTGGAGCTTCGCGGAGGGCCACGCGCATCCCGCGGGCACGCCGCCGCCGCCCCGGAAATACCAGCCGCTGTTCTTCACGGTGTCCGAATACGCGGTCATCACGAAGCTCAGCGAACTCATCATCCCGACCGACGAAACGCCAGGCGCACGCGAAGCGGGCGCCTGCGAGTTCGTCGACTTCATGGTCGCGCACGACGTCGAGGCGCAGAAGCCGATGCGCGCCGGCCTCGTGTGGCTCGATGAACGGTCGCGTCGCGAATTCAAGCGTCCTTTCCTGGAGTTGAAGCCGGGCGAGCAGAGCTCGATCCTCGATTCGCTCGCGTTCAGGGCGAAGCACCGCGCGGGTGAAGACGCCGGCCGGGAATTCTTCGAGCGCGTGCGCGGCCTCACGGTGATGGGTTTCTATTCGAGTGAAGTCGGCTACAGGGAACTCGACAATCCCGCGTTGCGCTCCTGGGGCCTCTCCCCCGCCTGCCCGCACACCAACGACCGCGCGCACGCGCACCTGCCACCGCCGAAGTGGGCCCCATGAAGTCACAGATTTTCGATGTCGCGATCATCGGCACCGGCGCGGGGGGCGGCATCGCCATCAAGACGCTCACCGAGGCAGGCCTCAAGGTGTGCGCGATCAACGCGGGACGCCGTCTCGATCCCGCCAAGGATTTCCGCAACCACCGTATGCCCTGGGACATGCAGTTCCGCGCTTTCGGCGACCCGGCGGACCGCAAGAACGTCGTCGGCTTCATGGACGCGGAATACACGGCCGGCGTCTGGGAGCGCGAGATTCCGTTCACGACGGCGCCCGGCACCGAGTGGACCTGGCCGCGATGTTTCGCCGTCGGCGGCAAGACGAACTTCTGGGGCCGTTCGTCCGCCCGCTTCGGCGACATCGACTTCAAGGCGAAGAGCATCTCGGGCGTCGGCGAGGACTGGCCGGTCGAATACAAGGACATCGCGCCTTACTACAGCCGGGTCGAGAAGATGATCGGCGTCTCGAGCAGCGTGCAGAACCGGCCGAGCAATCCGGACGGCGAATACCTGCCGCCTTTCAACTTCCGCTGCCTGGATCACATCATCAAGGCGGGCGCCGACAAGGTCGGCATCCCCTATCTATCCGACCGCGTCGCGCAGCTCACGCGCAACCACGAAGGCCACCCGGCCTGTCACTTCTGCGGTGCGTGCACGTTCGGCTGCGACTCGGGTTCGTTCTTCTCGACGCCGTGGCGCTTCCTGCCGAAGGCCGAAGCCACGGGCAATCTCGACCTGCGCACCAATGCCGTCGCGAAAAACATCCTCGTCGACAAGGAAGGCATGGCGAGCGGCGTGGCGTACATCGACCGCACGACGGGCCAGGAAGTCGAGGTGCGAGCCAAGGCGGTGATCGTCGCCGCGTCGTGCCTCGCCTCAGCGCACATCTTCCTGAACTCGAAGTCGTCGAAGTATCCGAACGGCATCGCGAACTCGAGCGGCCAGGTTGGCCGCAATCTCTGCGACCACATGTACGGCGAGCCCGTGACCGGGCACCTGCCGCAGCTCATCGGCCAGCCGCCCTTCCCCGACAATGTCGGCGACTGCCAGGTCGCGTGGATGCCGCGCTGGCAGAACCTCGACGATCCGCGCGCCGAAAAATTCGTGCACGGTTACTCGATGTATCCCTGGGGCGGCGTCACCGAGTTTCCGTGGTATGCGACGAACGTCGAGGGATACGGGTCGTCGTACAAGCGCGCCGTGAAGCGCCGCTATCCGACGCCGATCAGCTTCACGATCCAGGCGCCCACGCTTCCGCAGCCCGGCAACTTCCTGGACCTCGACCCCAAGGTCACCGACAAGTGGGGCATCCCGGCCGCGCGCCTGCATTTTCAGTGGGATGACAACACACTGAAGATGTGGGAGCACGCGAAGGTGCATGTAAAGGAGATGCTGCTGGCCGCCGGCGGTGTCCCCGAGACGGCCGCGGACGTCAAACCACTGAGCCCGGGCTGGAGCCTGCACGAGACCGGCACGTTGCGCATGGGCAACGATCCCAAGCACTACGTAACGAACCGTTGGGGCCAGACTCACGACGTGCCGAACCTCTATGTGGCGGACGCGAGCCTCTTCCCGGATCCCACCGACAAGACGACGACGCTCAGCATCATCGCGTTCAGCCTGCGCACGTCGGAATATCTGCTCGACAACTTCAACAAGCGGGTACACAAACGTGCGTAGCTTCCTCGCCCTCTTCCTGCTCGCCGCCTCGGCGGCCACCGCCGGCAACGTC
>CADEED010000057.1:2645-21162 GCA_902826225.1 uncultured Pseudomonadota bacterium | reverse complement strand
ACAGGCGATGGCTATCTCGGGCGCTGGGACCTCACGCTCGCGACGCCGGACCGCGAATACCCGTCGTGGATCGAGGTCTCGCAGCCCGCGGGGAAACTGCAGGTGCGCATGGTCGGCCGCTGGGGCCACGCACGCGTGCTCCCGAAGGCGGAGTTCTTCGGGGCGGGAATACGCTTCGTGTCGCCGAAAGAAGAGGAAGGCAGTCCGCACGACCTGGTCTTCGAGATCCGGTCGGTGGGAAACGGGAGGGTCGAGGGTGAGACTCGCGGCCCCGATGGCATCACTTGGAAAGTCCGCGGCGAACGCGCGCCGGATCTGAAACGGGCGGCGAAACCCATCTGGGGTGAGCCGATCAGACTATCCGACGGCAAGACACTCGCCGGCTGGCACTCCAGTGACCCGAGCGGCGCGAGAACCTGGATCGTCGAGAACGGCGCCCTCGTGAGCCTCGGCCGCGGCCCCGAGCTCGTCACCGATCAGAAATTCGAGGACTTCAAGCTGCACATCGAATTCAACGTCGCCGACGGCTCCAACAGCGGCATTTACCTGCGCGGGCGCTACGAAGTGCAGGTGGAAAACGATCCGGTTCCCGAGGCGGATGCCAACCGCGCGCTCGGCGGCGTGTACGGATTCCTCGCGCCCGCGGTCACTCCGACAAGAAAACCGGGCGAATGGCGCAGCTACGACATCACGCTCGTCGGGCGGCAAGTGACCGTGGTGCTCGACGGGCAGACGCTGATCGACGGACAGGAGATCCCGGGCATCACCGGCGGCGCGCTCGACAGCAAGGAGGGAACGCCGGGCCCTATCTACCTGCAGGGCAGCGAGCAAGGCCGCGTGGCATACCGCAACGTCGTGATCACGCCGGCGAAGCGCTGACCGCGGGCGGTGCATCGCGAACCGCACGACTCTGCTCCGGCCGGCACGCGCCGGTCCTCATCGCGCCACGGCCCGCCCTATCCAGTCCCTCCACAAGAGCACGAAGCGCGCCGCGTCAGGGTTTGGACTGAAGTTGTTTGGATGTAAGGGCACGCGGCGTGAAGCGCACCTGCGAGATCGAGCCCTTGAACCAGGACACCCGGTTCTGCCGGACGCCGATCGAAGTCCTGCCGGTGATCATCGGCGTGAACGAAACGATGCCTTCGAGCTCGCGCACGCCGTCCACGTAGCTCGTCATGCGCATGCCGTCGAACACCAGCGCGACCCAGTACCACTGGTCCGTGGGATGAACGCGGGCACGGTCGAGCAATGTCAGCTTGCGATCCTTGTCCCGGAACATGAAGGTGTCGAGCGCCCACTGCCGGTTGCGCACCCGCGTCTCGATGAGCACGCGGCGATCGAGGTCGTCTTCGAGATGCAGGAAGCGCTGCTCCTCCGCGCCGGATCCATCGGGCCTGAAGCGAACTTCGATCGTGAACCGCGACCAGCCCGCCAGCGGGTTCGCGGGCACGAGGATGCCGTCTCCCCTGCCGTCGAAGACGATGGCGGTTTCGGCGTGGACGGACTCGATTTTCGGCGTGCCCAGCACTTCCGTGGCGTGGCCGCCGATATTCTCCACGTCGCTCAAAGGCCAGTGGACGGGCTTAGGCGCGTTGGGCGTCGAGGCGCAGGCGGTGCACGCCAGGACCACGAATACGCACGACGGGGAGACTGTGCGGGAGTTCATCCAGACGTCTTGTACCGGCACGAGGCGCTGCGCTCAAGCCCGCGACGGCGGCGGATCGACGGCTACTTCTTGGCGGTATCGATCAGCGTGAGCACGTCGCCGATGATCTTGGTCATCGCGGTCCGGGCGCGCTGCGGATTGCGCTTGAGGATCGCGCTGCTGACCGCGGCATGGTCGGCCACGCTCGCGGAGCGGCCCTTGATTCGGTTGGTGAAGCGGATGGAGCTGCGCAAGGCGGTCGCCACGACGTCGCGGAACTGCGCGTAGAACGGATTGCCCGAGGCGTTCAGCACCGCGACGTGAAAAGCGATGTCCGCGTCGAGCACGTCGTCCTGCGCCAGTTCGGCGAGCTGCATTCGATTGAGGCCGTGCTCGATGGCGGACAACTGGGCTGGCGTGGCGAATCGCGCGGCGAGCGCCGCCGCTTCCGGCTCGATCGCGACGCGCAGCTGGTTGAACTGCCGCAGCAGTTCGACGGAAAACTTGCGATCCAGCAGCCAGCGCAGGACGTCCGAGTCGAACAGGTTCCACGAGGTGCTCGGCTCGATGACCGTACCCTGGCGCGGCCGCGCGCTCAGCAGCCCCTTGGTCGTGAGCATCTTGACGGCCTCGCGCGTCACCGAGCGGCTGACGCCATGATGCTTCGAGAGTGCGGCCTCGGTGGGGAATATGCGGTTGTCGAAATCGCCGATGACGATGGACCGACCCAACGAATCGAGCAGGCTGTACGTGAGGCTCCGGCCGTGCACGGTACGAAGCGGAGACGACGGCATCTCACGTGGATTCACGGGGTCTCCTGATGGCGTGCGTAGCGGCTACGTTCTTTTGCACGAATCAGATTGATTATACAAATCGAATAGCGGAATTACCCTATTTCTCGATGCCGAAGCGCTCGACGAGCGCGTCGAGACGTTTGCGCGGGATCACCATCATCGCGCCGTGCCGCACCTTGGCGGGCAGACTGTACTTATCCCAATCCTCGAAGAAGGTGTAACCCGATACCTGATACCAGGGGCCCGCCAGGCTCCTCGACACGGACAGGCCGTACGAGACGCCGGGGTACTGCTCGTAATAGAGGTACCAGACCCTGCCGTCGGGCGACGGGATCAGCATCGGCGCCTCGCGGAAGTTCGGGCTGATCGGCGCGCTCAGATCCTTGTAAGGACCGAGTAGTGAGTCGGCCTGCGCGATGCGGATCGTCTTGCCGGTCACCCAGTCGAGCGTCGGATAGGTTTCATCCTTGATGACCGCCCAGTATTTGCCTTCGGCCTTCCGGACGAACACGTCGATGGTGCCCATGTCCCAGTCGAACAGGCGCTTGGGCGGCCCGGCGAAGGTCTTGAGATCGCGTGACGTCACGTACAGCGTGCGCTGGCTGGCCCAGTAGCGCTCGCCGTCCTCGGGCGTTCCCTCGAGATGCGGCGTGTGCCAGCTCATCACGAACTGCTTCGAGGGTTCGTCGAAGTAGAGTTTCGGCGCGCCGATGCGCTGCAGCGCCTGCGAGTAGCCCGGCGTCGCCTTGAGGTCCGGGTCGTACGTGCTGAACCGCTTCCACTCGATGAGATCGCGCGACGACCAGATGTTGATCGTGGGCGAGGCATCGTTCTCGTTGCCAGCGATGTAGTAAGTGCCGTCGGGACCCTGCGCGATGTCCGGGTGCCCGCGGTAGTCGTCGGTGATCCGCTTGCCCCGGTTGAGTCGGCGCCAGTGCAGGCCGTCCGTGCTCACGCTGTAGTACAGGCGGCCGTAGTCGGCGTGTGTCATGTGCGCGAACAGATAGGCTTCGTTGACCGGCTTCGTGCCAGCGGGTACCTGCCCGGGCGGATCCGGTTGTTTGGCGACCGCGACGCCGCCGATCAGGGCGGCGGCGAGCATCAGGCTCGTGAAGACTTTCATGGATTCTCTCCGCTCAGGAACTGGGCTTGTTCGATGGTTTGCTGCCGATGGGCGCGCCAAAGGCGGGAACTCCGTCGGCGTCGAAGTCGAATCGCTGGATGTGCGGGGCGCGCTGCTGCGTGCACTTCATGTCGGGGCGCGGATTCGCGTGGTAGATGATCCAGTGCTCGCGGCCGTCCGGTGACGTGAAGAATCCGTTGTGGCCGGGCGCGAAGACGCCGTTCTCCGGCGACTTGACGAAGACCGGACGCGGCGACTCTCTCCAGGCGGCGGCGTCCAGCGGATCGCTGCCGGGCGCCGCGCGCAACATCCCGAGCGCGTAGTCGTCGGACCAGCACGCGCTGCCGGAGTAGACGATGAACAGATCGCCCTTCGGGCCCTCGAGGAATTCCGGACCTTCGACGATCTGCCGCCCACCCTGCCTCTCCCACGGCTGATCGGGCCTGGCGATGACGACCTCCGGCCCGGTCAAAGTGACCGGATCGCTCATGCGCGCGATCGCGAGAACGCTGTCGGGTCCCGCATAGGGGGAGTAGACGAAGTAGCGCTTTCCGGCGTACTCGAACGTCGTGCCGTCGATGCCCGGCGAACGCGTGTTGACGCGGCCGCGGTCGCGCCATTCTCCGGCGAACGGATCGGCGGAGTCGTTCTCGAGCACCCAGACGCCGCGACTCGGATCGTCATCGTGTTTGCGGGCGGCGGAGTAATACACGTACCACCTGCCGTCGATGCGATGCAGCTCGGGCGCCCAGATGGACTCCGCGTTCGGCCCGGTCTTGGGCGGCGTCCAGATGGTCTTCTGTTCGGCATCGCGCAGCTTCGTGATGTCGCGCGTCCTCCAGATCGTGAGGCGATCGCCCATCGTGTGCATGTAGTAATAGGTGTTGCCGTCGCGCGTGATCCACGGGTCGGGTCCGGACAGCAGCAACGGATTCGTGAACTGATCGTCCGGCGTCCCCGCACAGGCGGCAACGGCGATCAGCGAAATGCCCAGCGCGAACACACGGCGCCGCCCGCGCCGCCAGGCAATCGCGGACAGCAGCAAGGCCTCGATCCAGCCGAGTGCGCCGCCCCCGCCGCCTCCTCCGCTGACCGGGGGCGGGACGGGTGCAGGACTCTCCACCGTGACGGTTGCGGCGGCGTTGGCGCCGCCCGCGGAAAGAGTGCCGGGATACTGGGCCATGATCTCGTTGCCTCCGGATTCGAAGCCGAGCGCGGTCGACGCAGCGGGGACCTGCAGCGTCGCGGTGCGCGTGCTCCCGCTGCCGGCGCCCAGCTCGGCGACGCCTAACAAGATGTGCCCCCGGTAGAACTCCACGCTGCCGCCCGGCGCGCCACCCGCGTTCGACACCGTGGCGGTGAGCGTCACGGGCGCTCCGGGCTCGACGCGGGCGGGAGTCGCGGCCAGCGACGCCGTGGACGCCACGCCGGCGTCGAGCGCGCCATTCGAGAAGTACGCCAGGCACCGGCGCACGCCTCCCAGGGTCGTGAAGTCCGTGGCGAACTGCAGCAGCGTGCGGCCATCGGTCGACGGCAACAGCGGCGACGAGTAGTTCTGGCACCAGTTGCCGGTGAGCGGCTGCGGCGGACTCTCGATCGACACCGGGGCGTCGATGACCGTCCATGCGCCTGCGCCACCCGCCGTGTTCGTGAGCACGACCCGGCCATTCCGGGCATCGGTCTGCCCGTCGTTCATGAAGACCTGGCCGGTGATCAGCAGCGTGCCGTTCGGCGCCGGTGATGGCATCCACGCCACCGTGGGCGTGTGCTGGAACCATTGATCGCCGGCGGTCTGCACGCGCTGACCGATATTCGCGACGTCGCCCCAGTCGAGTCCATCCGCCGACGTCTTGAAGTAGACCGTGCAACCCGGCGGGCCGCACACCTCGTACGTGAAGAACCAGGATCCCGGCAGGCGCGCGACGCCCGGCATGCCCGGCCGGTCGGCCGCGACCGGGGTCCGCAGGACATCCACGGGCGCCGACCAGTTGACGCCGTCGGTCGATCGCACGCGTGCGATGAGCTGGGAATTCGGCGGCTTCGTCTCGTCGGAGTAGAAGCAGTTCAGCGAGCCGTCGGCCGCCATCGTGAACTCCGGCTCCCACACGCCGCCGGCGCTCCGCGGGAGCGAACCGGTGACGCAATTGGATAGATAGGTCCAGCTGACACCGGCATCCGCGCTGCGGTAGATGCGGATCTGCATGGGCTCGGCGGGGGTGTCACCGCCGATCGAGCCCGCCCACAACAGCGTGCCGGCGGGCAGCGCACCCACCGGCGCCGGCAGCTCGTACAGCGTGCCGCAACACAAGCCGCCCGCGAACAGCGGGTCCGTGATCGCGCCGATGCGCGTGAAACGGTTGCCGTCCGCGCTCGTATAAATATCCTGCTGACCCGAGCCCGCGCCCGCGGGAAACGTGGTGAACGACGCCACCAACGCCCCGCCCTGCAGCCGCAGGACGCGCGGATAGAGCGCCTCCGTGTCGGTGAGCTGCGATCGCGTGACAGCCATCGCCGGTGCCGCGAGAACCAGCAAGGCGACAACGGCACGTCCCGGCATCACCGTCGGAGCCCTCAGCGTTTCGTCGTCGTCGGCGACAGATCCGGCACGACGCCCTTCGGCGCCGAGGTCAACGCCTTGATCAGGTCTGCCTCGCGCTGGCGATACGGGCGTCCGTCGCCCCGGAAGACCTCGTGGAACCAGATCGTCGGTTCGTCGGCCGTGTACGGCTTCTTCCAGCTGTCCCAGGGCAGGCGCGTCTGCGACTTACCGTCGACGAGACCCCAGTTGATCATCGCGATGTTCATCTTCTTGCCGAGCGGCAGCGAGCCGTCGAACGTGGAACCGTTGCCGCGCGCCATGTACTCGGTGCACAGCAGCGGGCGCTTGTACTGCTGCAGTGTCTTCGCGCGGCTCTCGAAGGACTCGGGCCAGCCGTAGTCGTGGAACGAGATCACGTCCGATTGATCGATCTGGATCTTCTCGATCGCCGTCAGCTTCCCGTACGACCAGTCGTCGTGGTGCCACAGGCCGCTCGTCAGCGGCTGCACCGGCGACTTCGAGCGCGACCACTCGAACACCTGCGGCAGCAGCTTCTCGACGAACTTCTGCTTGTCCTTGTGCTTCGGATAGTTGCCGCCGCCGTCGTTGTCGGGTTCGTTCCACACATCCCACGACAGGATGCGTTCATCCTTCGCGAACGTGCCGACGATGTCTTCGACGTAGGCCTTGAGCTTCGGATACTGCAACTCGTCTTCGAGCCGCGCGCGGCCGGGCGCCTGCACCCAGCCGGAGTTGTGCACGCCGGGGATCGGCGGATGCTGCGGCCCCGACTTCGGCTCCGGATCCCAGCAGCTGTCGAACAGCACGAACATCGGGCGGATCCTGTGTTTCGCCGCGATGGTGAGGAACTGGTCGAGGCGCTTCTTGAAGCCCGCCGCGTCGTCTTCCCACAAGAGATTGTGTAGATAGACGCGCATCGTGTTCATGCCGATCGCCGCGGCCCAGCCGAGTTCGCGATCGATGCCGGCCGGATCGAACGTATCGGCCTGCCACATCTCGAGCTGGTTGATCGCGCTCGCGGGGTTGAAGTTCGCGCCGACGAGCCAGGGCTGCTTCTCGTACCAGCCGTTGGCCTTCGCTTCGGACCAGCGCTCGGCGGCGCCCGCGGTGCCGGCGACCGCCAGCAACAGCACGGCGGACAGGACGAAAGACAGGTTTCGGAGGGATCTCATGGGGTGTTGCTCCTGCAGCGTCGATACGACGCGTGCCGATACTCGCACTCTCGACGAATAAGGGGCACGCCGTCCGGAGGGGACCGGCGGCGGCGTGCCCCGACTTCCTACAATTTCATCCGGAGATTGAGACCGTAGGCACGGTCGTCGACACGGATGTCGTGCGGGAAGCTCGTCGTATTGAAGTAGCTGTAGTAGTCCGAGCCCGTCAGGTTGTTTGCCTCGAGGGCTCACGCTCAGGTGCTCGTTGATGTCGTAGCCCAGCGAGAAGTCCACGCGGCCGTACGCCTTCACCTTGTTGAAGATGGGCGCCGGGGCGACGTCACCCGGATCATCCGGGCAGAACCGCGTCTCGCCGGGCAGCTCCGTCACGAGGCAGCCGAACTGGAACTCGTTGAACTTGTCGCGCCAGGTGTAGACGAGACGGCTCGTGATGCCGAACTTCTCGAACAGCAGGCCGACGTTGAACGAGTTCTCCGAGACGCCCGTCAGCGGGTAGCCGTTGAGCGGGTCCGTCGAGGTCTTGATCTCGCTGTCCGCGAACGTGTAGTTCGCGAAGGCGCCGAGACCGTTCCAGCCCTCCGGCAGGAAGTCGAAGAAGACCTGTGCAGAAAGCTCGATACCCTGGAGCGTCGCCGAGCCGACGTTGCGGGGCCGCGAGATCAGGTACTCGTCGCCGTCGATGATCTCGCGGTTCGCCGCCACCACCACGCGATCCTCGAGCTCGCGGTAGTAGATAGCCGCCGAGAGGTAGCTGCTCGTCGAGAAGTAGTACTCGAGCGTCGCGTCGAAGGCATTCGACATCTGCGGCTTGAGGTTCGGGTTGCCGCCGGAGCCGCCCGGGACGACGTTCTCGTTGGCCGGCCGCTCGTAGAACAGGCCGGGATTCAGGTCACCGAAGAACGGCTGCGACAGCGTGCGGGCCGCCGTGAGGCGCGCCTGCAGGCTGTCCGTGAGCTTGATGCGCAGGCTGGCGTTGGGCAGAACCTCCGTTTCGCTCGTATCGACCGATACGGGGGTGAGCACCCCGTCGATGCGGCCGGTGCCCGAAAGGCTGCGGTCGTTCTGCGTCACGCGTACGCCGAGCAGGCCGTCGATCAGCATCGAGCCCGCTTCGAACTCGTACTTTGTCTGGAGATAGCCCGCCAGCGTCTGCTCCGTGACGTCGTAGTTGCGCGAGGGATCGGTCGGCGGATCGCCGGGCGCCTGGCCGTAGATCGCCCGCAGCGTGTCGGTGTTGTCGCGCAGGAAGTCCGCGTCCGGCGTCATCCAGTGCGCCCCGCCGTTGATGAACGGGATGCTGGCGGGCGAGCGGACCAGGAAGTCGGCGGGCAGCCCCACCGAATTCACCAACGTCACGCGATTGCCGCCCGGCGAACCCGGACCACCGGGTGCGTTGGAACGGTAGTTGGCATCGCGATCGCCGTAGCGAACACCGAACTGCAGCTGCTTGAACGCACCCTCGAGGTCATACGCACCGTCGACCGCGGCGGCAAACAGCGTGCTTTCCTGCCGGTTGATGTCCTGGAACAGGCTGTTCGCGAAGCGGAAGTCGTCCGGATCCGACAGCGGATCGCCCGGCATGTCGGTCGTGCCGTGGCTGTTGCTGTTGACCGCGATGTTCACCGTCGGAATCTGTTTGCCGATGTCGACGATGATGTTGCGGTTCTTGTTCACCGAGTCGACCAGCGAGAGGTCGACGCCGAGATGCAACGCGCCGGAGTTGAATTTCGTCCCGACGGCGTATACGAACTGATCCGTTTTGCCGGTCTTCGCCTGCGTACTCGTGAGGCCCGCGACATTGTTGAACGTCGCGCCGGTGCCGTTGCACAGGCTCTGGATGCCATCCGGCGGTACGGCAGGATTGCCACCCGACGCCGGGCGCCCGTTGCTGCCGAGGAATCCGGCGCCGTTGATGTGCGCGTCGTAGCATTCATCGTTGGCCGTTGCGTTGGTGATGCTCGACGCCCCGAAGATGTCCGAGAAGATGAAGTCCGTTTCGAACGTCGCGTCGTAGCCGGCGTACAGGAAGTCTCCGTACACCTCCCAGTTGTCGTTCATGCGCCATTGCAGGGCGGCATTGAATTGCGGGCGCTCGTACTCGCCGAAGTCGTTGAGACCGCCGACGCAGGTCGGCAGCACGATGCCCGCCGCGCCCATCGGGCCGTTGGTAGCCGAACGCGGATCGCAGTTGAAAGAGATCGGGCGATTGAAGTTCTGTTTCGAATACGAGGCATCGACCAGCCAGCCGAACTCACCCGCTTCCGTATCCGCGCGGTGCGAGATCAGGATGCCGGCGTTGTAGTTCATGTCGTCGGTCTCGTCGCTGCGCGTGCCGCGCAGGTTCGCGACGCCCGTCCAGCCCGGCTCGAAGTTGAGCGGCTTGTGCAGGCGCAGGTCGACGACGCCGGCGACACCACCTTCGATGAGATTCGCGGTGTTGCTCTTGTAGACGTTGGCGCCGGCGAGCGCTTCGGCCGGCAGATCCTGGAACGCGAAACCACGGCCCACGCCGGTGAACATCTCGCGTCCGTCGACGGTGGTGCGGATGTCGCCGATGCCGCGAATCAGCGGATTCACGATCTCGTTGTTGAATCCGACCACGGTTTGCACACCGGGCACGCGTTGCAGCGCGGCAGCCACGGTGTTGTCCGGGAACTTGCCGATGTCCGAGGCGACGATCGAATCGACGACCTGGTCGGAGTTCTGCTTGATGTCGCGCGCGGCCTGGAGGCTCGCGCGGAGACCGACGACGGTCACCGTCTCCAGCGAATCGTCCGCCGGCGTCTCGGACGTCTGTGCGACGGCGAAGGGCGCCGTTCCCAAGGCAAGGGCGATGGCCATGCCCAGCGATCTCAGGGCCACCGTCCGCAGTTTGTTAGTGCTCATGTTCAAACCCCCACTCTGTTGTTACCGACCGGCCCATTGAACGACTGGGGCGATCGTCGATTGTCATACAGTTAGTATTTATCAGATAAATAGGTTTATGCAAGATCAACAGCCGCTTCGACGGGCTCACCGCGCGGAAAACTTGTAGACGATGACGTTCCGGTACTGCTGGCCCGGCGCGAGACGCGCCGATCCGAAGGCCGGACGGTTCGGCGTATCCGGAAAGATCTGCGGCTCGAGCACGAGCGCGTCGCCCTGCCTGTAAGCCTTGGCCGACTTTCCGGTCGTCGTCCCGTCGAGGAAATTGCCCGAGTAGAACTGCAGCCCCGGCTGGTTCGACCACAGCTCGAAGCCGCGTCCCGACACGGGCTCGCGCACGCTCGCGACCAGTCGCGGTGCAACAGCGACCTCCCGCGCGATCACGAAGTTGTGGTCGTAGCCGCGTCCCGCGACGAGCTGTGCATCGCGGAAGTGTCGGACCCGCTCCCCGATCGTCGCAGGCTTGCGGAAATCGAACGGGGTTCCGGCCACGGCGCGCAGCTCGCCGGTGGGGATGAGCACCGCGTCCACGGGCGTGTACGACTCGGCCGGGATGGTGAGCACGTGGCCCATCGCGCCGCCCGCGGATCCTTCACCCGCGAGATTCCAGTACGCGTGATTGCTGAGGTTCACGATCGTCGGCTTGTCGGTCGTCGCCGTGTACTCGATCGTGAGGTCGCTGCCCTCGAGCGAATACCGGGCGAGCGTCGTGAGCCTGCCGGGATAACCCATGTCGCCGTCGGGGCTCACGTACCGCAACGTGACGCTGGCCTTCGCACCCTGCCCGACTTCGACGATCTCCCACGGCACCTTGTCGAATCCGCGGTCGCCGCCGTGCAGCGACTGGCCGTTGTTGTTGACCGGCGTGCGGTATTCCCTGCCGTCGAGCGAGAAGCGGCCTTTCGCGATGCGGTTGGCGAACCGGCCGACCGTGGAGTCGAAGTACTGCGGCGTCTTCACGTAGTCCTCGAGATTCGCGTAGCCCAGCGTCACGTCGGCGACCTTGCCGTTGCGGTCCGGCACGAGCACCGACTGCAGTGTCGCGCCATACGTGATCACCCTGGCTTCCAGGCCCCTCGCGCCGCGCAGGGTGACGACCTCGATGACACGGCCGTCGGCGAGTCGGCCGAATTCCGCGCGGCTGGTCTGCGCCGCCGCCGTGGCACCGCTGCCGGCGAGCAGGAGCGTGGCCAACAAACGTCCGATACTCATCAGTCTCACCCCCAACTCCGAATCGTTGACCTAATGACTGTCGCGCGGCAGTCCTGCGTTCTGCGCGAGCTTCTGGAACTTGACGGCCTGCTCGAGGACGGCGCCGCCGGCGAATTGACCGGTAAGCTGCCGGTGGATTTCCTGCCAAGGCGTCTGCGAGACCGGCGTCTGGTAGCCACCCTGCTTCTCGAGCTCGGCGCGACGCTGCGACATCTCTTCCGCGGACAACAACACGTTGACCTCGCGTCGCTTGAGGTCGACGCGCACGACGTCGCCGGTGCGCAGCAGCGCGAGACCGCCGTCGACGGCAGCTTCGGGCGAGGCATTGAGGATCGACGGCGATCCGGAAGTGCCGGACTGCCTGCCGTCGCCGATGCAGGGCAGCGCGTCGATGCCGGCGCGGATCAGCGCCGCGGGCGGACGCATGTTCACGACCTCGGCGCCACCGGGATATCCGATGGGCCCGGCGCCGCGGATCACGAGCAGCGTGCGATCGTCGATGCCGAGCGACGGGTCGTCGATGCGCCGGTGATAGTCCTCCGGCCCGTCGAACACCACGACGCGGCCTTCGAACGCCTCCGGATCGGACGGGTTCGCGAGGTAGCGCGCCCGAAAGCTGTCCGAGATCACGCTGGTCTTCATGACGGCGGACTCGAAGAGGTTGCCGCGCAACACGGTGAGGCCCGAGTCGGCCCGCAACGGCGATTTGAACGGGCGGATGACTTCTTCGTTCTCGATGCGGCTGCCAGCATAGTTCTCACCGATGCTCTTGCCGCTGACCGTCAGCGTTCGCGTCTCGATGAGGCCGTTCTCGATCAACTGCGAGCACACCGCCGGCACACCGCCCGCCAGGTGGAAGTCCTCGCCGAGGTACTCCCCCGCCGGCTGCAGGTTCACGAGCAGCGGGACATCACGTCCGTATTTCTCCCAGTCGTCGAGCGTCAGCTCGACGCCGATGTGCCGCGCGATGGCGTTCAGGTGGATAGGCGCGTTGGTCGAGCCGCCGATCGCGGAGTTCACGCGGATGGCATTGATGAAAGCCTCCCGCGTCAGGATGTCGGACGGCTTTACGTCGTCTTTCACGAGCTCGACGATGCGCCGGCCCGTGCGCCAGGCACATTCCTGCCGGTCGCGATGCGGCGCCGGGATAGTCGCGGAGCCGGGCAACGACATGCCGAGCACTTCCGTCAGCGAGTTCATCGTCGTCGCCGTGCCCATCGTGTTGCAGTAGCCGGTCGAGGGCGCCGATGACGCCACCAGTGCGACGAAGCCTTTGTAGTCGATCTCGCCCGCGGCGAGCATCTGCCGTGCCTTCCAGACGATCGTGCCGGAGCCGACGCGCTCGCCCCGATGCCAGCCGTTCAGCATGGGACCCACCGAGAGTGCGATCGCGGGGATGTTCACCGTCGCCGCGGCCATGAGGCACGCTGGCGTCGTCTTGTCGCAGCCGATCGTGAGCACCACGCCATCGATGGGATAGCCGAACAACACCTCGGTGAGGCTCAAGTACGCCAGATTGCGATCGAGGCCGGCCGTGGGACGCTTGCCCGTCTCCTGGATCGGGTGGATCGGAAACTCGAGCGGAATGCCGCCGGTGTCGCGGATGCCCTGCTTCACGCGCTCCGCGAGCACGACGTGGTGGCGATTGCACGGCGCGAGATCGCTGCCCGTCTGAACGATGCCGATGATCGGCCGATCGCCCTGCAATTCCTCGAGCGACAAGCCGTAGTTCAGATATCGCTCGATGTAGAGCGCGGTCATGTCGGGGTTCTGCGGGTTGTCGAACCAGGCGCGCGACCGCAGCTTGTGAAGGACTTTTTCCTGTGACATCACGTCTGGCCACCGCACGCTTGCGCGGCGATGTGGATACTCTATAAAACCTATTTATCTGATAAATAGCACTTCGGCGGGCCCATCCGCAAGCGGCGGCGGGACCATGAGGTGGAAAAAGACGCTAATCTGCCGACGGCACCTCCTGGGGGATCGACGATGAACCGAAAGGAATTCCTGGGGTCGGCGCCGTCGCCGCGACTGGCAACGCGCCAGATGGACCGTGACCTGACTGCACGAAGCATTCAGCGGCGGAACATCCTGCGCGGCATTCTCTGGTCGACGGTGCTGGGTGGCGCGACGGTGGCACGGGCAGTCGACGAGCCGGTGCTCGTCGGTTCGCCGGATCGACAATTGCAGGTCGAACTCTTCACGCGCGCCACGCCCGGCGCCGCTTCGGCGCTCCAGTACCGCGTCTCCGCGTCGAACCAGAGCGTGGTTACCGCCTCGATGCTGGGAGTTCGCCTGAACGGCGGCACGGAGCTCGGCCGCGATTGCGAGATCGTCGGCAGCCATACCAAGGCGATCGACACGTCCTTCGAACAATTCCCCGGCAAGCGCAGACATGTCGCAGATCGCGCGACCGAGACCATCCTCTCGCTGCGTGAGCGCGGAGCCAAACCCCTCGAATGGCAGGTGGTAGTGCGGGCGTACGACGACGGAGTCGCGATACGGTATCGATTTCCTGAACAGCCGGGTTGGACGGATCTCGAGCTCGCCGCCGAGATGACGGAATTTGCCTTTCCACGGGGCGCCGTCGCGACGCGGTTGCCGCTGGCGCACTTCACCACTTCGCACGAAAACCGCTATGAGAGAACGGCTGTCGACCAGATCCCCTCGGAAGGACTTTCAGGGCTGCCGCTGCTCGTGCAACTGCCGGGCGCCCGCTGGGCCGCCGTCCTCGAAGCGAACCTCACCGACTACGCCGGCCTGTACCTCGCCCGTGGAGAGCGCGGCAACCTGGTGAGCCGGCTCTCGCCTCTGCCCGCGGAACCTGCGGTCGCCGTGCGTGCGAAGTTGCCGCACGATTCGCCGTGGCGCCTGATCCTCGTGGCGAGCGATCCGCGCCAGTTGATCGAGTCCGACACGGTGCTGAAGCTCAATGCCCCGAGCTTGATCAAGGACACCTCGTGGATCAGGCCCGGCAAGACCACCTTTCCGTGGTGGAACGACTTCTACGAGACGAATGCGCCGTTCAAGATGGGGCTGAACACCGAGACCGCGAAGTTCTACATCGACTTCTGCGCGGAGTACGGCATCGAGTACCACTCGCTCGATGGCGTGAACGACCTCGCCTGGTACGGCGGCCGCATCGCGCCATACGAAGGCACCGACATCACCCGGGGAATCGCCGGCCTCGATCTTCCGGCGGTCATCGAATACGCGCGTCAGAAAGGCGTGAAGCTGCGCTTCTGGATGCATTGGGAAGCGGCGAAGAAGCACATGGCGCGTGCGTTTCCGCTGTACCGGGCGTGGGGCATCGAAGGCGTGATGATCGACTTCATGGATCGCGACGACCAGGAGATGGTCAATTTCCAGCGCCAGCTCCTGCAACTCGCCGCGGACAATCAGCTGACAGTGACGCTGCACGGCGTCGCGGCGCCGACCGGTCTCGAGCGCACCTTCCCCAACCTGCTCAACAGCGAAGCGGTGCGCAACTGGGAGTACGACAAGTGGGATGCGGACGGCGTGACCCCGGAACATGACGTCACCGTGCCGATCACGCGCATGCTCGCCGGGCCGCTCGACTTCCACCAGGGGACATTGCGCGGCGTACCTCTCGAACGATTCAAGCCCGTGGTGGCCGCTCCGGTGGTGATCGGCACACCGACCCGAATGCTGGCCTCATACGTGGTGTTGCAGAATCACCTGCCGATGATGGCCGACTATCCATCGGCCTATCGTGCTCATCCACTGACTCGCATCGTCGCGGGCGTTCCGACGACCTGGGACGACACCCACGCGTTGGCCGCCCGCGTCGGCGAGGAGATCGTCATCGCGCGTCGTAGCGGCCATGAGTGGTGGATAGGCGCCATGACGGATCGTCACGCGAGAGACGTGCGAGTCCCGCTGTCGTTCCTTCCCGACGGGGAGTTCCGCGCGGAGATCTACCGGGATGACCCGGATGCAGAATCGCGTTTCAGAATCGAGAGGCGTGACGTGAAGTCGTCCGGCGAACTGCGGATCCGCCTCGCCGCCTCCGGGGGCGCGTTGGTCAGATTGACTCCCCGGAAATAGGCGGCAGACAGGAACGGATCATGCCGCTCAACGCGTGATCACCAGGCCCTCCAGCGCTTCCTGCCGCGGCGGCGGAAAGAACAGGCTGCCCACGTAGCCGAACAGGATCGACATGAGGATCGAGAGCCCCAGGTAGACGAACGGGTGCACGAGATCCACCGCCCAGGCCGCGAACGTGAGCACCGTGCTCGCGACCATCCCGATCAGGACGCCCTGCCAGTTGGCCCGGCGGCTGAACATTCCCAGCGTGTACGCGCCGCCAAAGCCGCCACCCAGCAGTCCGTAGAGCTCAAGCGCGACGTCGAGAAACGAGCCGATGTCGTAGCGACTGAGCAGCAGCGCGAGGCCGATGCCGACCATGCCCGCGGCAACCGTCACCCACTCGGCGAGGCGAATGCTGAACCTCTGCGTCGGGCGTCCGGCGAGGCGCTCGTAGAAGTCCACCGACACCATCGTCGCCACGCTGTTCATGATGCTCGAACAGGTGGCCATCGACGCCGCGAAGATACCCGCGATCATGAGCCCGGTCACCCCCGCCGGCAGCTCGGCCGCGATGAACAGTGGAAACGTCGCATCGACGGACAAGAGCGGGTTCATACGCTCCGGATTCTGCTGGTAGTAAGTCCACAGGCCCGTGCCGATGAGATAGAAGAGCCACGCACCCGGAATGATGATGGCGGCGAACACCCACACCGAACGGCCGGCCTCCTTGTCCGACCGCGTCGTGAACACGCGCTGCATGAGGACCTGGTCCTTCGGAAACGTCAGGACGGTCTCCATCAGGACGACGAAAAGAAAGGCCCAGACGGTTGCCTGCGTCAGATCGAAGCGCCAGTCGACCAGTTTGGTCTTGCCCGCGTCGCTCGCCGCGGCGATCGTCGTCGCCACATCACTGTCCAGCTGTGCCCAGATGAACGCGAGGGCAAACACCAGACCGCCGATCTTGACGATCAACTGCAGGAAGTCCGTCCAGATGACCGCCCGCATGCCGCCGAGCGCCGTGTATCCCATGGTCACCACGCCCATGATCAGGATGCTCCAGACCACGTCGAGGCCCGTGATGGTCGCGATGGCGAGCGCCGGCAGAAAAAGGATGATGCTCATGCGTCCGCCGAGATGCAGCAGGATGCACATCGCACTCGCCAGCATTCGCACGGACGGGTGAAATCGCTGTTCCAGGTAGTCGAACACCGAGACCAGCCGCAGGCGTCTCAGCATCGGCACGATCCACACGGCGACGAACAACAGGCCGAAGGCCGTCGTGATGTTGCCGAGGAGGTACTGCCAGTTCGTTGCGAAGGCCTTGGCCGTCGTGGCGATGTAGCCGATGGAACTCGTGCTGGTGACGTACAGACTCACGGCGGCCGCCCAGAAAGGAATGGTGCGGCTGCCGACGAAGAATTCCGACGTCGAATTCTTTGCCTCTCGACGAAAGCAGTAGACACCGATGCCGGCGATCGCGACCAGGTACGCGATGATCATCAGCCAGTCGAGTGGTCGCAGCAGTTGTTTGCTGCCGACGATCTCGGTCAGCGTGAGTGCTCGCGCCTCCCACATCACCCCGTCGCCCAAGGGTACGCCGCGGGTCACGGCCTCGGCCGATACCGTTCCCTGGTTCGCGAAGGCCGCGGTGATCGAGTGATAGGTCTGTAGTTGGGCCGGCGCTGCGCGTCCAGCCGAATATGCCTGGGTGAGATACAGCACGTGAGCCTGACCGACCGCCCGGGCCGTTCCCATCACGACGCGTCCGGCGAGCTCGCCCACCCGCCGCCAGTCGGCGCCTGGAGTCCAACGCCAGAGCTGATCCGCCTTGGCATCGGGCTCCCGCAGCGTCGCGAACAGGGAACCGTCCTGAGCCACGACGCTGGTGAGCACGCCGGCCGACAGCGGGCCGGCGTCTTGCACGGACCAATGCGATCCGGGAGCCGCGAGCGTCAGCCAATGCAGATTTCCGTCTGGCGAAACGCCGAACACGTTCGGCACTCCCCTGAGTACGGCACCCTGCACTTCGCGCAGCTTCATGGGGAGGTTCGGCGACGAGGTCGGTCCCTCGACGGTCGTCTCCGGCGGAAGACTCAGGCGGATCGCGCCGCCCTCCGCCGGCAATTCGAGAAGCAGCCACTCCTCGCCGCCGCCGCTGATCGATCCGAGCAGCGTGCCCGGTAATCGCCAGTCGAGCGGTCGCCACGAGGTTCGCGCGTCGTCCAGCCGAAACAGGTCGACGCCTTTGACCGCGACGACAGAGCCCGAAACGGAAACGAAGCGATCGGGCACGAATGCCGGCGGGACCACTTCGGCAGCGCGCAGCGACACCAGGTTGGCTGCGTTGGCCGCGGTCGCGACCCCGAACGCGGCAACGATCAGCAGAGCGCGAAAGCTGGTTGGCACGAGTGACTCGAGAATCGATGGGAAAGGGAGGCTCAAGAGTCGATTCGTACCCTGTTGGTCATGTGAGAGATCTACCGTCCCCACCTTTTGCATTCTCTCATTGAAACGAACAACACGCTCCCGGCCAGCAGGGCGTGGTTGACAGGTGCACGGCGCGCGCGAGATTGCCCCCTGAAGGACATTTCTCCCGCTGTCGTTGCAGGGCGTCGTCTAGGCGGCTCGCCGCGTCACGAAATTGCCCGCCGCGCCGAGAATGGCCAGCACATAGCAACCCGCGCCGATCAGCAAGGCGACCGTGAAGCCGAAAGTCATGCCGATGATCTGCGTGCTCACGGTCCCGATCACGGTGAAGAATCCGTTCACACCCCAGGCCCAAGGCAGGAATGCGACGTCACGACCTGCCAGGCACTTCAGCCCGAGCGGAAATGGCATCCCGAGCAGCAGACCGAGAGGTGCGAGGGATGCGACTGCAACGAGAATGCGCAAGCCGATCGGCAGACCGATCGCCAGATCGAACAACCAAAGGGTCGACGCCGCGGTCGCCGCGAGTACGGCCAGCAAGACCATCAGGATGCGCGGCAGCACCCGGCCGGGTTCGACCGAAAAACGTTGGGACAACGCGGCGCC
>CADEED010000057.1:0-2635 GCA_902826225.1 uncultured Pseudomonadota bacterium | reverse complement strand
TAGAGCAACGTCCTCCAGCGACGCGTCATCGCCACGCCGGCGCGCGCGAGCCGCCACAGCGGCCAAAGGATGGCGATCGCCGCGATGACCAGCGTCTGTACCAGGAGCACGAGAAGCGTCACTTCGGCGACGGGGCGATCGCCCAGCAATACCAGTCCGAGTCCGCGGGACGACGGCATCTCCCCCAAGGCCGAGGCGAGCGATGACCAGCGTGTCAGGTGCGCGAAAAACGGCTTGTCGTCGGTAGCCGGTTCGATCTGTCGCGCTTCAGCCCGGTAGATGGTCTCGAGATCGCCTGCGGTGACGAGGCGATGGTACAGGCCATCGTGGCCATAGCCCGGTGAATAGAGGGTCTCGCGGACGCTGCCATCGAGCCCGGCCCTGCCGACGTCGAGGAGCGACTCGATGCGCAGAATCTCCGCCGCCGAAAAGGGAGTTTTGCGGACCAGCAGCCCCGCCTCGAAAGCGCCGCGGTTTTCGCCGAGACGCTGGCGCTCCCAGTCGTCGGGCCGGGCGCGGTAGATGTAGACGCGGTCGCGAAGGTCCGCGATGCCGCGGTCTCGCAGTGCTTCGCGCGCCGTCGCGAGCAGGCGCGCGATCTGGGGTTCCGGCCGGGTGAAGAACACCGCACCATCCGGCGCCAGGCGGTCGAAGTAGTCGGTGAAGGCCTCGCGGGTGAGAACGTAATTCTCGGCCAAAGACAGCGCGCCGGAAGCGACGGCCGCATTGCTGATCGTATGCATCGACACGATTGCATCGTACGTACCGTGCGAACGTCGTACGAAGCTGCGGCCTTCTTCGGTGACGAGCTGCACCTCCGGTCGCAGGAACAGCCCGCCCCAATAATCGTTCATCTCGCGGCTGACCACGTCATTGATGATGCCGTTGATTTCCACCGCGACGACCTGACTGGCGCCGAAGTGCAGCGCGTCGAGCACTTCGGATCCGCCACCGCTGCCGATGATGAGCACCCTTGGCCGTGTCTTGCCGACGTACGCGATACCGGAAAGGTATCCATGGTCCTCCCGATGATCGCGCAGGTACGTGGAGACGTCCGGGCGCAGGTCGTTCATGCCGGTCGCGGCGGTGCCGCGATCGATGACGATGCGCCGATGCGTCGATTGGCTTCCCCCGTCGGGAATCCGCCGTTCGTAGACGTCGACACGCGAGAACGTGTTCCAGCGTGTGAGCAGCGGCGGGCCGGGAGGGGTCACCTTGACCGGGCTGACGGAAATCGGGATGAGCCTATCCGCGAAAGGAATGGCCGCGCCGCCAATCACGCACGCGGTGGCGCAAGCGGCCATCAATCCGCGACGCGAACGGACTGCGAACACGCCCGCGGCGCCCCAGCCGATCGCTGCGGCCGCCAGAACGCTGCCGCTGCCTCCGGCGACAGGAATCATCATCGCGAGCAGCATGCAGCCGATTCCTGCGCCGACGAGATCGAACGCGTACAGCCGGTTCACTTCGCGCGCTCCTCGAGTGAGCAACAACGCGAGCGCAAGGCCGACGCAATAGAACGGCGCAGCCACGACGACGTAATAAAGTGGCGCCCACAGCAGCTGCATGCGGTCGTTCAGCAACGCGAAGGGATCGAACGGAATGCGCTGCATCAGCCAGAAGCTCGCGCAAACGGCGATGCCGAACGAGATAGATATCCGGGTCAACGCGATGTCGAGCGGAATGTCTGCGCGCAATTTCCCCCACAGCGCCAAAGTGACCCCGGAGGCGCCGAACCCCAGCATCGCGGTCGAGATCACGAGGAATCCGAAGTGGTACCAGAGCGCGACCGACAGCACGCGCGTCAACGCCAGTTCGAGCAACAGGGTGGCGCAGGACAGAGCGAGGATGCCGACGTAGTGGCGGGTGCCGATCGCGTCGTCAGCGCGAAAAGTCATGGCGGGTCGACGCGCTCAGTGTGCCGGCGCGGGATGGTCCGGAGCGGGATGATCGGGCGAGTGGGCGCCCTCGCCCAGGCGAACCACGCCTCGAAACGCGGCGATCCGCCTCAGACGATCGGGTGAGGCCTGCCGTTCCTCTGCCTCGAGCTCCGCGAGGATCATCCGCGCGTGTTCCTTCGACATGCCGGACATCGCCAGCGTGGTCTCGTTCTTGATGCTGTCGCCCGCACAGAGCTCGATGCGCCATTCATCGCCATGACGCTTGAGGAGTGCCCGACCACCCATTTCGCCCTGCGTCCAGTCCGCGAGCGCCGAATCGCCAGCCACGGCAAGTGGACCCACCTCGAGGCGAGCCTCGGGCTTGTCGAACTGACGCCTCATCGCCTCGACGACCGACGCTTCGTCCGGACTCTCGCCGGCGGCGCAACCGGCGAGAAAAATGTAGGCGAGAACCAGGGACCATCTGAACACGTGCTCGAACTCCCTCCAGCCGAGGACGCGACTCGGATTCCGACTCTAGTTCGGCGTAAATGCCACGAGGATGCGTCAATTTGACGCAGCTCCAGTTTGATCGGAGATTCCACATTCCGGGTCAATTCAAAATCGGTGCGACTCTCGGGACACCGTCCCTGCGATGTCGTGAGTTGATCGAGTTCGGCCTTGTCCAATGTCCACATGTTGTCCGTACGGGCTGATGGGTAACACAGTATTCCGGACACATAGGTAACACTTTC